>NZ_WAJT01000001.1:2100000-2393935 GCF_009650605.1 Labrenzia sp. CE80
AGCGAACACGGCAGAAAATGGTCTCAATTGAAGTCAGCAAGTCCTATGTCTACTGGGGCGTTTCCATCTGCTTTGCCTGCATGTGCCTTCTGGCCATCTGGATTCTCATCAAACACCTGCGCACGGGCACCAGCCACCTGATCGATCCGGAGCAACCGGACGAACTTGCAACCGGATCGGAGTGAACGCATGGCGCTTCTCATGCTTTTTGGCCTGTTGTTCGGCCTTATCATCGTGGGCGTGCCCGTTGGCATCGCCCTCGCCGGATCGTCCCTCGCCTTCATTCTGGTAACGGGCCAGGTTCCCGATGTCGTCGTCGTTCACCGGATGATCAATGGCGTCGACAGTTTTGCACTCCTGGCGGTGCCCTTTTTCATTTTGGCCGGCAACCTCATGAACACGGCCGGCATCACCAACCGGATCTTCGCCTTCGCACGGGCCATGATCGGCTGGATGCGAGGCGGGCTTGGTCATGTGAACATCGGTGCATCGGTTATCTTCGCCGGGATGTCCGGCGCTGCTGTCGCTGATGCCGGTGGTCTCGGAGCCATCGAGATCAAGGCCATGCGCGATGCGAAATATGATCCCGGATTCGCCGTCGGCATCACCGCGGCCTCCTCGACCATCGGACCGATCATTCCCCCGTCCTTGCCCATGGTGATCTATGGCGTCATGGCAGGTGCATCTATCGGCCAATTATTCGCGGCCGGTTTCATTCCGGGCCTGCTGATGGCTGTCGCTCTGATGATCATGGTCGCGTGGTATGCCCGTAGCCGCAATTACCCCCGGGACCAGGCATTTCACTGGAACGTGCTTGGCGTCACCTTCAAGCAGGCTTTTCTGTCTCTGCTCACGCCGGTCATTATCGTTGGCGGTATCTTGTTCGGCGTCTTTACACCGACCGAAGCTGCAATCGCCGCCTGTGCATGGGCGTTGTTCCTGGGCGTCATCGTCTACCGGACATTGACCCTGAAACGCTTCCTCCGGGTCTCTTTCGACACCATCGAGACCACATCCGTGGTGCTCTTCATCGTCGCGGGCGCTTCGATCTTCGCCTGGATCTTGACGTCGAACCGGGTGACAGAACAGTTCGCAGGCCTCATCCTTCAGGTGTCGGAGAACCCGATCATCGTTCTGGCACTAATCAACGTGATCCTGATCGTCGTCGGCTGTTTCCTGGAGACGGTTGCCGCGATCACGATCCTTGTTCCGGTGCTGCTTCCGATCGTCACCCATGTGGGCGTAGACCCGGTACATTTCGGCGTCGTCATGGTCTTGAACCTAATGATCGGCCTGCTGACGCCTCCGGTCGGCATGGTGCTCTACGTGCTGTCCCGCGTGTCGAAGATACCCTTCGAACGCTGTCTTTCCGCCACTATGCCGTTCCTGGTGCCGCTCGTTCTGGTTTTGCTGCTGGTTACTTTCGTCCCGGCCCTGTCCATGTGGTTGCCGACGCTGATCTACCGCTAGCCGCAACCCGGCGATCAAATCAGATAGGTTGGACTACGGACCACCCCAGTTGGTGGAGAAGGTGTGCAAGACGGTTGACCTTAGTGACGTGTCACCGTCAACTAGGGGCCATATGCTTGCCGCATTTATTGTCGCCACTGCATTTTCCTTTGACCAGAGAGATTTCATGACCCGCGCCAGATTGTTCGCTCCGATCACCGCCCTCGTCCTCGCAGCGACCGCACCGGCGGCTCATGCCGCACAGTGTGGCGGCGATTTCCGTCAATTCCTGGCTGGCGTCAAGCAGGAGGCCGTTTCCATGGGCCTTTCCGCCCGCGCTGCCGACCGGACGCTTGCCAACGCGCAGATTGATCGCAAAGTTCTCTCGCGAGACCGGGCTCAAGGCGTTTTCAAGCTCGACTTCCTGACGTTTTCCAAGCGCGCCATTTCCGGCTACCGCATGAAAAACGGCGCAACCAGAATGAAACAGTTCGGCGGTGTCTTCAGCCGCGCCGAGAGCGACTATGGCGTACCTGCACCGGTCATCACGGCCTTTTGGGCCCTGGAAACAGACTTTGGCGCCGTGCAGGGCGACTTCAACACGGTCAACGCCCTGGCAACGCTCGCCCACGATTGCCGCCGCCCGGAGCTCTTTCGGCCGCAGCTGATTGCTGCCATCCACATGGTGCAGAACGGCGATCTGGACCCACGGACCATGACCGGCGCCTGGGCTGGTGAAATCGGTCAGGTTCAAATGCTGCCCGAAGACATCATCAAGTTCGGCAAGGATGGGGATGGAGATGGCCACGTCAACCTGAAGGCCAGCTCATCCGACGCGATTTTGACTGCGGCAGCATTCATCCAGAACCTGGGGTGGCAACGAGGACAGCCTTGGCTGCAGGAGGTCACCGTACCATCGAACTTCGCTTGGGAAACGACCGGACTAGGCAAGCGCAAGAACGGCAGTGACTGGGCCCGCATGGGCGTCAAGGCCCGGAGCGGCAAGATTTCGAACCTTCCGGCCTCGCTGATCCTGCCACAGGGACGCAAGGGACCAAAGTTCCTCGCCTATCCGAACTACGACATCTATCTGGAATGGAACCAGTCGTTCATTTACACGACATCCGCGGCCTATTTTGCCACGCGCCTTGCAGGCGCGCCGCGTTATGATGCGGGAAGCCCGGACAAGGGGCTGTCGGATGCCCAGATGAAACAGCTTCAGACCAAGCTCAAGTCGATGGGATACGACGTCGGCAAGGTGGATGGCATCCTCGGCAGCAAGACCCGCGACGCGGTGCAGAACGTTCAAAAGCAACTCGGCATGCCCGCCGACGCCTGGCCGACGCCAGCGCTTCTGTCAAAGCTCTAGCAGGGGCTTACGTCGCTTCCAGGCCGAGACGCGAGCGGAAACGGGCGAGTTCGGAACCGGTTGCGGCCTCACCACAGAAAATGCGTACATAGGCGGGAACGCGCGCCATGCGTTCCTGCATCGGCTCGCGCACCTGCATCGAAATATATCCGATCTGAGTGAGATATACCGTGCGCGCCCGAGCGTCGGCTTCCGCCTCCTCAAAGCCTTGCCGCTGCAACAGGCGAACGAGTGCAACAAGACGCAGTTCGTCGGTGCTGTTGACTCGCGACATCACCTCATCTGACTGCAGTGCCCAGCCACGGACCGCAAATTCGAGCTTTGGATCAAAGGCCTCCTGCTCCAAAAAGCAGTGAATCACGTTGAGTATGCCCTCGGCTGGCGTCTCCGCGTAAGCCTCGCTTGCCTTGACCAGCGCCGTCGTGTTTTTGCCGTCCCAGTGATCGAGCAAAGCTGCCAGCAACGACGTCCGATTTTCAAAGAACCAGTAGAAGCTGGTGCGCGAGAGGTTGAGCTGGCTCGCCAGCGGCTGAATTTTCACGGCATCCACGCCGCCTTCCATCAGCGCAGACAGCGCGGCCTTCAGCCAGAGCTCCCGCGAGCCACGCCAGCCTGCGTCCTTGGTGGCCGCGCCTTTTGCTGCGACCGGCCCGCTGTCTTCGATATCCATAGTGCTTTCTATAGACGATTTCCGCCGCACGACGCAACAAAACCGACATTAATGACCATAAACTTGACAGTCATGTATATTTTCAATTTTACTTTGGATGTCTTTAGCCGAAGCCGAGGCCCACATGTCCAGCGATCCCCTCCTCCAGCCGTTCCAGCTCAAGCATTTGACGTTGCGCAACCGGGTGATGATCACGTCCCACGAGCCTGCCTATCCGGAAGACGGCATGCCCAAGGACACCTATCGCGCCTATCACGTGGAACGGGCAAAGGCAGGTGTCGCGCTAACTATGACCGCGGGCTCGGCATCCGTTTCGAGGGACAGTCCTCCGGTCTTCAACAATATCCTGGCCTGGAAAGACGAAGTCGTCGGTTGGATGAAGAAACTCACCGACGAGTGCCACGATCACGGCGCGGCGGTCATGATCCAGCTGTCCCATCTGGGCCGGCGGACCCGTTGGGACAAGGCCGACTGGCTGCCGGTCATTTCGGCGGGCCACGAGCGTGAGCCAGCGCACCGGGCCTTTCCCAAACAGGCTGAAGACTGGGATATCGCGCGGATCATCACGGACTATGCCGATGCTGCAGAGCGCATGAAAGCAGCTGGGCTGGACGGGATCGAGCTGGAATCCTACGGCCATCTGGTCGAACAATTTGCGTCCCCGCTGACCAACAATCTCGACGGGCCCTATGGCGGCGACCTCGACAACCGGATGCGGTTTACATTCGACATCCTGCGGGCGATTCGGGAGCGTGTCGGGACCGAATTCATCGTTGGCATCCGGTATTCGGGGGACGAGGATCTGCCCGGCGGCCTCACCAAGGAAGACGGTATGGAGATCTCCCACAAGCTGAAGAACAGCGGGTTGGTGGATTTCCTCAACATCATCCGGGGGCACATCGATACCGACCCCGGATTGACCGACGTCATCCCCGTTCAGGGCATGCGCAATGCGCCGCATCTTGATTTCGCAGGCGAGATACGCGCGGCAACAAAGTTCCCGACGTTCCACGCGGCCAAGATCCCCGATGTTGCCACCGCGCGTCACGCGATCGCCAGCGGCAAGCTCGACATGGTCGGCATGACCCGGGCGCATATGACCGATCCGCATATTGTCGCCAAGATCCTGGCGGGAGAAGAGGAACGAATCCGGCCCTGTGTCGGTGCAAACTACTGCCTCGATCGCATCTATCAGGGCGGTGCCGCCTACTGCATTCACAATCCGTCGACCGGACGCGAATTGCAGCAGCCGCATCAAATTGCCAGGTCGGAGACGCCGAAACGCGTTGTCATCATCGGCGCCGGGCCTGCGGGCCTGGAAGCCGCACGCGTTTCAGCCGAACGTGGTCACGACGTCATTGTTCATGAAGCTGCCAACAACCCCGGCGGCCAGATCCGCCTGACGTCGCTGAGCGAAAGGCGCCGCGAGATGATCTCCATCATCGACTGGCGTTTTCAGGAGTGCACACGCCTCGGGGTCACATTTCGCTTCAACAGCTTCGTTGATGCATCTACCGCTCTCGAAGACGATCCGGATGTGATCGTCATCGCGACCGGAGGTCTGCCGCATACCGAAGTGCTCCAGTCCGGCAATGAGCTGGTCGTTTCGGCCTGGGATATCCTCTCGGGCGACGTCAAGCCGGGGTCGAATGTCCTGGTCTATGACGACGCAGGCGATCACTCTGGCCTTATGGCGGCGGAGAAAATCGCAGCAACCGGCGCAAAGGTGGAAATCATGACACCGGACCGCTCCTTCGCCCCAGAAGTCATGGCGATGAACCTTGTCCCCTACATGCGGTCCCTGCAAAAGCTCGACACGACATTCACAGTGACCTGGCGGCTTCGGTCGGCAAGTCGTGACGGCAACGAACTTCTGGCCGAAGTTGGTAGTGATTACGGCGACTTCACGAGGCAAAGACGCCTCGACCAGATCGTGGTCAATCACGGCACACGGCCGCTGGATGAGCTCTATTTTGAGCTGAGGCCCGGCGCGTCGAACCTGGGAGAAGTGGACTACCAATCCCTCATAGACAGCGCGGCTCAGACGGTTTCATCGAACCCCGACGGCAGCTATCAGCTGTTCCGCATCGGCGACGCGGTGGCAGCCCGCAACACCCACGCGGCCGTCTATGACGGATTGCGCCTGGCCAGGACGCTTTGAGGAGTTTCCAACCTACCCGGCAAGCGCGTTGACTGTGGCTCTGATCGCGGGTGCTTGCCGGATATCGGGATGAACGACGAGCCAGACCTCGCGCTTGAAGTGAACCTTTGGTCCAATCAATGGCACGAGCCCCGCCGCAGAGGCTCCCATGAAATTCGGCAGGAAACCAATGCCAACGCCGGCTGACACCGCATGGAGCTGCAGGTCGAGCGCGGACGCACGAAATCCGAACGGCCTGCCTGCAGCAAATTCAATCAGCTTGCGCTGTTGCGGAGCGTTGTCCATCGCATGATCATACCCAACGAACCGCCAGTTCTCTTTGGCGGTTCTTTCGACGTAGCCCTCAGCGGCGTAAAAAGAAAACTCTATCTCATCGATTTTTGTTATCGACAGATCACCCACAACCGGGCGGTTCAATCGAATGGCAATATCCGCCTCCCGGCGCGCCAGCGAGATCTCTTGCGTTTCGCCAAGAACAGTCACGCATAGAGCCGGATGGGCAAGCGCCAGACTAGCCAATTGCCTGCCCAGTACCTTTTGGACGTATCCCGGCGGCGCGCTGATCACCACTTCACCAGCAATAGAAGACCTGCCACCAACAGCAATGCGCTCAACTGATAGTGCCTCGGTTTCAATACGTGCAGCAATCGCTGCAATGCGTTCCCCCTCTGCCGTGAGCGACATATACCGCCCCCTACGATCAACAAGCTTAAGCCCCAGTTCGCGCTCGAGATTTGCGACCCTGCGGGATACCGTCGCATGTTCCACACCAGCTGCCCTGCCCGCAGCAGACAGGGTGCCATGACGGGCCAGAAGGGCGAATATATGGAGATTTTCCCAGTCCATATCCGTTAATTTTTTCACATTAAATGGAAATTTTTATATGATTTTCAATCAGATTAACATGCGCGATGCTCCTGTCCAGTCAAAGGAGAAAGACAGTGAGCACAGTCATCACATTGCCCGAGCCCGGGCCCGCCGAAAATTTCAGGATTGAGCGCCAGGAAGTCGGAGCGCCTGGACCAGGCTTCCTTCGTCTGCGCCACGAGGCCATCGGTCTAAACTATGTCGACATCTATCAGCGCTCAGGCCTTTATCCGCTTCCAGCCTATCCAGTGACGTTGGGTATGGAGGCCGCTGGCGTCATTGAAGCAATCGGCGAGGGTGTGGAGGACCTAAAAGTTGGCGACCGCATCGCTTATGTCGGCGCGCCCTCAGGTTCTTATGCAACAATCAGGCTCTTGGCCGCAGAACAGGCGATCCGACTTCCCGACACAGTGAGCAGCAAGCGAGCCGCTGCCTCCATGCTGAAAGGACTAACGACCTACATGCTGCTCAAGGATGTTTATCCCGTGGGTGAAGACACTGTGATGTTTGTTCAATCTGCAGCAGGGGGACTAGGGTCCATGCTGGTGCGCTGGGGCAAGCACTTTGGGGCAACAGTGATTGGCGCCGTCAGCGGCCCGTACAAAGCCGCAGTCGCAAAACGGCTCGGTGCAGATCATGTCATTGTCGGGCGAGAAACCGACCTCTCAGCCGAGATTCATCGCCTGACCGATGGGAAAGGCGTCGATGTCGCATATGAAGGACTTGCAGGTCCCAATTTCCTGCGTGTTCTGGACTGCGTCCGCCCCTTCGGCATGATTGTGAACATTGGCCAGATCACTGGGCCTTTGCCAGACAATATAGCCAAGGAAGTCGCGGCTCCTCGCGCAGTGGCCTTCGCACGCCCCAGTGTTATGTTCTATATTTCGGACATTGCCCGCTACCGAAAGGCAGCCGACCGGGTTGTCCATCATCTGGCAGCTGGAATCGGCTCAGACCCAAGCGCAGAATACAGACTCGAAGACGTCGTGACTGCGCACCAGGACCTGGAGGCCGGGAAAACAACAGGCAGCGCTATCTTGGTGCCTTGATCATCGCGTGAGTTTGTATGCGTTGAAAACCGCAACAACAAATGGTTCGCGAGTAAATGCACGGACTTGATCTGCAGAGATCGTTTGAAACGCCTAAAAAGGCGACTGGAGAACATTTCCGGCCGCCTTTTTAGTGCTTATCGCGGTGCCATGCGGATCGCGCCGTCGAGGCGGATGGTTTCGCCGTTGAGCATCTCATTCTCACAGATAGATTTGACAAGCTGAGCATATTCCGTAGCCCGACCGAGGCGCGAGGGAAACGGCACCTGTTTGCCAAGACTGTCCTGAACCTCCTGGGAGAGGCCCAGCAGCATCGGCGTTTCGAAGATGCCGGGCGCGATAGTCATAACCCTTATGCCGGATTGGGACAGGTCGCGCGCAATGGGCAAGGTCATTCCGGCAATGCCCGCCTTGGATGCAGCATAGGCCACCTGACCGACCTGACCGTCAAAGGCTGCCACGGATGCGGTCGTGATAATCACCCCACGTGCCCCGTCCTCATTGATTGGCTCCTGCGCCGCCATGGACGAGGCTGCCAGCGAGGTACAGCGGAAGGATCCGACAAGGTTGACCGCGATCACCTTCTCGAACATGTCCATTGGATGTGGCTCACCACGTGATACGGTCTTCGCGACAGGTGCGATGCCGGCACAGTTGACAAGAATGCGCTCCACGCCGTGGGCATGGCGGGCGGCCGCAAAGCCTTTTTCGACACTTTCCTGATCCGTAACGTCAACTTCCGCGAAGAGACCACCGATTTCTTCAGCAGTGGCCTCGCCCTGCTCCTTGTCCCGATCGAAAATCGTGACCCTTACGCCTTCGCGGGCCAACATGTGGGCGGTCGCCGCGCCCAATCCAGACGCGCCCCCCGTGACAACGGCGGCGATCGTTTGATTCAGTTGCATCTTCCCTCCAGGCCAATTTATAATTCAAACTATTGTTTTTAAACAGTTTTCATTGATAAATTGACTATTACGTCAATATAAAATTCAAAAATGAACCCAAAGACGCTTTCGGTCAAGAGGCTGATGCCATTAAGGGAGAGCTCGGACAGTCACAGCCGTGCGCCGTCTGGCGGACTCATGCGAGCACCGCGAGATCTATCGGATTGCCGAGGCCCGAAATCAAGACAGCCGGTCGCTGCTCGACCTCCGGTCCGACATACCCCTGCTCTCGCGCGAGGGCATAGGTCTTGCTATCGGTCAGGGCAGCACTTTGCTGATGCTTGTTGGCGTCTTCCAGCTTCGCAGCACGGTTCACTGGATCCCCGATGACGGTGAACTCCAGTCTGTCGGTACTACCAACGGTTCCAACCATAATCGATCCGGCTGCGACAGCTGTGCCGACGCGCAGAGAATCCGGCCAACCCGCTTCTGTGAAGCGCGATTGCTCCGCGGAGATCTCTGTGGCCAGGCGCCGTGCGGTGCGCACCGCATCGGCTGCATAGGTCGAAGACGGCATCAAAGCGCCGAAGGTCGCAAGAATGCCGTCGCCCAGGAACTTGTCGACCCGGCCGCCCTCATCCTTGATAATCTCGAGCGCGAGCCCCTGGTAGGCTGCTAGCACCGCCATGACCTTTTCAGGCGGCAGTGTACTGGCGGTCGCTGTGAAAGAGCGAATGTCGAGATAAAGGATCGCAGCATTTCGAACGCTCCCCTGCCCGGCAATCAATGCGGCTTCGGACGTCGTGATGGAGGCTGCGACCTCAGGCGCGAAGAAGCGGCGCAGGTCGGTCGCGGCAGCCTGGTCACGCGTCGCTTCGAAAAGCATCACCCGGCCGCGGTAAAGGGCTGCACTCAAGACGACCGTGACCATCAAGATGACCATCGTCTTATCGAGTTCGGCGCCGATCAGGATCGTGTTGCCCGTCAGGTAGTCAACATAATTGCGGGTCACGCGCATGTGATCCATGTCGGCCAGCACCGCATAGGCGACGAGTCCGAGCCAACCTGCAACCGCGACAACGCCGGTTGTAAGGACAAACCGCGGATCAAACCGCAAGGCACGCAGCGCGATGAAAATGAAGACATACATCAGCGTCGGGGCCTTCAGATAGAAGGTCGGGTGCTGGCCATATTGAATATGGAAGGAAAAGATCAGACCGACGAGCAGCGCCATATCAACTGCGATCGACAGGAGCAGCAGCCACTTGGGCAGCTCAACCCGGTAGGACAACGCGAGACGGGCGACTGTGAAAAGGAAGTAACCGCCCAGCGCAACAGGCACGAAATTGAAGCCACTGCTGCCTTCCGCCTTGGGTGCGATTGCATAGAGCGCCGAGAAAAACAGCACTATCACCAGCTGTACCCAACCGATCAGACGCTCCGAAGCGATTTCGCGCTGATGGATTTCCTCCCGCACCCGGGTAGGCAGTCCGCTTTCCGGCGGTCCTCCCTGAAGTATATAGCGGATCCAACCACCCAAACGCGCCATCTATTCCTCACCGTATTTGCTGCTTGCTGGCCATGCTGATGGATCTACGAGCCAGGCGCAACCGAGGCTAGCGCTTTGTGATGGGGCGTGATCAGACTCGCCAAGACAGCCTCTTCCGAGAAAAAATCAAAGCCCGTCAGGGAACGATCAGCATGCCTTCCTTGGCAATGAGCGTGCCGGGATGGATCGCTTCGGCAGCTCGCGCGATCTCATCGAGCTCATCATCACTGCGGCGCGGATCGTGATGAATCAACACGGGAACTTTCACATTCGCTTGTCCGGCAAGTTCCAGCGCTTTCTGCCATGTTGAATGGCCCCATCCCTCGTAGGTCGGATATTCCTCGTCCGTGAACATCGCGTCGTAGATCATGTAATCGACGCCTTCGACAAAGCTCCTGACGCTGGCATCAATTTCTGAGTTGCCGTGCTCGTGATCGGTGATGACCGCGATGGACTTACCCCGATATTCAAAACGATATCCGCAAGCGCCGCCCGGGTGGTTCAGCTTCACTGTGCGGATCACGAGCTCGCCATCCCGCTCCAGGGTATCGCCTGCGGTAAAGGACTTGAATTCGACAGCTTTCAGCGTCTTCGCGGCAACCGGGAAAATCGGCGGCGACATGATGCGGCTGACGATGTCAGCCAGACTGGTCTCGTCCTGAAAATGCCCAGCCCATGCGCGAACCTTGAAGCGCTCATCGTAAGCGGGCTTGAAAAACGGCAAGCCACAGATGTGATCGAGATGCGTGTGGGTGAAAAGCAGGTCGAACTCACGCGGCATCTCACGGCAGAGATCCATGCCGAGGTTTCGTGCGCCAGAACCACAATCCACCAGAAGCAGCGCATCTCCGGCGCGAATTTCCAGGCAGATTGTCTCCCCGCCATAGCGCAAGGTGCTTGCGCCCGGTGTCGGTGTTGACCCCCTGGCGCCCCAGCAGCGAAGCGAAAATTCTGTCGCCAATCCGTCTCTCCTTAAGCCGCGGCGTCCGAGCGGGCGGCAGCAAGATCACGTGTCGTGCGCTCAAGTCGCAGTGCCAAGGTTCTCATGACCTCCAGCGACATCTCAGGAAACTCCTTGAGCAATTTCAGGAAATCGTCCTTCGATACCGTAAGGACATCCATATCGGATGCAGCGATCAAGGTTGCTGTCCTTGGAACATCGCACAAAATAGCGATTTCCCCCACGATCGAGTTTTCTTTCGCCTGTGCCACGACCTTCTCACCGTCAGGCGTGTTGACGATCACATTGGCAGCGCCCTTCAAGAGGATGAATGCGCTGTCGCCTTCCTCCCCTTGTGTACACATCCGCTCACCAGCCTTGTACTCCATACGGTCGGAGATGAAGGCAAGCAGTCGGAGCTTGGTTTCGTCGATTCCGCGGAACAGGGGCACCTTTCTCAGGGCCTCGACTTCAGTTTCCAAAGACACAGTTACCTCCTTCGCCGTTTCCGGCAATCTTGCCCCGGCGATCGTTTAGAAAACGCCCAAGTGCAGAAAAGCACCTTGTTCGCCCTGCCTCAAGCATGCTCATCGCCATCTTGGGACATACGCCCTTGTTCCAAAACCAATTTCCTTTGAAATTCGCTGGCCGCCGCTGCGTTAGGCGCACCAAACAAAAAGGTTCTTCCCTTGAGAATTTCTTGCAGGGTTACGCGCAACGCCTGGTCTTCTTCACCAACACCTGTGGCAATATCGTCCAGAATAGTGAGCTTGGCATTTTTCAAAAGCGCGCGGACAAGGGCCAGTCGCCTGCGTTGTCCCGCAGACAGGCGCGAGCCTGAGACCCCGACGTGATAATCAAAGCCGGCAAAGACGATGGGCTCGCGCAGACCGGTCTCTTCGACGATGGTGCGGATCACCGCATCAATGCGCTGACGGGCGTCCCGCCGGTCGACACGCGGGCGACCGAAGAGAAGATTGTCCTCGATAGTCAGCGGCGGGAGATAAAGCTCCGGATCGATGGCAACAAAACTGTCGCCAGTCGCCACCACCTTCTTGTGGAATGTGGCGCGGGCCGCGACCACGGCCTCCTTCATGGCATCGTCCATGACGCCAAGACGATGTCGCGCGGGAACCAATTTGAACGCCAGCGCAATCAAGCGGTCCTGATCGGCCTGGGTCAGTCCCGGCCTTTGCTGCTCGGAGCGCGCGACACGTGTGATCCGATCAAATTCGGGCAGATCGTCCTGCGTGATGAACGAGTAGTTCCCCAGCAAGCCGCTGTCGCCGCTGACATTGGCAAACAGCTCGACCATGGTTTCCGCAATCTTCAAGCCGATTTCGCGGAGCTTTCCGTCAAGCCCGGTTTCCTTCAGAAACGCGCGGACCTCGGGCAGCTCGGGCACATTTTCCATGCTGATCTCGGGATCGGAAGGCACGGCAAAGAAGAGGTTCTCAGCAAGGCTCGCACTGGCGTTGAATTTTGAGATATCCCAAAGCTCGACGAGGCCCGCAATTTCGGGATCCCCGGCAATACGCGCAGCAAGTTTCCTGCGCACCGCAAGAATACGACCAGCAAAAACGTCGTTCATCGCAGGATCAAAGCGAGACTGCAGACCGAGACGATAGATGTCGGATTCCAGAGAGACCGCCTTCAGAAGGTCGAGGGCGCGTGCATCCAACCCCTGCATATTCTCGACACCTGCGGCGGAGAAATCATCCCAGACAGCGGCTAGGTCATAGGTCGGGTTCTTGGTCTCTGCAGCTTCGGCTAGCCGTCGTTTGTAGTCCCTAAGCGCGGTTCCTTCCCGCTCAAGCTGCTCAAGTGGTCTGTGGCGGAGACCATAGTACAGGTTGTCCCGGATCGTCCCCGTCCAGATGTGCACAGCGCCGCCGACGTAGGCGATCTCGCGACCCAAAGTGGAGGCGGTGAGTTTGTCCAGATCCCGTGTTCCAATCTTCACGGTTCCGGAGGCCGGGCTGACAAGTCCAGCTGCCAGCTGCAACACCTCGGAGCGGCCTGAGCCATCAGGTCCGACAATTGCAAAGGCGGCACCCTCGGGAACCTTTAAATTGATATCCGTTACCTCCTGACCAGCGGCGCCGCCAGAGAAGCTTACACCCGACATTTCCAGGTCACCCGTCAGCTCGACGCTCTCATCGGCGGTCAGACGCTCGACCGGGTAAATATCCGCCGGGTCAAAGTTTTCGACGACGGTCTGATATTTCACGTCCACGTCGGCGACGAGTTGGTAGTAAGCCAAAAGTTCCTTCCAGGGGCCTGCCAGGTCCTTGTAGGCGGCGATAACAGCCAGCAGCGCACCAATGCTCAAATTGCCTTCAATGACGAGGTAGCCGCCGATCAGGTAGAAGAAGAACGGCGTTAGCTGATTCATGAAGTTATTGAGAAACTTGATGAAATATTTGCGATTGAAGATCTCGTAGCGGATCTTGAAGTTCTCGTAGAGTCGGTCCGAAAGATCCGCCGAATGCCAGGCAGCAGCATCGTTTGCGTGGATCTCCGGCACTCCGGAAATACTCTCGCCAACCTTGTCTGCGATCAGGCGAACGTTCTTCACCCGCCGGCGCGACAGCAAGATCACCTTGCGCTGCAACTTGGGGATCACATAGCCCTGAACTGGGTAAGAGGAGATGGCAGCGAGGCCCAGAAGCGGATCCTGCATGAAGATAAAGCCGAGCTGCACCACCAGCATGCCGCCCTGATAGGCCGGCAGAGCGAAAGCCTCACCAATGAAACCGCCGACGTCCTCAACCTCGGACGTAATCATCGGGATTATCTCGCCGGAACTCACCTTCCGGAAATGCGGCAAGCGAAACCGAAGGACCCGCTGAAAAAGTTCGAAACGCAGCCGCCGCAGCATGCGCTCACCCAGACGCCCCTTATAGACGTTGATGTAGAGCTTCAGACCGTTGGACAGGACGACGAGTCCGAGAAAACCGACACACAGCAGCAACAGGTAGGAAATCTGGTCGAACTCAAAGCCCAACACATCTCGTGGAAAATCATCGCCTTGCACTGCGTCATTGACAATCAGCTTGGGCAGTTCCAGGAGCACATAGCTTACCGGATAGGAAAGCACGGTGACGAGAAGGATGAAAATCTGTTGCTTGGCGCTAAACTTCCAAATGAAGCTAAAAAGGCTTTTTTCCATTACCCCATCCAGATTGACCCGCACCAACGTCGTGCACCTGTCGGATTTTTAGTATATTACCCCTCGCAGGGGATGTGCCACTGATGTTTGAACTTCAAGCCAAAGATCAGGTCAGTTACAAGTAGGACCCGACCGAGGGCCTGCCAAGTGCAGGTGTCAAAACCGCGAGCCGGATCGGCGCAACGAATGGGGAAGTATGCGGTCGAATTCACCGAAAATCTTGATCTACAGTCACGATTCGTTCGGGCTGGGTCATCTCCGCCGTTGCCGCGCGATCGCTCATTCGCTCGTCGGGAGTTTCGATGACCTGTCGGTTCTGATTCTATCCGGATCACCGATCATTGGCAGTTTCGAATTCAGGTCGCGCGTGGATTTCGTTCGGATTCCAGGCGTGATCAAGCTGCGTGACGGCGAATACACCCCGCTTTCCCTGCATTTGAACATCGACCATACCTTGGCGATTCGCTCCTCCATCATCGAGCACACCGCAAAAGTCTTTGATCCTGACATTTTCATTGTCGACAAGGAGCCATTGGGTCTGCGTGGCGAAGTTGTCCCGACGCTCGAGGCACTGAAGGACACGGATACACGCCTTGTCCTCGGCCTGCGCGACGTCATGGACGATCCGGAAATCCTGCGCAACGAATGGGAACGCAAGAACGTCTATCCTGCGCTGCAGTCGCTCTATGACGAGATCTGGGTCTACGGTCCCGAGGGCATCTGCAACCCCGTGGAGGGTATCGACCTCCCGGAAGGCATTGAGGAAAAGTTGCGCTACACCGGCTATTTGCGCCGCAGCCTTCCTGAAGGCGCCGAGACGGTTCTCAAACCCTCCCCATTCGGAGAAGAGCCCTATATTCTGGTGACGCCAGGCGGCGGCGGCGATGGCGTAGAGATGGTGGACTGGGTCATGCGTGCGTATGAAGCGCGCAAGCACCCGCTGTTTCCCGCGCTGATCATTCTCGGACCATTCATGCCTGCAGCTTCGGTTGCACAATTCGTTGATCGCGCCGAACACTTGCGCGATGTTGAAATCATCCGCTTCACGCCGCAGATCGAGCCTTACCTGGCCAATGCCACGGCGATTGTTGGCATGGGCGGCTACAATACATTCTGCGAGATCCTTTCGTTCGACAAACCGACATTGATGGTGCCGCGCATCGTGCCACGCCGCGAACAAGCGATTCGGGCTGCGCGCGCTGAATCAAGCGGCCTGCTTAGTGTCCTGCCCATCGACGCCTATCCCGACCCGGACCTGATGACGGAAGCACTGGTGGCACTGCCGAACGCACCGCGTCCATCTGCTGCCGGCGTCGAAAACCTGCTTGGCGGCCTAGAACTTATCGAGGAACGTGTCGGCGAAATCTTCGAGGAAAACCGGCCGGGCCAATCTGCGCAAAAGCTCGTCAACTTCTAGGGCGCCACTCCCGGGCCCAAGCCCAACACGACCAATCACAAGAGAATTTCCATGTCCCGCATCGCCGTCGTGGTCAAAGGCTATCCGCGCCTTTCCGAAACCTTCATCGCCCAGGAAATCCTGGGGCTAGAACGGCGTGGCATCCCGATCCTGATCGTAGCGCTTCGAAAGCCCTATGATCCGTTCATCCACGAGTTGCACCGGCAAATCTCTGCCGAAGTGCTTTACCTACCCGAATACGTCAAGGACGATCCTGCGCGTGTTGCCAGAGCAAAACGCTGGGCCGAAGGCCAGCCGACCCATGCCGCGGCCAAGGCGCTTTTCGATGCAGATTTTGCGCAAGAGCAAAACGCCGGCCGCCAGCGGCGGTGGGCACAGGGATGCGTTTTTGCGCATGAGTTGCCCGATGACATTTCCTGGATCCACACACACTACCTGCATACGCCCTGCTCGGTTGCGCGCTATGCCGCGCACCTGTCGGGCCGCGGATGGTCCTTCTCGGCCCACGCCAAGGATATCTGGACGAGCCCCGAATGGGATCTTCGGACAAAGCTGGACGACGCGGCCTGGGGCGTCACCTGTACAGGCGTCAACACTGCGCACCTGAAAGGCCTTTCGGCAGCGCCAGAAAAGGTCGAACTTGTCTATCATGGTCTTGATTTCACCGGCTTCCCGATGCCGCGCGAAACCCCGTCCGCCCGCGACGGCTCAGGAGAGCCAGTCCGGATCCTGTCGGTCGGACGTGCCGTCGAGAAGAAGGGCTATGACGACCTGCTGCACGCGTTTGCGCAGTTGCCAAGTGACCTTAACTGGCAATTCGTACACATCGGCGGCGGGGAGCTTTCCGATCAATTGCAACAGCTTGGCGAAAAGCTTGGGCTTTCGGACCGCATCATCTGGAAGGGCGCACAACCGCGCGAAGAGGTGATCAAGGCCTGCACCGAGGCTGATCTCTTCACCCTGCCGTCCAAACTCGCGAAATCCGGCGACCGCGACGGCCTTCCAAACGTTCTGATGGAAGCCCAGTCCATGGGCCTGTGCTGCCTGTCGACACAGGTTTCGGCGATACCGGAACTGATCACTGAAGGTAAAACTGGCCGTCTTGTGCCACCCGCGGACCAGGATGCATTGAGCGCGGCGTTGACCGAGTTGATTGCGGATCCTGCCCGGCGTGATAAGCTTGGCCGCGCCGCTTCGGACCATGTGCGCAAGGAATTTGCCAGCGCGCCAGGGCTTGATCACCTGGCCAAGAAATTCCGCAAGGTCCTTTAAGGTTCTCAAACACCGGGATCAGCCCCTTGAAGATCGCCTTCACAGCGCCGATGAAGCCGCTGGACCATCCGGTCCCGTCCGGCGACCGGACCATGGGACGCCTGATTGTCCAGGCGCTGGAGTCTCGCGGGCATGACGTTCGGGTCGCCAGTCGCTTCCGCTCCTGGTCGAAAGACAGCGGCGAGGATGTTCAGCGTGCGATCAGAGATGAGGCGCTGGCAGAGGCCGACCGGGTTGCTGGCGAATGGCTTGCCGAAGGCTACCGGCCGGATGTGTTCCTGACATATCACCTCTATCACAAGGCACCGGACTGGATCGGCCCCACGCTTGCCGACAAATTCGGCATCGCCTACGCTATCGTCGAGGCAAGCCGGGCCCCGAAGCGCAAAACCGGCCTCTGGGCCTTCGGCTTCGAGGCTGCCGATGCAGCCCTTGCCCGGGCAGATCAAGTCGCGGCCCTTCACAAGGCAGACAGCGAATGTCTGGCTGACGTCGTTTACAAGGACCGGCTGAGGGTTCTTCTCCCCTTTCTGGATGCTGATCCATTTGAAGAGGCGGCGCGACATGGCGCTGCCACGCCTCATTTCCCACTGAAGCTATTGACCGTGGGCATGATGCGTGACGGCGACAAAACCCGCTCCTACGAAGTCCTGGCCGACGCACTTGCCCGCGTTAGTGACCTGCCATGGGAACTGACCATCATCGGCGATGGCCCCAATCGCGAGAGCATTCTGGCGCGCTTTCCTGAAACCCGTGTCCGCTGTCTCGGCGCCATGGAGCCGGAAGATCTTCCGGACCTTTATGCGGCCCATGATCTCTTTGTCTGGCCAGCCATCCGCGAAGCCTTCGGATTTGTGTTCCTCGAGGCACAGGCCGCAGGCCTCGGCGTCGTCGCCGGAGACACATTTGGCGTTCCCGACATTGTCCGGCATGGCGAGACAGGTCTGTTGTCTCCAGAAGGTGACGCAAAAGCCCTTGCCGCCAATCTGCGGCAGGTTCTTGAAGCACCTGAACGAGCCAAGACCCTCGGCGATTCCGCCCGAGCCCATATTGCGGCCAACCACAGGCTGGAGGCTGGTGCCCGGCGCCTCGACGCCATGCTGGAAGCGGCTCTAGACCAACGGTGGGACCGCACGCCCTCGCCGTCCCGTCCAGCAATCGTTCCGGACCAGACATGACGCATTCGGCATTCATTCATGTTCAGCATCTCCTGGGCACAGGCCACGCAGTGCGCGCCGCTGCCATCGGCAAGGCGCTGGCGGCCCGCGGTGTCGACGTGACCCTGGCAACCGGCAACCTGTTGCCACCAACCCTGGACACCACTGGCCTCAAGGTCGTGCAATTGCCGCCGGTGAAGAGCCCGGACGCTGCCTTCAACCGGCTGGTGACGCCGGAAGGTGATCCGATCGACATCGCCTGGGAGGAAATGCGGACGGCGGCGACATTGGACGCCTTTGCAGCGCGGCCCTATGACCTGCTTCTGACCGAAACCTATCCGTTTGGGCGCCGTCAGTTCGAGTTCGAGCTCTCTGCGCTTCTGGAGGTCGCACGGGGGCGTGACAGGCCGCCGCTTGTCGCCACATCCATCCGGGATATTCTCGTGCGCAAACAGGAGCTTTGGAAAGAGGAATGGATGGCTGATCAGGCCGTGAAGTTCTACGACCGGATCCTGTGCCACGCCGACCCGGATTTCGTTCAGCTGTCCGACAGTTTCCCCTTTGCCGACAAGGTCGAGCATCTGCTGCGATACACGGGCTTTGTCGGCGGCGGCAAGCGCCCCGTCCCGCCCGATGGTGTGGGCGAGGATGAAGTGATCATTTCCTGCGGTGGCGGGGCTGTCGCCGAAGGACTGTTGATGGCAGCTCTCGAGGCCCGCCCCCTCTCCCGACGCGCTGAAGACACACAGTGGCGGATTTTGGTCGGCCACGACATTTCCGAAGACGCCTTCCAGACCTATCGCAAGAGCACAGGCGACGGATTGATCGTGGAGCGCGCGCGAAGGGACTTTCCCGGGCTTTTGGAACGGGCGCGGCTGTCTGTTTCTCAGGCTGGCTACAACACGGTGCTGGATGTGCTCATTGCCGGCGTCCCGGCGGTCTTCGTGCCCTTTGCCCAGGTAAAGGAAACCGAACAGACCCAACGGGCCAACGCTCTCGCCGCTCATGGCCGGGCGGTCGTCACACCGGAACAGAACCTGACGCCGGAGCGGCTCGCCGCGGCGATCGACGACGCACTTGCCCTGCCCCGATCGTCTCACCAGGTTTTGCTCGGCGGCGCAGAAAAGAGCGCTGATATCCTTCTGGAAGACCTGAAGGCGCACGCTGCATGAGTTCAGATTTTGACCGTTTCCAGGCTGAGCTGATCGCCCATCTCGACTGGTTTGCCGAACGTGGCAAAAAGGTTCGCTTCTGGTGGCGCGATGATGATGCGATTGAGCCGACCGAGGATCTCGACCGCCTGCTTGCGATCGCCAATGCCCATGACGTTGATGTCGCCCTCGCGGTCATTCCCAAACATGCGACGGAAGCCCTTGCTGAACGGCTGAAGGATGAGCCTCATGCGATCGTGCTGCAACATGGCTTCCAGCACAAGAATTTCCAGCGCAAGGACCTGGGAGAGAAGGCTGGCGAACTGGGCTCACGCCGCGATCCGGATCAGTTGATCGCAGAACTTACCGAGGGCAAGGCGCGTCTTGAAGAGCTCTTCGGCGATAGCTTTGTGCCGGCCATGGTCCCGCCCTGGAACCGAATCGCGCCCGAGATCTCGCGCCGCCTGCCCGGCATCGGTCTCGATGGCTTGTCGACCTTCACCTGGCATCATTTCCCCCGTCCGGGGCAGGTACAAAGCCACGTCGACATTATCAAGTGGAAGAAAGACCGCCGCTTCATCGGCTGGAACAGCGCCCGCCTGCGCCTCGACCTGCAGCTCTGCCGCCGCCGCACAAATCCGGACGAGCCGCTTGGAATTCTCTCCCATCACCTCGCCCATGACGAGGGCTGCTATGAGTTCCTCGACCGCTTCCTCGACATCGCCGCCCACCATCCCGGCGCGGACTGGCCGCGGGTGAAGGATCTGTTTTCGAAGTAGCGCTTTTTCTTCCGACCACGCCATTCAATCTCCCTCGTGATGGGGAGGTGTCTGCGCATGCAGACAAGAGATGTGATGAAGGCCCTCCTCTGCTTGATCAAATCCACGTGGCAGCTCTTGGCCCGGGAAGTGAAATGATCCTAAGATCAGTGTCCCGCCATCGCTTCCTTCGGAGCCTTCATGTCTTCTCACGACCATGATCATTCCCACGATCACAACCATTCAGAGCTCTCGCCGATTGAGCTGCGGGTGCGTGCGCTGGAAACGCTGTTGACGGAAAAGGGCTATGTCGACCCGCCGGCGCTGGATGAGCTGATCGAGACCTATGAGACAAAGATCGGCCCGAAGAACGGCGCGCGTGTTGTTGCAAGGGCCTGGAGCGATCCTGCTTATCGGGACCGGCTGATGAGCGACGCGACCGCCGCGATCGCCGAATTCGGCTTCACCGGCCGTCAGGGTGAACACATGGTGGCGGTCGAGAACACGCCGGACACCCACAACATGGTCGTTTGCACCCTTTGCTCCTGCTATCCGTGGACGGTGCTGGGCCTGCCACCGGTCTGGTATAAATCCGCGCCCTACCGCTCCCGCGCCGTGCGTGACCCCTCCGGCGTTCTGACGGAATTCGGCGTTCGCCTGCCGGAGAAGACCGGCATCCGCGTCTGGGATTCGACCGCGGAAGTGCGCTACCTCGTGATCCCCATGCAGCCGGAGGGCACCGAAGGTTGGAGCGAAGACCAGCTCGCCGAGCTCGTCACACGAGACAGCATGATCGGCACCGGGCTGGCGCTGTCACCGCAAGCTTTGGAGGCGGCCCGATGAATGGCGCGCAGGACCTCGGTGGCCAAATGGGCTTTGGACCGATCGAGCTGGAGGAAAACGAGCCGAATTTTCATGGCAAATGGGAAGAGCGGGCCTTTGCTATTACGCTTGCCATGGGCGCGACCGGCTCCTGGACGCTCGACACCTCCCGCTTCGCACGCGAGAGCCTGCCGCCCGCCATCTATCTCGGAACCAGCTATTACGAGATCTGGACAAGAGGCCTGGAAAAGCTTTGCCTACAGGCGGGGCTGTTCAGCGAAGACGAGCTTGCGAGCGGCCACAAGATCCAACCGCCCTCGCCAGTGAAGCGCGTGCTGAAGGCTGAGGATGTAGCGGCCACCCTTGCCAAGGGCGGGCCCGTGGACAGGCCGGAGCCAACCCCTGCCGCGTTCAAGATTGGTGAAAGGATCCGCACCAAGGTAATGCATCCGGAAGGCCACACGCGCCTGCCGCGCTATGCCAGGGGCTGCGAAGGCGTGATCGAAGCTGTTCACGGCGTTCACGTCTTTCCCGACACGAACGCGAGTGGGCGCGGCGAACAGCCAACTTGGCTCTATGGCGTCGCCTTCAACGGCCAGGATGTCTGGGGACCGGACAGCGACCCAAAGCTGAGCCTGCGCCTCGACCTTTGGGAGCCTTATCTTGACCGCCTGTGATCTCGTGGACGCTTCCCCCGCCATTCCCATCGGCGAGGACGGCCCGGCCTTTTCCGCCCCCTGGGAGGCAAAGGTCTTTGCCATGACCTTGAGCGCCTATGACACCGGGATCTTCACGTGGAAGGACTGGGCACAAACCCTTGGCGCCGAGCTGGCCAAGGACACGCCCGGTGCACCATGCAAGCCCTATTACGAACATTGGCTGACGGCCTTTGAAAAGTTGCTGGCCATCAAGGGCATTACCTCCCTCGACGATCTCGCCAAGCTTCAGGACGCATGGGACAAGGCGGCTCGCGCGACCCCCCATGGCGAACCGATCGCGCTCAAGAGCTGATTCACCTCCCGCTGATCAAGCGCCGACACCCAGAAACCGGCTAGAATTAGCCTTGAAATCATCAGCGGCAAAACGCACGAACCGGCGTATCCGCTCGACGTTTTTCAGGTCGGGATGTGTCAGCACCCAGATATCGAAGTAGCGGCTGAGTTCGAAGCCCGGAACACGCTCAAGCTCGGGGTCCGTGTCACCCAGAAAGCAGGGCATGCGGCCAATTCCCATTCCGGCCCTGACGGCAGACTGTGTTGCGATCATGTCATCGCAGACCACGGTCGTATGGGCATTTGGAAACCGAGCCCGAACCTCCTTTGGCGGCTGCTTGCCCCACCATTTGAACGAGACGCTCTCAATGGCCTCCGCGCTCGAACTGCTGGCAAAGGCTTCCGAGTGGCTGCGCAGATACTCCCGCGAGGCGTAGAAGGTCCTGTTTTGGCCCGTTGCTAGGCGGCCAAACAGGTTCTCGTCCGGCCGGTCCGTCACCCTGATGGCCACATCCGCCTCGCGCCGATGCAGACTGAGGATCTCGTTTGCGGCGTTCATTGAAAGTTCAATACGCGGGTGAAGCCGGGCGAAGCGCGCCATGGTGTCGGCAAGGCCGGACTGGAAGATCAGCTGGGCTGCCGTGACCCGTAAGGGGCCTTCCAGTTCAGTATCCTGAGCGGTGATACGCGTATCCAGACTGTAGAGTTCAGCCTCGATCCGCCGGGCGCTCTCGACCGCCTCGCTGCCTGCGGGCGTGGGCGTCAGCCCATCCGGCAAACGCTCGAACAGACGAGTGCCAAGCCCCTCCTCCAAGGCAGAAAGACGACGCGACACCGTCGTGTGATTGACGCCCAGCTTGCGCGCCGCCGCGGAGAGATTTCCGGCCGTGGCAACGGCCAGCACGAATTTCAAATCATCCCACTTTTCCATAGTGTGTATTATTGCACATGTTGCTTTCAAATTTCTGTAATTTTACACAGACCGATCTGCAGCTAGTTTCCTCATACCCGAAACCTGGAGATGACACATGACTGTTCAAGCCATTGCCCTGATCACGGTGACCGACAAGGAGACGCTCGGCAAATACCGCGAGGTCGCAGGTGAGGCTCTCGCCAAACACGGCGGCCGGGTGGCTGCCGCCGACCCGGCGCCCGCTGTCCTGGAAGCTGCCTTCGACGCACCGAACATCACCGCACTGCTCGAGTTTCCGACCGTCGAGGCCGCAACAGCCTGGCGCGAAGACCCGGCACTGGAACCAATCCACGCCCTGCGCAACACCGGTGGGAAATCCACCATTGTTGTTCTGCCGTCCTGATCAAAGCACGGCTGAAAATAAAAAAGGCGGCCCCAATGGCCGCCTTTTTCCTATTCTCAGATCTTTGGCTGCTCAGCGGACGGGCTTGAACACACCCCGTTCACGTCAAGACGTAACCGGCTTGAACAGTCCCCATTCAAATCAAGCCGTAACCGGCTTGACGAGGCGCATGCGCCAAGTGACACCTTTCTTGTCCGACACCAGCCTGTAGTCGTCCAGGACCTCCCAAGCGGCATCGTCGTCGGTCGCTTCCCAGAGCTTGGCAATCAGCTTGTTCGCGCCGCTTTCCGGCCGCTTGGGCGAATACATGGACAGCGCGATGACGCCATCATCCTTCAGGAAGGGCGCATAGCGCGTAACAACGGCAGTCGGATCTTCGGCGAAATGCAGAACCTCGTTGAAGACGATGGCCGAGAAACGCTCGCCATCCTGCGGTTCGAAGCTGTGCATGTCGCCGGCGCGAAGCGATGCGATCGACGGATCGACATTGGCGATCTCAAGTGCAGCCGGCGCGAGATCCATGCCGACATAGCGCTTGATGCCCATGGGCTGCAGGCGCTCATAAAGCAGGCCTTCGCCGCAACCGATGTCCAGAACCTCGTCCATGGAGTTGGTCAGGTTGAGCCACATGCCGATGATGCCGTAGCGGCCGCTTTCGGGCAGCGAGCGCAGGAAGGCCCAGCGGCCCGCTTCATATTCCTCGTCCCACCCTTCGGCGGTGCTGGCATTCTTCGACATAGGGTCTCCGATTGGCTTGCACCGCAGCTCAGACGCCGCGGCACCGATTCAAATTCGTCTCGGGATCACTTATAGGGATCGGCCGCGTCGCGCAAACCATCGCCGAGGAAATTGAACGCCAGAACCACGATGATGATCGGGATCACCGGCGCCATCAGCCAGGGATAGACCGTGACGACAGAGATGTTCTGCGCCTCGTTGAGGAGAACACCCCAGGAGACAGACGGGCGGCGAAGGCCGAGATTGAGGAACGACAGAGCCGTCTCCCCCAGGATCATCGAGGGGATCGACAAGGTCGCAGAGGCAATGATGTGACTGGTGAAGCCCGGCAACAAATGACGGGTAATCACGCGGCCCGGCTTGGCTCCCATCAACACCGCGGCTCGGGCGTACTCCTCTTCGCGCAGGGACAGAAGCTTGGAGCGGACTGCGCGGGCAAGGCCCGGCCAATCCAGAAGGCCGAGAATGATGGTCAGGCCGAAGTAGATCCAGACCGGTGCCCAGGTCACCGGAAGGGCCGCCGACAGCGCCATCCAGAGCGGCAGTTCGGGCAGCGAGCGCATGATCTCGATCAGCCGCTGGATCAGATTGTCCGCAATGCCGCCGAAATAGCCGGCGATCCCGCCGAAGAAGAGCCCAAGCACAATGGAGATCGCAACGCCGACAAGGCCGACCGTCAGGGACAGCCGCGCGCCGTAGATCAGACCCGAAAGCTGATCCCGCCCGAGACGGTCGGTCCCCAGCAAAAACAAAGTTCCCCCCTCGGCAGGGCAAACGAGATGGAAGTCGGCGGTGAACAGGTTCCAGAACCGGTAGTTTACGCCCCTGCAGAAAAAGCGAAGCTTCTGGACCTTGGTCTTGTCGTCGGTGAAGACCCACTTCAAGTTGGTCATGTCCACTTCGGACTTCATACCATACACGAACGGGCCGACAAACTTGCCTTCGTGGAAGAGATGCAAGGGCTGCGGCGGCGCATAGAGATGCAGGCTATCGCGGGTGTTCGGCGTGTAGGGTGCAATCTGCTCTGCAAAGGGAACACAGAGATAGAACAGGATCAGCACAACCCCGGACCAGACGGCAACCTTGTGGCGTTTGAACTTCCACCACATGATTTTCCATTGGGACGCCTGATAAAAGCGTTCCTGTTCGGCCGTCAGATCTTCGGTGGTAGCAGGATTGAAGGGAGCTGGGTCGACGTAATGTTCCACGGTGTTTTCGTTTTCCGTGCCGTTGCCGTTCATGTTCTTGCTCATGACGACGCCCTCCCGCCAAGACGAATGCGGGGATCAAGGACGGCCAACAGCAGATCGGACACAAGCATGCCGATCAGCGTGAGCACAGCCACAAAGAGCAGAATGAACCCTGAGAGGAACTGGTCCTGACTTTGAAGGGCCGACAGCAAAACCGGCCCGACGGTCGGCAGGTTCAACACCACCGACACAATCACGGAACCGGAGACCATGGACGGGATCAGGTTGCCGATGTCAGCGATGAACGGGTTAAGCGCCATCCGTAGCGGATATTTGGTCAGAAGCTTGCGCTCACTCAGGCCTTTGGCCCGGCCGGTCGTGACATATTGTTTGTGCAGCTCATCGAGCAGATTGGCCCTCAACCGCCGGATCATGGCAGCCGTGCCTGATGTCCCGATCACAATTGTCGGAACGATCAAGTGAGCGAGGATGGAGAGCGCTTTATTGAGGCTCCAAGGCTGGTCAATGTACTCAGGTGCCATCAGACCGCCAACCGACAGTCCGAACCATCTGTTGAACAGGTAGAGCAGGATCAATCCGAGCAGGAAGTTTGGAACAGCCAGGCCGAAATAGCCCAGCAAGGTGAAACCGTAGTCACCCCAGGAATATTGCCGGGTCGCCGAATAGATTCCGATCGGGAAGGAAACGATATAAACGAAGAGAATCGTGGCGAAATTCAGAAGGACCGTGAGCGGTAGCGTCGGACCGACCACGTCAGACACAGGCTTGTCGAATTCGAAGGACCATCCCCAATTCCCCTGGATCAGGCCGTCAAAGCCATGGGGGCCAGACCAGAGTCCCACCCAAATCAGATAGCGTTCGAAAAAGGGCCGATCGAGCGCGAATTCCTTGCGCAGGAACTCAAGCTTCGCAACCGAGGAGGATTCTCCGGTCGACTTCAAAGCTGCGATCTGGTTCGAAATGTAGTCGCCCGCCGGTAGCTCGATGATAAAAAACGTCAGGAAGCTGATGACAAACAGCGTCGGGATCATCGCCAAGATCCGGCGCGCTATATATTGCAACATTGAAACGTCCCCAGCTTCCCCGCACCCGCCTTTTCAGGCGCGGTGAGTCTTACATAAAATTCGGCCTTCCCGCTCCCAAATCAGGAACGGGAAGGCGCGTTCTTTTCAGCCTTATCGGGCCTTGTCGTTGAGGTAGAACTCATCCATCCGGTGAAGACCGAAATGAGCGCCCGGATCCCAGCCGTAAATCGCCGTCTGCGGTACGTTCTCCACGCCGTTGATGACAACCGGCTGAGGAACTTCGGACACCAGACCGATGCGAATCGTCTCCTCAGCATGAATATCAAGAATCTCGGTCCAGATCTTCTCACGCTCCTCCTTGGAGGTGGAAACGAGCCACTCGTCGTAGAGGGTCATCAAACGTTCGGCTGGTGCCCAATCAGGCTTCTCGCCACCCTCGCCTGACGTTTCATGATAGTCACCCCAAGCGTGCCACGAAAGAATGTCGCCATGGACGGGAACAAAGTCCGACGGCGGCATTTCGGAGGTCGGGATGCCGTTTTCAACGCCCCACCAGACCGACATAACCAAATCGCCGGTGATAGACCGCTCGCGTAGAATGTCACGCTGGCTCGGTTTGACGAAAAGCTTGATCCCGATTTCCTTCCAGGTCTCGGCAACGAGCTCCAATGCATCGTCCTGAACCTGTGCTTCACCAGACGTTTCGACGATGATTTCAAGCGGCCGTCCATCCGGCATCAAGCGCGTGCCTTCGCCATTGCGTTCTGTCAGGCCGATCTCGTCCAGTAGCGCATTGGCCTTTTCCGGATCGTAGCTTGCCCATTTTGTCAGATAATCTGCCTTGTACAGGGGACTTGCGCTGAGCACCGTGTCATTGCCTGACTTTCCGAGGCCGAAAAAGAGCGTCCGGTTGATCATGTCCCGGTCGATTCCAAGAGACAGGGCATGACGGAAGCGCGTATCACGCAACAGCTCGCGCCAGACAGGGTCCTTGACTGTCAGGTTCGGCAGGATCGAGATTTCAGAGCCCTTCGCATTCGCCCACAGAGCCGTCGTGTAGCCCTGGTTGGCTTCTCCCTGCTTCAACACGGTAATATCGGAGAAGGACAGATTTCGCGCCTGAAGATCGCTCTCGCCCGCCTGGGTCTTGGCGGCGATCAGCTTCTTGTCGGCAACGGTCATGATGACGTTATCGATATAGGGGAGCTGCTGGCCGGTGCTGTCGATGCGATGATAGAAAGGATTACGCTCGAGCACAAACCTGCGATCGCTTTCTCCGTCCCGACGCTTCCAAGGCTGCAGAGTCGGAATTTCCGGATTGCGAGCGTTGTACATATCGTCTTTTTTGTTGTGAAGCGGTGCCCAGCTTCGCGCTTTCACTTCTGCGGCGGCCTTTTCGATAAAGGCCGGATCACCGTATTTTTCATGAAACTGCTTCAGATAATGGGCTGGACGATAAATAAACGGCGGCCGTGCTTTGGCCAGCTCCGGCAGAAACAGCGGGTTCGGGTCATCCCAGGAAAACCGGACGGTTGTTTCATCAAGGACTTCGAATTTCGGGCCCTTGCCATTGACTGTCATGAACGGAGGCAGGCCCGACGGGTTCAGGCTCTCGTTCAGCGCGACGTCCTCAAAATAATAACGGATGTCTTCCGCGCCAAATGGTGCGCCATCAGACCACTTATGACCTTCGCGAGTGTTCAGCGTGAAGACCCGCCCATCCTCGACTTCAACGCTCTCTAGAATATCTGGAACAAGCTCCAGGGCCTCGTTGTAGCCGAGGAGACGGGCATAGCCCCACACGTTGATCAGACGAACGTCTTTCGAACGGCCGATCAAAGTATCTAGTGTACCACCATGTGTTCCGACAGAGCGGCCTGTCGCTGCCAAATCAACAATGAGGGGCTCGCTCGGAACGCGCTCGGCGACAGGCGGAACGTCTGCGTCGAGACCAGGTGTTTCCCTCAATTCCAGGGCAGCCGCCGAATTGGCGGCAAGTGAAGTGGCAACGAGCGCTGATGCACAGAGCCCCGTCCAGAAATTCATGCTGCAGTCCCCCTGAGAGCGCTCTGGGCCTCCACGCCCGGTGCGCATACAAAATGATCTTTTTCAAATTCAACAAGCGTCGGCTCAACGCCATTAACCAAACGGAAAGGCTCGGGCCACTGCGAGGGATCCGACGCCCGGCTTTCGCCAAGGGCGGCAAAATCGAGCGGCGTCTCAAGATCTGGCTCGGGAACGGCCGACAGAAGAGCTTTGGTATAAGGATGGAGTGGATTGGAGACGATCTCCCGGGTTTCCCCGATCTCGACGACACGTCCACGGCACATGACCGCAATGCGATCGGCGATATAGTCCACCACCGCGAGATTGTGACTGACAAACAGATAGGTCAGGTTCAGATCCCGCTTCAGATCCTGAAGCAGGTTGAGGATTTGGGCCTGCACGGAAACATCGAGCGCCGATGTCGGTTCATCGCAAAGCAGAAACTCCGGGTTGAGCGCGAGCGCCCTGGCGATGCCGATGCGCTGGCGCTGACCGCCGGAGAAGGAATGAGGATAGCGGCGCAGGAAACGAGCATCGAGACCGACCAGATTCATCAGGCTGCGTGCCCGCTCCGCCTGATCTTCAGGTGTGCCGATTCCATGGATCTGCAGTGGTTCGGTCAGGATATCGTTGACCGTCATGCGCGGGTTCAGTGATGAGAACGGATCCTGGAAAATTAGCTGCACGCGGCGCCGATAATCCATCAGGTCGCCACCGGACAGCTCCGCGATGTCGGTCAGACCCTCACCCCGGTCGTAAGAAACCTGACCTTCGTTGAGATCGATCGCCCTCAAAATCGCCTTGGCGGCGGTCGTTTTGCCCGAGCCGGATTCCCCCACCAGTCCCAGGCATTCACCACGCCGGATGGTAAGATTGATGGTATCCAGCGCCGTCAGCGTTTTTGGCGCTGTCCCGAACAGGCCCGCCTTGCGAAGATTGAATCTCTTGGTGGCGTTCTTCACCTCCACCAATGGCTTGCCGGGTTCCACCGTGCACTCGATCCGGCTCTTCTTCAGATCTTCGGCGTGGACCTCGATCGGGCGTATAGGCGCCAACCGCTCACTCTTGTCCATGTGAAAGCTTGGAACAGCCTTCAGTAGCGCTTTCAGATAGGCATGTTGCGGATCATTGAAGAGCTGCTGCGCCGTGCCCTTTTCCATAATGCGGCCATGATAGATCACCACCACCTCGTCGGCCATGTTGGCAACGACGCCAAAATCATGGGTAATCATCAGGATTGACATTTCCAGCTCTGACTGGACATCCTTGATCAGCTTGAGGATTTCCGCCTGGATTGTCACGTCGAGCGCGGTTGTCGGCTCATCGGCAATCAGGAGTGCCGGACGGCAGATCATCGCCATTGCGATCATGGCCCGCTGGCGCAACCCGCCGGACAGCTCAAAGGGGTAGGCATCAAGCGACTGCGCAGGGTCCGGGAACTGCACAAGACGAAGCATTTCGCGCGTCAACTCACGCGCTTCTGCGGTGCCAACATTGCGATGAAGAAGGGCGGCTTCGCCAATCTGGTCGCCAATCGTATGGAGCGGCGATAACGATGTCATCGGCTCCTGAAAGATGATTGCGATCTGATTGCCGCGCAGATGGCGCATCTGCGGGCCTTTGCGCTCGAGCTTGGTGATATCGACCGGCTGCTCCGTGCCGCGCGGGTCGTTCAAAACCACGCCACCTGATGTCACATGGGCAGAAGCGGGCAAAAGGCCCATAATTGTCTGTGAAATAACCGTCTTGCCGGACCCGGACTCTCCCACCAGCGCCACGGTCTTGTTCTGGGGAACGGTGAAAGAGACATCGTCCACCGCACGGACTTGACCTTCCGCAGTTTTAAAATCGACGGTCAGGCCGTCGATCGACAGAACATTCACAGCCAATCCCCTCTGCTGCGATTAATCGCTTTATCCAGAAGCAGTAAGCCTCTGTCATTGGGGAAAAGACAACCACAAATCCCAGTCACTTAGCAACGGAAAAGGCTGAAATAGGCGAAGTGTGACGCAGATCACATTCCGGCGACCAAGCGCGGAACCTGGAGCTTATTCAGCGGCGGTGGGGGATAACACATCCGAGGCGCCGGACGCGGCACAGAACGGATCAAGCTTCCAGACCTCAAGCGGCGTCGAACGCCCTCTTAGGGAGAACTCGCCAGCGTGTCCCTTTCCCGGCTCGGCGGGCAAGCGCGAAACGGTTTCGGCACTGGCCAGAATAACGACCTCGTCACCATCGCCAACTTCTCTGCCGAGGGTCTGAAGCCTCTCGGTGACATTAACCGTGTCTCCAACGACCGTGTAATTCCATCGGTCGAGGGCACCAACATTGCCAACCACGGCAGCACCCGTGTGAATGCCGATCCGCATGCACAGACGCTTCTCGCCGCGTTCTTCAGCTTGATCATTCACCTTCTGCAAGGCAGATGCGATGTTTCTCGCCGTGCGCACGGCGGCAGCGGCATGATCGGCTCTCGCATCCGGAGCACCCCAGAAGGCCAACATTCCATCGCCGATAAACTTGTCGACGGTCCCGCCCTCGCTCTCGACCGCCTCCACGAGAATCGCGAAGTGATCGTTGAGATAGCTCGCCGTCTCGCTGGCGCTCATATGTTCGGACAGGGCGGTAAAGCCAACGATGTCGGTGAAGAGAATGGTCAGCTCCGCCTCGCGCGCACCGGCTGCGTCCTTGCCACCAAGCCGCATCAGTTTGGCGAAGAGCGACCTGGGGACATAGGTATTCATCGCCCTCAAGCCATCCACCATGGAATTGAAGGCGACCGCAACCTGATCGAGTTCCTGGACACGGCTGCGCGGCAACGGCTCGACTTCATCAAGCGCCAGACTTCCCACGCGCTCAGATTGTTTGGCCAAAGCCTTCAGCGGCCTCGCAACGCGCCGGCCCATCCAAATCGCGATCAGAACCGCAATGATCAACGCACCCATGCCCACGGCAGCGGACCCAGTCAGCCGCCTCACCTCGCGCGAAATGGTCACCCCCCGGAAATACTCACCGATGATCCAGGGTTCGTCGGAATAGCCGGGGATCACCACATGCATCATGATGAACTCTTCATCAGCCGTCTCAATCCGCGACACTTCGATGCCGAGCTCGGCAGCTTTCTGAAAGCTCTCCAACCGATCGGCTGCGTTCATCTTCGCAAGGACCGGATCCCCCAGATCATTGCGGGCGACCGGCAAAGTCTTGTCGGTCACCTCCCCGGTCTGGAAAATGTTCATGTCGGAGTGAACGACGACGTCATCACCATTTGCAATGATGAAGGTTGTGGCATCCTCTCCCTCATCAAGAGAGTGGATTGCCTGGCCCAGAGCCTTGAGCGAGCTGGCGGCCGTCAACGTGCCTATCATCTCTCCATCGACCACAAGCGGCACGGAGACATTGGCGAACTGTCCGACATCGCTGTGCAGGAGCGCGCCCCAGGTCGGGCCACTGTCCGCGGTCAGGCGTGGCAGCATGTAAGTGCGTTCGCCACCAGGAGGGATTTGACGTTTGAAAGGCCAGAGCTTGCCGTTGGGGCCCTTGAACACACCGAAATTGTCGTCGTTAAGGTCGGTGGCGACCAATACGTTGATGCGCGAATTGGATGCCACTGCCAACGACATCTTCTCGAGTGCCTCGTCAACATTGTCGAAGCTGATGGTGCCGTTATCGAAGAAGGGCTTGACGTCAACGACGGCTTGCTCGACGGAGGCAAAGTGATCTCGCAGCTGCCGGTCGATCGCCTGTGTGATCAGGATTGCCTTGTCATTGAGCAAGGAGAAGGTGTTCTTGAAATTGGCCAGGACCGATAGATACAAGACCAGCGCAAGAGCCACAGCGACGAAGCCGCCGAAGCTGAACGATATGATCCGCGTCAGCGGCACCTTCACGCGGCGCTTCTGTCGTTTTCCCTTAACCTGAGGAATATCGCTCATTTGCTTTTGCGCCTTCTTGTCCAGCCGGACATTCTCATCTCATTCCGCCGCGCCGGTTCGAATCCGGTCAAGCAAATCATGCAAGGCGCTTAACGGCAATTGTGCCACAAATTGTGGCGAACACCTGATTGGTTTTCAACCAGCTGCCGTGTCACAGTTTATGTCGGCTGTTACAATTGGAAGCTTAGTCAGCCATTGTCATTGGCACTGCGCGGCGGCAGGCCGAATTCGATGAGAATTTCGTCGGTGTGTTCACCAAGCCTGGGCGCAGCCCTATCGAGCACCAAGTCGCTGTTGGAAAAACGGATCGGCGTCCGCACGGACGATACAGAGCCACCTTTCACGCCAGTCGCCGGCAGATCGACTTTCATGTGCCGATGGGCGATCTGGGGATCATTAAAGACATCCTCGACCGAATTGATCGGTCCAGCTGGCACACCTTTAGCCTCCAGCGCAGAAAGCAGCTCATCGCGGCTGTGATTTTTGGTTTCCTCAACCAGAATGGGAACCAGGGCCTCACGCCCGGCAACGCGCGCCGCATTGGTCGTATAGTCGGGATCTTGCGCAAGTTCAGGCCGCCCGAGCACATCGCAGAGTTTCGCGAATTGGCTGTCATTGCCGACAGCAATGATCAGGTGGCCATCCGAGGCAGGCACCACCTGATAAGGCACAATGTTGGGATGTGCATTGCCAAGGCGCTTGGGAGACTTGCCCGATACAAAATAGTTGAGCGCCTGATTGGCGAGGACGCCGGTCAACGAATCAAGCAGGGCCATGTCGACATGCTCACCGACGCCCGTCTGGTCACGCCGGCGTAAGGCGGCGAGCACGCCGATGACGCCATAAAGCCCGGTGAAGATGTCGGCAAAGGCAACACCGATTTTCTGAGGTTCGCCATCCGGGTCCCCGGTCAGATCCATGATGCCGCCCATGCCCTGGATCATGAAGTCATAACCGGCACGATGCGCATAGGGCCCGTCCTGGCCAAAACCTGTCACCGAGCAGTAGATCAGTTTCGGGTTGACCTCTTTCAAGCTCTCGAAGTCGAGGCCATACTTTTTCAGTCCACCGACCTTGAAGTTCTCCACGAGAATATCGGCGTCAGCGACGAGGCGGCTTACGATTTCCTGCCCTTCTTCGGTGCGAAAATCGACCGTAATCGAGCGCTTGCCCCGATTGCAGGCATGAAAATATGCGGCATCCCCGGACGCACCATCTTCGCTCTCGACGAAGGGCGGTCCCCAGCCGCGAGTATCGTCACCGGCAGGGCTTTCTACCTTGATAACGTCAGCGCCAAGGTCTGCGAGCGTCTGGCCGACCCATGGCCCCGCCAGAATGCGAGCAAGCTCAACGACTTTCACGCCCTCAAGTGGTGCGGTCATGCGTCTCTCCTGGCACGGTGTGAAGGGGAAGGCTCAGCCGTGCTTTTTATAAAGATGGTACCGGCCCGGGCGAATGCCCTCCGGTTTGGGAAGTTCGTCGAAGTTGCCGAGATCCAGAGCCAGACCCGACAGGACGTAGCCACCCGGCTTTGTATGCTGGTCGACCAATGGTGACAACCACGAAGAGGTTGCCAGATCGGTAGTCGGGTCCCCAGAGCCCAGATCACAGTGAATAAAGGCCGCCGGTTCACCGATACGCGGTCCGCAGAACGCCAAAGTGTCGCGGATCTCGCCAAAAATCATGTGGTCGCCATCGGGAATGCAGCTCGGATGACAGGCAAGATCGCGGTCAAAGACGAAAATCTCGCGGTCGTCGAGTATTTCGCGAATGTGATCATAGGTGCGGCCATTGCCGAGACCCAGCTCCAGAACCGGGCCTTCAACGGATTTTACGCGTTCGGCGACATCCTCAAGCAAGATTTTCTGTGCTGTCAGACGACGAATAAAGCTGTCGAGGCGGCTCATGGGACTTCCTGTTACTAGCGCGTCATTCCGGTTCGGACCGGCTGTGTCTTAGCCCGCCCCGGCTTCAAGGTCAAAACAACGCTCAGGGGCCCAGACGTTTGGAGAAAAAAGGCTTCTCTTGCGCAAAGACCGGGCGCCATGCTTCAAGAGCCGCATCAATTGAGGGACGAAATAATGGCGACGGGCCAGATTGATCTGGAAGCGGAATACAACAACAGGGCGCGCGTGCCGGAGCATCCGAAGATCATCTCCGGCTGGATGGCCGACGCGTCGGCCTATCGTGCTGCGCGCGGCGATGCAGCGCTGGACCAGCCCTATGGCGAAAAATCGCGTCAGGTCTTCGATATGTTCCCCGCGCAACCCGGTACGCCTGAGCAGCAGCGCACCGCTCTCTTCATTCATGGCGGTTACTGGCAGGCGTTGGACAAGACTGCCTTTTCGCATATGGCACGAGGTCTCAATGCCCACGGCTTTGACGTGGTCGTGGCCAACTACAGCCTCTGCCCTGACGTCGAGATCATCGACATCATCACCGAGATGCAGGCGCTGGCCGCACATCTTTGGCGCACCGACGGCAAATCCCTGCTTGTCTATGGTCATTCCGCCGGCGGGCATCTGTCGGCGGCGCTCATGGCAACGGACTGGGCGGCCCGCGACCTACCCGAGGCTCTTGTAGATCGTGCCATGCCGATCTCGGGGCTCTTCGACCTCGCGCCCCTGATTCCGACAAGCATCAACACGGCCTTGAAGCTCACGAACGAAAGCGCTCTCGCAGTTTCACCGCTCACTTGGCCCGTTCCCGCCTCGGGTCACTTTTCCGCCGTCGTTGGCGGTGACGAATCTTCGGAATACCTGCGCCAAAGTCGAGACCTTACAAGCCGCTGGCACGGCCCCGGCCTGGAGGGCGAACTGGACATTCAGGCAGGCGCTAACCATTTTACAGTGATCAATCCCCTGGCCGACCCTGGCAGCGCTCTTACGCGCAGCCTCGCCCGTCTGGGAGGCTGAGACAGTCAGACGAACGCTAACAAGAAGACACAAAACAAGGATTTCCAATGCGCCCTGAAACGGCTGTCGCCATCCATCTGGCGGATTATGCTCCCGCGGCCTATCAGATCGACACCGTCGATCTCGACATACAGTTGAGCCCGCGCTCAACCAACGTCATTGCGCGTCTTGCCGTGCGCCGGCACGAAGACACCGACCTAGGCGCTCCGCTGGAACTCGATGGAGACGAGCTGGAGCTCGTTGGTCTGACGCTCGACGGAATGCCGTTGCTCGAGGACGCCTACAGCGCGACACCCTCCAAGCTGGTCCTGAATGCCCCGCCTGCAGAGCCGTTTACCCTGGAAATCCGGACCCGGATCGACCCGGACAGCAACACCGAACTCATGGGCCTCTATCGGTCCTCGGGCACTTACTGCACCCAGTGCGAGGCTGAAGGCTTCCGCCGCATCACCTATTTCCTCGACCGGCCAGACGTTCTTTCGGTCTACACAACGCGGATCGAGGCACGCAAGGGCGATGCGCCGATCCTGTTGGGAAATGGCAATCTGGTGAGCGCCGGCGATGTTCCAGGAACAGACCGGCATTTTGCCGTCTGGCATGACCCGCATCCAAAGCCCTCTTACCTCTTCGCCATGGTCGCAGGCGACCTTGCCCATGTGGCAGACACCTTCGTCACCACGTCAGGGCGAAAGGTCGATCTGAAGATCTACGTCGAACATGGCCGCGAGGACCGTTGCGCCTGGGCCATGGACAGCCTGAAGCGCTCGATGAAGTGGGACGAAGATGTTTTCGGCTGCGAATATGACCTCGATGTCTTTAACATCGTGGCGGTCTCCGATTTCAACATGGGTGCGATGGAGAACAAGGGCCTCAACATATTCAATGACAAATACGTTCTGGCGGATCCGGAAACGGCGACTGATCAGGACTATGCCAACATTGAAGCGGTCATTGCCCATGAGTACTTCCATAATTGGACCGGCAACAGAATCACTTGCCGCGACTGGTTCCAGCTCTGTCTGAAGGAAGGACTGACCGTTTTCCGCGACCAGGAATTTTCTTCCGACATGCGCTCGCGGGCCGTGAAGCGCATCGCCGATGTCCGGTTGCTGAAGTCACATCAGTTCCCCGAGGACGCAGGTCCCCTCGCCCATCCGGTTCGCCCGCGCAAATACACCGAGATCAACAACTTCTACACGGCGACGGTCTATGAAAAGGGCGCCGAGGTGGTGCGGATGCTGAAGACTTTGCTCGGGCCTGACGGCTTCCGAAAGGGCATGGACCTCTACCTTGAACGCCATGACGGCGACGCCACGACTATAGAAGCGTTTCTCGTTTGTTTTTCCGAGGCGACGGCAACCGATCTCGGGCAATTCGCCCGCTGGTACGATCAGGCAGGCACCCCGCAGGTCGAGGTCAAGAGCCACTACGACACACGCGCAGGCGAACTTACTCTGGACATATCCCAGTCGATCGCCCCGCTGCCCGGTCAGGCGTCGAGTGAACCTGCCGTGATCCCCCTGCGCTTCGGTCTCGTCGGTCCTGGCGGTGAGGACATGAGCTTCGACCGGGTCACAGGTGCAAGGCTCCAGGAGGATGTGCTCATCCTCGAAGAGCAAAGCCAAAGCGTAACCTTCACCGGCCTGAAGAGCAGACCGGTTGTTTCGCTTCTACGCGGTTTTTCGGCGCCGGTTCGGCTTGAGGACCATCAGGATGCGGATGACCTGCTGTTTCAGGCGCGCCAGGACAGCGATGATTTCAACCGCTGGCAGGCTATTCAAACGCTGGCAACCCATGACCTGATCCGTCTTGCCGGCGAAGCGCGAACCGGCAAGGAGTTGAAGGCGGACGCCCGGCTGGTTGAAGCCTTTGGTGAGACCCTGCTGAATGAAGATCTGGATCCCGCATTCCGGGCGCTCGCGCTGCAATTGCCGAGTGAAGCGGACCTGGCACGCGACATCGGATCCAATGTAGACCCGGACGCCATTCATCAGGCACGGGCGGTTCTCCGCGCGGCCATCGGCTCACAAAACGCCGATGCGTTCCGCGCTGCGCTCGGAGCAAAACCACAGGGTAGTTTCAGTCCCGACGCCGATGCTGCAGGCAAACGTGCCCTGGCCAACCAGGCGCTTGCCTATTTCGCCGCCTCCGGCGCGTCTGATGTTGATGACCTTGTGATGACCGCCTTTGTCGACGCGGATAACATGACCGATCGCATCGCGGCGCTTACCCTTCTGGTTCACGACAATCTAAAGGACGCCGAGCAGGCTCTGGAGATCTTCCGCAAGCGCCACGAAGCGACGTCCCTGGCCATGGACAAATGGTTCATGGTGCAGGCGACCGCGCCTCTCGCCGATGGCCTTGAGAAGGTGAAAGCCCTGACAGCCCATCCCCTGTTCGACTTTGCCAATCCAAATCGTGTCCGCTCGCTGGTCCATGCCTTTGCGACAGGAAATGCGACGCAATTTGCGAGACAGGACGGATTGGGATTCGAGTTTGTGGCCGACAATGTACTGGTGATCGACCAGCGCAACGCTCAGGTCGCCTCACGCCTCCTGACCTGCTTCCGGTCCTGGCGGGCCTATGAAGAGGGCCGCTCCAAGCTCGCAGAAACAGCGCTCTTGAAGATCTCATCGGCTGAAGGACTTTCCCGCGATACGCGCGACATTGTTGACCGCTGTCTTCAATGAGTCATTGAGACCAGGGCTGAGTATCCCCTCAGCCCTGCACTTCCATCACGACCACCAGAGCCGCTGTGTCCGACAGAGCTTCATAGCTATGTGGAACATCCGCCGGATAGCGGTAGTAGTCTCCAGGCTCAAGATCGACAGCCATTCCTGCCGGACCGGCTCTCACTCGGCCTGACATCACCAAGACGTGCTCTACCGTACCGGACGGATGGGGCTTTGCGGTCCGAATTTCTCCATTCGACACTTCGGCCCGATAGAGATCTCGCCGCGCGCCGGGGGGGCAATTGGCCAGAAGCGTGGTTCGGAAGTCTGCATGATCGGCCGATACCGGCGTCCCCTCGCCCGCGCGGATCAGCGTCGTCTCCGACGATGGCGTGTCGAACAGGAAGCTGAACGGCACGTCAAGAGCATTCGCGATTGCCCAAAGCGTTTCCACGCTCGGATTGCCCTGCCCGGCTTCCAATTGCGACAAGGTAGACTTAGCAAGCCCCGCCTCCTTCGCCAGAGACGACAAGCTCATGCCGGCCCGTGTCCTTTCCCTTTGCAGGGCTCGGGCGATAAGGGCAATCGGCGTCAGGGTCGGTGACATGGACATAGGGACAGCAGAGCTCCGGCGGATCGTTCGATAAGTCAAACGTAGTTCGATTTGACAAACAAATCCACTTCGTTCATTTTTACGAACAACGTTCGATATAGCGTCTGACCCCTAAATTATTCCTCGCAGCTCTGACAGGTGCCCGCATGTGTGTTCACGATGAAGCTCCCTCCACTTCCCAGGAGCCAACCTCCACATTCTTGGTCGATGTGAAGGATGGCGCTCGCGACGCCCTGCCGATCCTCTTTGCTCTTGTGCCTTTTTCAGCTGTTTTCGGCGCGGTCGCCATGGAGCGTGGTCTGTCGCTCGGAGAGCTGCTCTTCGCTTCCATGTCGATTTTCGCGGTCGCAAGCCAATATGTAATGCTGGATCTCTTTGGTCAGAAGGTACCGGTCTGGTCGATCGTTCTGGCCGTCCTTGCTGTCAACTTTCGGCACGTGCTCTATTCGGCAGCTATTGGCCGGCACATGCGAGGGTTTTCCGGCCCGCAGAAAGTGCTCGCCTTCTTTTTCTTGTCGGACCCGCAATATGCGGCGTCTGAAAACCGGGCGGCCGGGCCAGGACTTCGTCCAGCCTATTATTTCGCCTATGCCGCAACCGTCTATCTGACCTGGATCAGCGCCAACGTGATCGGAGCGCTGTTTGGCTCGCTGATTGAAAACCCGGCGGCTTTCGGTTTCGACTTTATCCTGCCGCTTTATTTTACGGGGCTCGTGATCGGGTTTCACACACGCCCCGGCTTCCTGCCTGTCCTTGTTACGAGCGCCTCGTTGTCCCTTGCGGTCTATTTCACCCTGGGGAGCCCCTGGCACATCACTCTGGGCGGGCTTGGCGGGCTCGCAATAGCCGCAGCCCTCAGCACACCCAGAAAGGCCGCGATCGATGTCTGATATCGTTTTCCTCATCGCCCTTTGCGCGCTGGTCACCTATCTGACGCGTATCGGCGGACATTTGGTCCTCTCTCGCTTCGGCGCCATAAACCACCGCGTGGACGCAGCCCTCAACGCGGTGCCGGTTGCCGTCCTAACAGCTCTGGTCGCTCCGTCTGTGGCGACACAAGGTCTCGCAGAGGCTGTCGCCATACCGGTCACCGCCCTGATCGGTTTGCGCAAGTCGCTGGTCGTGAGTGTTTCGGGAGGGATGATCTGCCTGCTGGCTTTCAGGGCCAGCGGCTTCTGATGCATGCGTAAGAATCGATAGCTGCCAAAGACGTCTGGCCACAGTCCGAAGATCGCCCTTCTGTTGCTCAAGACCTGCTGCCCGCACTTTTATCCAACGCCAGTATTGCGATCGTCTATCCACTGGTCGTTGGACGGCTCTTGACTCGACGCATGACAACGAAACTGAAAAATCAAGACAAACTGCCATTGAGGAACTCTGCAAGTCACCTTGCTGACACCTCAGATTCTGCGAAGTATGAAGCGCGCATTTCTTACCCCTTACACGCCATTGATGCAGGTTGCCACAATAGTTAACACACAGACCGGAAACCACTTGCGGCGTTAACCATTTTTTTCTTTGCGGACTCTAGACAAAACTGCCGCCTTCGATTCAAATGAAGTGATTCGGGGGGCAGGAAGCCAACCGTTCCAACATTCTTTTAATCGGGGCAGACTTCCGATGGCGCGGGCATTTGCCGGCAGCGCGTCCATGCGACGCCTTGCTCGAATCACAGCTTCCAAGACAGGCAGGACGACCCTGACAGGCCACCTGCGCCTACTGGCTCAGCCGACCTATCAGCGACTGCTGCGGTCAGAGCCGCTCATGCGCCGGATCATCCCTGCGCTCTGCCTCATCTTCATCGCCTGCCTTGCCATCTACCGCGTTCTGGAATTGTCTTATGACTATCAGGACACCGAGCGTCAGGCTCGCGACGAAATTGCCCTGACAGCCACCGTTGTCTCATCCCATCTTGCCCACGAAGAGGGCCGCCTTCCGGAACTCGGCTACCGCTCTGCCTTGCAGCGCATCCTGGCGGACAGCCTGCCAGCCGGCGCGACCAGCCATGGGCGCACATTCCTCGTCGCCGACAAGGACGGGCTGATCGTCGCCAGTGCCCCGCTTCGCCCGACGCTCGAGGGCCTTCCGATCACGGACCTCTTCGGGGCGTCGCAGCCCCTGACCGTCTTCGGCGCCCGGGCCGGTGTCATGGCGATCCCCGCGACCATCGGCGACGAAACCATCGAGACATTCGCGACCGTCCACCATCTTGATGGGCGCCTCGGCATGATTGCCGTGCTGCAGCCGGACGCTGATATCTTTGCCGAGTGGCGACGTGACGTTTCGGCGAACGTCACCCTCTTCGTCGGCACGGCCGCCATCCTTCTTGTTCTGATCTATGCCTTCTTCGCCCAGTCCACCCGGGCAGAACAGGCCGACGACATGTACGCGGCCACGCGCAGCCGGATCGATGCGGCCCTGAACCATGGCCGCTGCGGCCTGTTCGACTGGGACCTCTCCCGTGGCCGGATTTTCTGGTCATCATCGCTTTATGAACTGCTGGGCCGCAAACCGAAGGATGACATCCTGTCCTTTGCCGAGGTCTCCGAAATCACCCACCCGGATGATGTTGACCTGCTGCAACTGGCAGAAGAGCTGCTGGAAAGCGGTGATGGCACCGTCGACAAGATGTTTCGCATGCGCCATGCGGACGGACGCTGGATCTGGCTCCGGGCGCGCGGCGAAATCCAGAGCGAAGCCGGGCGCAGCGAACCGCATCTGATCGGCATCTGCATCGACGTGACGGAGCAGCATGAGCTGGCCGAGCAGAGCCGCACGGCGGACCTGCGCCTGCGTGATGCGATCGAAACCATTTCCGAAGCCTTCGTCCTCTGGAACGCCAAGAACGAACTGGTCATCTGCAATTCGAACTACCAGTCCCTGCACAGTCTCCCGGCCACGGCGGTCAAGCCCGGCACCCCCTATCAAAAGGTCATGGCCGCGGCAGAGAACGGCGAAGTCACGGGGCATCCAGTCAAGGTCAGTCAGCGCTCTGACGCCCCGAGTGGCAGCTATGAAGCCCAGCTTGACGACGGGCGGTGGCTTCAGATTTCCGAGCGCCGGACCAAGGATGGCGGTTTTGTCTCCGTCGGTACGGACATCACCCCGCTGAAGCTTCACGAAGAAAAACTGATGGACAGCGAGCGCAAGCTCAAGGCGACCATCACCGACTTGCAGAAGTCACGTCAGACCCTTCAAATTCAGGCAGAGCAGCTGGTCGAACTGGCCGACAAATACGGCGAAGAGAAAACCAAGGCAGAAGATGCGAACCGTGCCAAATCCGAGTTCCTTGCCAATATTTCCCACGAACTGCGCACCCCGCTGAACGCCATCATCGGCTTCTCCGACATCATGAATCAGGAGATGTTCGGACCACTCGGCACCGATAGGTATTCCGAATACTGCCATGACATTCACAACTCCGGCACCTATCTGCTCAATGTGATCAATGACATTCTGGACATGTCCAAGATCGAAGCCGGTCGCATGTCCATAGACACCGAAGCCCTCAATGCCGGTGAGGCAACCCACGATGCAGCCCGGATCATCACGGCAGCTGCCTCGGAGAAGAACATCTCTGTCATCTGTGACGTAGTGCCGGAAGATCTGCCCGTCGCAGCCGACCGCCGTGCTTTGAAACAGGTGCTTTTGAACCTTCTCGCAAACGCCGTGAAATTCACACCCGACGGCGGTCAGGTCCGGCTCGTTGCACGCCGCGAAGACAAGCTGGTCCGGTTCCAGATCATCGACACCGGGATCGGCATTTCCGAAGCGGACATCGAACGCCTCGCAAGACCGTTCATCCAGGTGGAAAACCAGTTCACCAAGAGCCACAAGGGCTCAGGCCTTGGTCTTGCCATCGCCCGCTCGCTGATCGAACTGCATGGCTCGAAGTTGACCATCGACTCCAAGGTCGGCGAAGGCACGACCGTCAGCTTCAGCCTTCCTCTGGGCGAGCCTGCCGACGTCGCCTGAGTGGGCTGTCTTACCGCCAGCAATTACCTGTAACCACACAAACGAAAACGGACGCCAGATGCGGCGCCCGTTCAGTCAATCAATTCTATTGGCACGTCTGAAAATCAGACGCTCCGCCTGATCAGGCGGCGCTGTCCATGGCGTCGGCCTTGCCGATGTCATCGAGGCGTTTTTGCAGCGACAGCTTGTCGATGCTTTCCAGCGGCAGGCTGGAGAAAATCGAGATGCGCGCGTTCAACATGCGCAGCGTCTCGGAAAAGGCCAGGCGCCTTTCAGCTTCGTTGCCTTCAACCGCGGCAGGGTCGGGCACGCCCCAGTGAGCCGTCATCGGCTGGCCCGGCCAGACAGGGCAGGCTTCGCCGGCCGCATTGTCACAGACCGTGAAGACGAAATCGAGTTCGGGTGCGTCCGGCACCGCGAATTCATCCCAGCTCTTGGAGCGGGCGAAATCGGTCTTGAAGTTGGCGTTTTCCAGCAGCTCAAGCGTATAGGGATGAACTGCGCCCTTGGGGTGAGAGCCGGCGGAAAAGGCCTTGAACCGGCCTTGGCCAACCCTGTTCATCACCGCTTCGGCGATGATGGAACGGGCGGAATTTCCCGTGCAGAGAAACAGCACATTATAAACTTTTTCAGTCATTTTCAGTCTCCCAACAGTCGCAAACAAGCGTGTCAAGCAGGGGTGCACAGTGTTCGGGATTTCCGCCGCAGCAGTCCTCCACAAGGAAGGACAGCAAGCCACGGATCCCATCGAAATCGGCCCTGTAGCGGATCGCCCGCCCCTCTCTCTCGTTCCGGATCAGCTTCGCCCGCAAGAGGATGTTCAAATTGGTCGACATCGTGTTTTGCCGAACGCCTAGCGCGTCGGCGATGTCACCAGCGAACATTCCCTCAGGTCCCGCTTTCACAAGAAGGCGGAAGACATCCAGGCGGGTCTTTTGACTAAGAGCCGAAAAGGCAAAGAGTGAGGTCTCGATATCCATATTTCAAGAATACTAGATATGTCGAAATATGGCAATAATTCTGTCCGCCTTCCCTCAACATTTTTTGCAAGGTTAGAGAAAGCCTCGGCTTTTCAGCTCCAGGTGGAGGATGGCACTTCGACTTTGCCGACGATTTGCTCGAACCGTGCCCTGACGCTCTGCTGTATTTCGCCAAGTTCCAGTTCAAGCCGCGCGAGATCGGGCGCACCGGCTGCATGCAACAGGAGATCGCGGACGCCACGCGGCGCCTCGGTCGGCACGAACTTGCCCGTCAGCGCCATGCGCAACACCTGGGTCAGGCGATGATAAAGCCTTAGTGCAGACAGCAACTGATCCGCGTCACCGCTGCTCACACAGCCGGCTTCACGCAGTTTCTCAAGCGCCTCTTCGGTTCCCTGCGCCAGAACATGCGGCTTGTCATGCGCATGGGCGAGCTGCAGGAACTGCGCGATAAATTCAATGTCAACGAGGCCGCCAGCCACCTGCTTGAGATCCCAGATGTCTTTGGTCCCCTTTTCCTTCTCGATCCGGGCCCGCATGGACCTGACATCATCAGCAAGAGTCGTCCGGTCGCGCTCTTTGGCGAGGGTCTGGCAGAGATGGTCCTGGATCTTGGCTGCGAAGCCTTCCGAGCTTGAGGCAATGACACGCGCCCTGGTCAGGGCCATGTGCTCCCAGGTCCAGGCTTCCTTTTCCTGATAGGCAATAAACCCGCCAAGGTTCGTCGCCAGCGGCCCGGCGTTGCCGGAGGGCCTCAGGCGGAAGTCCACCTCATAAAGGCTTCCCTCTGCCGTGGGCGCGGAGAGAGCGGTGACAAGCCGCTGTGTCAGTCGCGTATAATACTGGGAGATCGCGAGGGGCCGCGCACCGTCCGACTGGCTGACGCCTTCTGGTGCTTCATACAGCAGGATCAGGTCGAGATCGGAGGCAGCGGTCATTTCCCGGCCACCGAGCTTGCCCATGGCGAGCACGGCGACCTGTCCGCCGGGCACCTGGCCATTGCTCTCGGCGACATGCGCCTCGACCCGCGTCAGGATCCTGTCGACGACCACTTCTGCCAACCGGGCCAAAGCATGCCCGACCTTGTCGGCGGACAGCGTGTCGGAGACCAATCTGAGGCCAATGAGAAACTGCTGTTCCTGGGCAAAAATCCGCGCCCGGTCGAGGGCTTCCTCGTAGAACCGCGCGAGTTCCAGCGTCAGATCCAGGCCGTCGCGAAACTCCTCGTAGCTCGGCATGGCACCGAAGAAGGCCGGGTCCAGCACCGTGTCCAGAACGTGGATCCGGCGGGACACGGTTTCCGCCATTCGAGGCGCCGACCCCAGGACCGTCGCCAGCAGGTTCAGGAGCTCGGGGTTGGATTTCAGCAAGGCAAAGAGCTGAATTCCGGCAGGGAGTTTGGCCAGAAAACTGTCAAAGCCGCGCAGGGCCGCATCGGCGTTGTCGGTTCCGGCCAGCGCAGTCACCAGCACCGGGTGCAATTCGGTCAACCGTTCGCGCGCCATGGCCGAACGGGTGCAGGCATAACGCCCGAAGTGCCAGGACTTGATGATGTTGACGGCATCTCCCGGCTGCTTGAACCCGAGACCTGAGAGGGTTTCAAGGGTTTCAGGGTCATTGTCGTCGCCGGTGAAGACAAGATTGCCCAGGTCGGAGGCCAGCTCCGGCTCGTCCTCGAAAAGCTCGGCATAATGACGCTGAACCCGTTTCAGGCGCGCCATGAAGGCCTTCTCGAAAGCCTCCCGGCTGTCAAAACCCATCAGATACGCGATCCGCGTCAGGCCTTCCTCGTCCTTGGGCAGAAGCTGGGTCTGTTCGTCGTTGAGCATCTGGATCCGATGCTCGACCGCCCGGAGAAAGATATAAGCCTCGCGCAGCTCTTCACGGGCATCTTCCTTGATCCAGCCGGCCTCCAAAAGGCCGTCCAGCATGTCGAGCGTGCGCCTGCCACGCAACGCGGGATTTCGCCCACCGGCGATCAGCTGCTGGGTCTGGACGAAAAACTCTACCTCGCGGATGCCTCCTCGGCCGAGCTTCACATTGTGGTTAGCAACGGCGAACTTGCCATGGCCCTTGTGAATGTGGATCTGGCGCTTGATGGACTGAACGTCTGCAATGGCGGCAAAATCGAGGTATTTACGCCAGATGAAGGGCGTGATCTCTGCCAGAAAGGCGTCACCTGCCTCAATATCTCCTGCGCAAGGCCGAGCCTTGATCAGAGCCGCCCGCTCCCAGTTTTGCCCCAGGGACTCATAGTATGACAGCGCTCCGGGCACCGACATGGCAAGCGGCGTCGCTCCCGGGTCGGGCCTCAGACGCAGGTCCGTGCGGAAGATATACCCTTCTGCGGTCCGATCCTGCATGATCTTCACCAACCGCCGGGTCATACGAACAAATTCGACGGACGGCTCGGCATTGGCGGCGATCGGGCTGATCGCCGGATCGTAGAGAATGATCAGATCGATGTCGGACGAATAGTTGAGCTCCATCGCGCCATGTTTGCCCATGGCCAGAACAATGAAGCCGGATGCTTTTTCAGGGTCTTCAGGATCGACGGGTGTGAATTTTCCCTTCGCCGCCATTTCCGTCAGACAAAAGCGAATGGCCGCCGAAAGGGCCGCATCAGCGAAACCTGCCAGAGCCTCCGTGACCTGGTAGAGATCAATCGCGCCGCCGATATCCGCCAGTCCCAACGTCAGCGCCAGATCCTGCTTCAAAAGCCTTAAGTCCCGCATCAGCTCTGCTTCGCTTTCGCCCGAGGTCTGGCGCGCTCGTTCCAGCAAAGTGCCGATGCGTTCCGAAGGGTCGTCTTTCAGGATGTCCCAAAGTCGCTGCGGATCTGCCAGAGACAGATCCCGCAGATAAGATGTGTTCGAAAGGATCGAGGAGAGAAATGCCTCGACGTTGGGGCAATCACGCAGCAGGCCGGGCAGATCAGGTCCGTCGTCATGCGCGCGCGCCTTTTCCAGCACATCGGCGAGAAACATCGCACCCTTGCCCGGATCAATGGACCGTGGATCGACAGTGAAAGAAAGATAGAGAGGCTTGCCGCCGGCTTTGCCTAACGCCGCCGGCGTTTGGTCTTTCTCGCTAACTGCCGTTTCCTGCCCCATGATCGGCTACGCCCTTCCCGTTCGGTGTCTTTTTTTCATCTGCCAGGGCCAGGTCGATGCTGACCTTGAGTCCTGGAGCTGCATCTTGCAGACGAAGGGTCCCGCCGTGCAAGCGGGCAATCGCGCGAACCAGGCTCAATCCCAGGCCATATCCAGGCTTTGTTCGGCTCTCGTCCAGACGCACAAAGCGACCTGTCACACGGTCTCGATCTGGCCCGGAAATGCCCGGACCAGTATCGCTGACGGTAAGGACCATACGGCCTGCTTCTGGCACCGCCTTGATCAGGATCACCGGACCACCCTCCTCCGGGCTGCCATACTTGAGAACGTTCTCGACCAGATTGACCACGCATTGCGCAATGAGGTCACGGCTACCCATCACTGTTGCCGGCTCTTCGACGGCTACCTCCAGCCGGCCATCCTCGTCCTCGACCACCGGCGCGTAGAGCTCTGCCATTTCATCAATGACCGCTTTCAGGTCAAAAACCTCCATACCGGCTTCCGGCGACATGGCCTCCACCCGGGCAATGCGCAATAGCGCATCGAAAATCCGGATCAGGTTGTCGCTATCCTCGATGGTGGCTTCCAGCGCCTCCCGATAGTCGGGTTGGTCCTTGCCCTCGCGCAACACCGTCTCGACTCGCGTGCGCATGCGGGTAAGCGGCGTCTTCAGATCATGGGCGATGTTGTCAGTGACATCCTTCATGCCCTGCATCAGCAATTCGATGCGTTCGAGCATGTCGTTGAGATTGGTCGCAAGCCGGTCGAATTCATCTCCATTGCCCGCCACAGGCAGACGGCGGGAAAGATCGCCATGCATGATCGTCTGACTCGTGGCAGCGATGTCATCGATGCGCTTCATCACCCGACGGCTGACAAAGAACCATGTGGCGCAGGCCATGAGCACGACAGCAATCAGCCAGAACCGCAGGGCACCCGATAAAATGGCCGAGAACCGCTGTTGCTCGCCAAGATCCCGGCCAACAAGCAGGCGGAAGCCGCCACGCAGTTCAAATATGCGCACGAGCGCCTCGCGCTCCACCTCGCCGCCAGCTTCGACACGTCCGTATTTCATCCGCCTGACGTCGCCGTCGGCTTCATCCAGGACAACGGTTGGCAGGCGGGAAATGTTGCCGACGATGGAGTTGCCGGCAAAATCGACCAGTAAGTAGATGCTTGCATCAGGCCGCCTCGCGCGCCGCTCGATGCTCTCGACCACCGCGCGCACTCCACCGCGGACATATTCCTCCGACAGGCCTGAGATCTCGGCATCGACGGTCTGCACCACCTGGCTTGCCATCAGCTCGGTGGTGTTGCGCGAGATGTAGATCAGGAGGAAGCCGGACAGGCCGGTAAAGATCGCGATGTAGAGCAGTGACAGCTTGAAGGCTGTCGTCCTCAAAATCCTAGTCAGCCGTGTCACGGATCGTATACCCCGCGCCGCGGATGGTGTGCAGGAGAGGTCTGTCAAAATCCTTGTCGATCTTGCTTCTCAGCCGCGAAATATGAACATCGATGACGTTGGTCTGGGGGTCGAAGTGGTATTCCCAGACGTTTTCCAAAAGCATTGTTCTGGTCACCACCTGACCTGCGTGCTGCATCAGATACTCGAGCAAGCGGAACTCGCGCGGCTGCAACGGAATATCCGTCTCGCCGCGACGGCAGGAATGTGACAGGCGATCCAGCACCAAATCGCCAACCTGATAGGACGTGACGACCTCGCCACCAGCCTTCGGGCGCCGTGACAGAGCCTCGACGCGCGCCTGTAGCTCGGTGAAAGCATATGGTTTGGGAAGATAGTCGTCGCCGCCGGCCTTGAGGCCCTTGACCCTGTCATCGACCTGACCGAGCGCGGACAGGATCAGGACAGGCGTCTGGTCACCGGCCTTGCGCAGCTCTTCAATCACCGAAAGGCCGTCGCGCCGCGGCAACATGCGATCGACGATCAATACGTCGTAGGTGCTGCCGAGCGCCATCTCGAGACCCGTTTCGCCATCACCGGCCTGATCGGCTAGGTGTCCCAGTTCTTTCAGGCCCTTGGCCAGGTATGCCGACGCTTCAGCGTCGTCTTCGATGATGAGAATCCGCAACATCTTCTCCTTTTACAGAAGATCACTTTCAAAAGGCAAAGAAACCGAGAGAGAAAACACCGGCGGCAGACCCTTCTCAGGATCTGCCGCCGGACGTCTCGACAGGCCCAGGCGGGAATGGGGCATCAAACCTGGACTTGCCGAAGGCGCTCAGGAACCAGCAGGGGCACGCCGGTTCCCGAGTTTCTGGGTCAACCGATGTTCATCGGCAGAGCCACAAAACGGGTCGCATCGTTGTTTTCGACCCGGAAGAGAACAGCTTTGCGGCCGTTTTCTTCTGCGTCGGCAACAGCCTTGACCACGTCAGACGGCGTCTTGACGGCAACACCTGCGACTTCGACGATGCGGTCGCCGCGGCGAAGACCCTTCTCAGCGGCTGCGCCGCTCGGATCGACCTCGGCAATCACAACTCCTTCTCCATCAACGCCGGCTTCATCAGCTGTGACGAGTTCGAGGCCCATGTCGTCCAGGCTGGTCCGCTCAGGAGAGACAGCCTCCGCAGACGCGACATTTTCAGCTTCCGGCAGCTTGCCGAGCGTAACCTCGATGGTCTTTTCCTTGGCATCGCGCCAAACGGTGATGTCGACGTCCGTGTCGGGCTCATAAGCCGCGATGATCTTGGACAGCTCACGCGGTCCTTCGACCTTGGCACCGTCGACGGACAAGATGGTGTCGCCGGACTTCAGGCCCGCCTTTTCGGCCGGGCTGCCATCCTGAGCATCGGCGATAATCGCGCCGCGTGCTTCATCGAGCCCAAGGCTCTCGGCAATGTCATCGCTGACGCCCTGGATATTGACGCCAAGCCAGCCACGCACGACAGAGCCATCGTCCCTCAGATCCATGATCACGTCCGTCGCAGTAGACGCCGGAATGGCGAAGGCAATACCGACATTGCCACCGGAAGGCGAGAAGATCGCCGCGTTCACACCAATGACCTCACCCTTCATATTGAAGGCAGGACCGCCCGAGTTGCCGCGGTTGACCGGCGCGTCGATCTGAATGAAATCATCGTAGGGTCCAGCGCCAATATCGCGGCCACGAGCCGAAACGATTCCGGCAGTTACGGAACCGCCAAGGCCGAAGGGGTTACCGATGGCAACGACCCATTCACCCACGTGTGGCGCGTCGTCGGCGAATTTCACATAGGTGAACTCATGATCGGCATCGACTTTCAGGAGAGCAAGATCCGTGCGCTTGTCCGCACCGATCAGCTTGGCATCAAATTCCTTGCCATCGTCCGTGACAATGGTGAACTCGGTGCCCTTGTCGATGACATGATGATTGGTGACGAGATAACCGTCTTCACTAATGAAAAAGCCAGAGCCCTGGGACATGCCATACTGGCGGGGCTGCTGCCGGTCGCCACCACGACCCTGCGACTGGCCCTGCTCGCCGAACTGACGGAAGAAACGCTGCAACGGGTGGTCCTTGGGCAGATCTTCAAAGAAGTTGCCGCCTCGGCCACCGCCGAAGTTCATCATGCGCGGCTCGACTGCTTGCTTGACACGCACGCTGACGACTGCCGGCTGAACGGCCGTTACCACGGGAGAGAAATCGGTCGGACCGGCCGCATCGACCTTAACGGCGTCCGCGAGGGCAAACTGGTTCGGAATAACGGTCTGGGCAGACAGAACGCCGGCAACGCCGAGCGCCATGGCGCCAGCCAAAAGGCGGGTCCGACGAGAGCGCAAGCCGCGGGCGGTTTCTGTGGTCTGGCTGTTTTGCATCATTAAAGTCCTCTGATGACGATGGGTCAGAAATCAGGGACGGACACTCCGCGGGGAGGAAGCATTCCGTCCTGTCACCGAGGACTATGTTGGGAGTCGCCTTACAGCCGCCTGTCGAGCGGATTAAGCTTTTGTAATCTTGGCAGAAGCAGCGGCGGAGAAGATCAAAGGCGGATCACCAGCGTTCCAGGTCTGGTATTTCGGCATGATCGCAGCAAAACGCGCGCTGTCTTCGAAAGCCCGCAACCAGGCCTTCAGCCGCGGCCAGTCCGCCGCCTCGAACCAGCCCCGGTCCACATTTGCAAACTGGCGCAGAAACGGGAGGAAAGCATAATCCGCCAGGCTCGCCGAGCGGCCGAACAGCCAGGGTCTGTCCTGCAGACGCTTTTCCAGATCGCTCAAAATTGCGGCGGCGGCGGCTCTCTCCTCCTCCAAAGACGCGTCGGGGTAACGGGTGTCATACTTGTACCGGTCGAGATGCATCTTGAAGTCACCGTCGAGCATTTCGATCAATAAAAGCATCTCGTCGAGCGTTCCCTCATCCGGTTTCAGCCAACCTTCGGGATCGGCCTGCCCAAGCGCCCAGAGCATGATGTCCAAGCTCTCGTCGATGACATTGGCGTTGAGGAGATCAAGGCAGGGCACGGTTCCGCTCGGCGAAGCAGCCAGAAACTCAGGCGCCTTGTCGCGCAGCAAGACTTCGCGCAGTTCCACGTCCATACCAGCCGACACAAGCGCCAGACGCGCGCGCATGGCATAGGGACATCGGCGGAAGGAGTAGAGGATCGGAACAACTGCCATCGCGCATTCTGTCGAAGAATTCTGCCAATCCGTCAAGACCGCCACGTCTACTCGCCCCTTTTTCACGAGTTTCGCTCGATTCGAAGGCGGCAGGATCCGTCGAGGCAAAAAACACGCTAAGAAAAGCAGAGAAACCTTCAGAAATAATCATAATCAAATCCAACTATTGATTGCACCACTTATACGTATTTAACCCTATTAAAAAACGCGTTTTCATCGAGAACCTCACCTGCTTTCTTACAATTATTTAAACTCCTTCAGGCATGCTGCGTGCATACGTTTCAACACTCAGGTTTTCCATGCTCAATTCATTGGTCGACCTTGCCAAGGAAAGCAGCAGCGACAAACGTCGCGAGCTCCTTGGGCAGGTCTCGGCGCTCTTCATTGCGGACGCAGATCGCTACACCAGCGAGGAGATGACGCTCTTCACCGGCGTTCTCAAGAAGCTCATCAATGACGCTGAAACTCAGGACAAAGCGAAGCTCTCGGCTCGGCTGGCCCATGTGAATGAAACACCGAACGAGCTGGCGCTCGAACTGGCGAGTGATGATGCGGCCGTTGCGAAATACATGCTGCAGTATTCCAATTCGCTCACCCGCGACGACCTGATCCAGCTGGCACGCAGCAAGGGGCAGGACCATCTGCTGGCCATTTCAAAGCGTGATCATCTCGAGAGCAGGCTGACCGACATCCTTCTGGAGCGCGGCGAGCAACTCGTGCGCCGGTCGGTCGCAGACAACCCCGGCGCCGAACTGTCGGACTGGGGCATGCGCTTGCTCATGAAGCTGGCGGGCAGCGACGCGCCGCTGCGTGAGAGCATGACCCATCGTGCTGATCTTTCGGCGGAACATTTCGAAAAACTGATCAGCCTGCTTCCGGAAGATCAGAGGGACAGCGTGCGCAACATGCATGCGCAGAACAGCCAGCTTGTTGAGAAGATCTTGCACGATGCCGGAAAGGCCGTGGCGGGCGGTTCCCTCGAGCGTAAACGCTCGCGTCTGGATGCCAAGGTCGCGCTCAAGGACATTCGAAGCGGCCAAACCAGCCTGAACGAGGTTTTCCTGGCCTACTCGTTGGCGCGTAACCTGTTTGACCTCGCTTTCATTCTTGCAGAGGTGTCCGGCCTTGATCAGAAATACGTCACCAACGTGATGATCAGATACGAGATCGACGGTGTTGCGGTGCTTTGCAGGGCGCTTTCGATCAGCACCAGCGAGTTCAACATGTTCTGCAAGGCGCGTGGGGCACACCTGAAGCTGTCCAAAAGCGCGATCGACAACTGGATGCGCGACTATCAATTGTTGTCGGAGGAAGAAGCCCAGCGGGTTCTGCGCTTCATCAAAGTCCGCCTGAAGATGGCAGAAGCCGCCTGACCCGCGTCAAGCCGATCTCTTAAGGGGCGACGGCTTTGGTCACAATGGCGGCGCCGGTCTCAAGGGTTTTGTGAACCGGGCATTTGTCAGCGATTTCCAGCAGTCTGTCCCGGGTTTCGGGAGCCAGATCCCCCTCGACGGAAATTCTGCGTTCAAACCGGTCGATACGGCCGGACTGACCACGATGCGCCTCGCTGCAATCCTCGCAATCAGCTGCATGCACCTTGCCATGAACAACGGTCGTGGAAATGCGCCCCACTGGTAGCCCCTTCCTGTCGGCATACATGCGCAGGGTCATGACCGTGCAGGCTCCTAGCGCACTGGAAAGCAGATCGTAGGGGGATGGTCCACTGTTCAAGCCGCCAACGTCCTCCGGTTCATCAGCGATCAATCTGTGCGCCCCGCTGGTGACCGCCACCTGGAACTTGCCAAGGCCCGTCTCGGCCACGTCGACACCCTCCGCGGCTTCATGCGCGGTGGCTTGCGGCAACATGTCCAGATACTGGCTTGCCCAGGCCGCAATGACACGGGCAGCATAGGCCGCATCTGCCTCGCGGCTCAACAAGTGGTCCGCATGATCCAAAGACACGAAGCTCTTGGGATGCTTGGCGGCGACGAAGATCTCCGTGGCGTTGTCGATCCCGACGGTTTCATCCAGCGGCGCATGCAGAACAAGGAGCGCTTTGCCAAGCTTTTCGATCTTCCTGGTCAGGAGCTGGCCGGTGGCGTCCTCGACAAACTCCCTGCGAATGGTGAACTCGCGGCCGGCAAGCATGACCTTCCCCTCACCGTCCCGCTGAATGGCATCAAGTGATCCCTCGAAATTCTTCAGAACATGACCAACATCGGAGGGTGCACCAATGGTTGCGACCGCACGAACATCGGGCAAGTCGCCTGCAGCTGCCAGAACAGCTGCGCCGCCGAGCGAGTGTCCGATCAAAAGCTGCGGCGCCTGATAGTGTTGCGAAAGGAACGCCGCCGCATGCTTCAGATCCTCGACATTGGAGGAAAAATCGGTCGACGCGAAGTCCCCGCCGCTCGCACCAAGACCTGTAAAATCAAATCGCAGGACGCCGATGCCTTCAGAGATCAGTGCCTCGGCAATATGACGCGCAGCCGCGATATCCTTGGAACAGGTGAAACAATGCGCGAAGAGCGCGAAAGCACGCACGTCTCCGGTCGGCATATCAAGACGCGCGGCCAGCTTTACACCGCGTGCGCCTTCAAATTCCAGCTTCCGTGCCCTGTTTGCCATGTACCCTCACAACTTTGGCATGCGGAAAATCTCATCCCGCTCCGATCCTGTCATTGACATAAGTCGTGGCAGTGCCGTCACAAGTAAATTGCCCATAACGATAATGTGGCTTTGGAAATAAAGAGCGCCTGTTTCTCGAATGCAACGCAATGATTGCAAAAATTACCAATCTTTAAACACCGCCTTATCCAATTGTGAAGAATTTAACAGCTACACTAAAGACTAGATTGGAACTGGTCGGATTATGCTCGATTCTCTAATAGAACAGGCAAAGGACATTTCTAGCGACAAGCAGAAGAAGCTTGTCGAGCACGTGACGGCACAGTTTGTCGAGCGAGCAAGCCTTCAGAGACGCGAAGAAATCGAGACCTACAACGGGATTCTGGAAGGTGTATACGACAAGCTTCCTGCCGAAGACCGGCAAAAGATCTCCGACCGCCTGACAGATGTCGAAGCCACCTCCTCAGTGTTGGCGGCCAAGGTTGCCCGGGACGATCTGCCGATAGCTCGCAGGATGATCGCTGAATCCAAATCCTTGAAAGAGAATGACCTTCTCAAACTTGCTTCGGAAACCAGCCAGGAGCACATGCTGGAGATCGCCAAGCGCGATCATCTCAGCAGCCGTCTGACCAAGAAGCTTATCGATCGCGGCGGCAAGGCCGTTCACAAGTCGCTCGCGCTTAATCTTGGCGCCGAAATGACGGCGGAAGACTTCGAGATGGTCGTCAAGGAATTGCCGAAACAGATGGGCGACAAGGTCCGGCACCTGCGCAAATCCAACGAGCAGCTACTCGAAGATCTGTTCAAGGACGACAGTGAGGCCATGACGGGCCCGCCGATCGAAAAGAAAGAAGCTCGCATCCCGGTTAGACAGTGGATGATGGGCATCAAATCGGGCCAGATAACCTTGACCAAGGCCATTTCGCAGATGGCGATGGAAAAGAACCTCTACGACATCACTCTTATGCTTTCAGTGGTCTCGGGCCTGGAACACAAGCATGTTCTGAGCCTGATGAACCGCTTTGATTCCTCAGGAATTGCAACGCTCTGCCGGGCTTCCGATATCGACGACACATCCTATTCAGGCATTTGCACATGCCGATGTCATCACCTGAAATTTCCCACATCGACCGGAAACAAGTGGCTGACAAATTACCACGTTCTCGATCCGATTGATGCAAAGCGGTTGCTTGAACTGATGAAGTACAAGCTGACCTCTGTGAACAGCGAAGCCGCCTAAGGCGCTTGTGAAGCGTCAATCGCGTAAGCTTAGGGCTCTCGCAGCAAGTTGTTGAGACGGGCCTGTTCTTCGTCACTCAAGGGCTTGGGCCCCCCGTCTGTCGCCGCGCTCTTGCGACGGCGGATCGCGAGAAAGAGACCCAAGAGGCCAGCCAGAAGGGCGATAGGCCCCGCCGCCCAAAGCACGAGATTGTGCCAAGCGAACCGCGGCTTCAGCAGGACAAATTCACCATAGCGCGACACCAGGTAATCGATGACCTCGGAATTGCTGTCGCCGGCGACCAGGCGCTCACGCACCAGAATCCGCAAATCCTTGGCCAGAGGCGCATCACTGTCATCGATCGACTGGTTCTGACACACCATGCAGCGCAGATTCGCCGAAAGTGCGCGGGCACGCTCCTCCAGAATCGGATCGTCCAGAATCTCGTCAGGCGCAATCGCCCATGCCGAACCGAGCCAGATGAACGCCAGAGTGAAGACCACAAAGAAGGACTTGAACTTCATCCGGTCTACTCCGCAGCCTGAGGGAACGGCGCGGCGCGCCGCGCCGGTTTGGGTGCTCCAACGCGAAGACGGCGGTCGGCAATGGAGACAAGGCCGCCGAAGGCCATGATCATGCAACCAATCCAGATCAATGTCACGAGCGGCTTGAAGTAGACCCGAACGTCCACCGCACCATCGTCACGTCCCTCTCCTAGAGAAAGATAGAGCTGTGAGAACCATGAGGTCATGATCGCAGCTTCCGTGGTCGGCATCTGGCGCGCTGTATAAAGTCGTTTGGAAGGGTCCATCTTCTTAACAATGGTTCCGCCCGCCCGCACGGTGAAATGCCCGACGTCCTCGCGGTAGTTCGGCCCCTTGCGGGGTACCAAACCATCGAAGGTCAGCTCATAGCCGGCGAGTTCGACATTGGCGCCCGGCTTCATGGTCAGGATCCGCTCTTCCTGGAAGGCGGATGCGGTGACAATGCCCAGGACCGTCACGCCGACGCCGAAATGGGCGATTGATGTGCCCCAGGCAGAGCCCGGCAGCCCCTTCAAGCGCGAGAAACCACGCGAAAGACCAACTTCGAAGAGTTTCACGCGCGTGATGATCTCGACCATGGCACCGGTCATGACCCAGACGGCAAGGCCCACACCCAGAGGCGCCAACACACGCTCGAGGCCCCAAAGCCAAAGTGTGAAGAGACAGGCAAGGATGGCGATGCCAAACGCTGCGTAAAGCCTCTGGCTGGCGGCAAGAAGGTCACCGCGTTTCCAAGCCAGGACCGGCCCGAATGGTACCGCAATCAGCAGCGGGATCATCAAGGGCCCGAAGGTGAGATTGAAGAAAGGCGCGCCTACGGAAATCTTTTCGCCCGTGATCACATCCAGTGCGAGCGGATAGAGCGTCCCGACGAAAACGGCGACCGTCGCGGCCGTGAGGAAGAGGTTGTTCAAGACCAGCGCGCCCTCCCGGCTGATCGGAGCGAACAAACCACCTTGCTTAAGCATTGGCGCTCGCCAGGCATAGAGCGTCAGCGAGCCGCCGATGAACAGGCACAGAAGCACCAGAATGAAAACGCCGCGCTCCGGATCGGTCGCGAAGGCATGGACACTGGTCAGCACGCCCGATCGCACGAGAAAGGTGCCCAGCAACGAAAGCGAGAAGGTGAAGATCGCCAGGAGAACGGTCCAGACTTTCAGAGCGTCGCGCTTTTCCATGACAATGGCCGAATGCAAGAGCGCGGTGCCGGAGAGCCATGGCATGAAGGAGGCGTTCTCGACCGGATCCCAGAACCACCAGCCACCCCAGCCGAGCTCATAGTAGGCCCAGTAGGATCCCATCGCGATGCCGGCGGTGAGGAACACCCACGCCAGAAGCGTCCAGGGCCGCACCCATCGCGCCCAGGCAGCATCAAGTCGCCCCAGGATCAAGGCAGCGACGGCAAAGGAGAAGGTGATCGAAAAGCCGACGTAACCGACGTAGAGCAGCGGCGGATGGATCGCGAGGCCGATATCCTGAAGGATCGGATTGAGGCCGTTACCCTCAAGCGGTGCTTCGGCGATCCGGTTGAAGGGATTGGAGGTGGCCAGAATGAACAGAATGAATCCGGCGGTGACCCAGCTTTGCACTGCCAAAGTAGCCGCACGCAGGGAAGCTGGAATGTTCGTGCCGAAGAACCCGACGAGCGCACCGAAAAAGACAAGGATCAGCACCCAAAGCAGGACGGAGCCCTCGTGATTGCCCCAGACGCCGGAGATCTTGTAGATCAGCGGCTTGGCCGAATGAGAGTTTTCCCAGACGTTGACGACGGAAAAATCCGAAGACAGGTAGGCAACTGTCAGCGCAGCAAAAGACAGGGCCACCAGCATAAAGAGTGCGACCGATACAGGCGGCGCGATCGCCATCAGGCGGCTGTCCTCGCGCACGGCGCCAACCATTGGCAACACCGACTGGATAAGCGACAGCGCAAAAGCCAATACGAGAGCATAATGTCCAAGTTCAACGATCATGGCGTGTTCTCACGTTCCCGTTTCTAGCTTGCCGACAACAAGTTCAGCATGGGCGGCAAGGGTCATTCTCCCTGCCAGACGCCCTGTTCCTTGAGCGCCTCCGCAACTTCCTTGGGCACATAGTTTTCATCGTGTTTGGCCAGCACGTTGTCGGCAACGAAGATGCCTCTCGCATCGATCACACCTTCGGTCACGACGCCCTGCCCTTCACGAAAAAGATCGGGAAGAATGCCCTTGTAGGTCACTGCGACGGAATTGACCGTGTCGGTCACCTTGAAGGACACATTGGCGTCATCCGACCGCACAACTGTGCCTTCCTCAACCAGTCCGCCCAGACGGATACGCTGGCCTGGCGGGATTGCCTTTTCGGCAATGTCAGTCGGGCTTTGAAAGAAGACGATCTGATCGTTCAACGCAAAGAGAATAAGACCGACCGCAACCGCCAGAACGGCTCCGGCGATCCCGATCATGGTCAGGCGCCTTTGTTTTCTTGTCATTTATTCGCGTCCGTTTCCTCGTATTCGAAAGCTCTGCCCCTCAGGAGCCTTCTATACCTGCCTTTTCGGCCATTTCATTGATCCGCCCCAAGGACGAAGTATCTTCCGCAAACACTTTGCGGGCTTTTGTCAGCGCTGCCGCCGCCTTGTCGCGTTCGCCCAGAACGGAATAAGCCCGGATCAACCGAAGCCATTCATCAACGGTCCCGCCGGTGTCATCGAGCCGTTCGGCAAGACCCTCCACCATCCCGGAAATCATGGCCGTGCGATCCTGGTCCGTCATATCGCTTGCGGCGGCGACCTCTTCGGCATTTGGCCCGGGAAGAGCCTCCCCTGAGCCAAGCCTGCCCGCCATCTGCGTTCCGCCAAGCTTGGCAAGTTCCGCCTGCGCGACGGGAACCCAGGCTTCGCTGGGGTCCGAGCCTTCTAGAAGGGATGACCAGGAGGCAACCGCCTCTTCTGACTTTCCTTCCTGTCCAAGAGCCAGCGCGAGAAAGAAACGGGGTTTGACAGCGTCCGGCTCAAGCGCAACCGCGCGCTCGAAAGCGGCCTGCGCATCCGCACTGACGATGCCGTCATTGGCAACGGTCAGCGCTTCGCCGAAATCCGTTTCAAGTTGTGCGGTCGCGCCCAGGAGACGGATCGCATTGGCATAGGCGTTGGCTGCTGCCTTCGGATTGCCCATGCGCATATAGACGGGAGCAACAACGCTCCAGCCCTGGCCGTCCTGCGGATTTTCAGAAAGGTGACGTTCGACGCGAGCAACCAACACGTCAACCGACTGATTTTCGGCCGGCTCGGACAGGCGCGCGAGCAGCGGCTGATCGGGCAGATCAGGCGACCCGAGATAGAGATAGAGCCCGAAGGAGCCAAGCGGCAAGACAACCAGAGCAGTGACCATGGCAAGGCGCAGCAATGCAACACTCTTGCTTACGGTTTCAGTGCTTTGTTTGCGTTCATCAGCGGCCAGCAGGCGACGGGCGATTTCAGTTCGCGCGGCAACGGCGGCTTCGGCTTCGATCAATCCGCGCTCGAGATCCCGGTCAACTTCTGCAAGCTGCTGGCGGTAGACTGCCTTGTCGGCGGTCTGCTCGGTTTCCACGGGACCTTCCCGGCGCGCACTGCGGGCCAGTGGCACAAGGATCGACAGGGCGGCGGCAGCCGTCATGACAGCAATCAGGATCCAAAACATCATGAAGCACTATAGAGCGCGACCGCGTCAGGAAGGCAAGCGCAAGACTATGTGACCAGCCGTCGCGGAAAGACTTGGCGCCGAAGGCTGACCAATGCAGAAAACTACTGGCGACGCATCTGTCCGACCGCGGCTTTCTTCGCAGGACCTGGCGCGAGTGTTTCAGCCTTGGCGACGATCTTGGTGCTCAGGGCGGTTTGCCGGCTTCGACGAAGTTGCTGTGCATACTCGCCGCCGAAGTAAATCTCAGACAGCATGATGGCCACATCGACTGCGGCAAGGTGGGCCTCTCTCCCCTTGCCGTCGGTCTTGTGAAGATCGCCGATCAGTGACCTTGTCAGGATCTCGAGGGTCTGCTCGACCGCCTGCCGCGTCCGTTTGCCAATATCATTGACCGCAAAGGTCTGCGAGGCATTGCGGACCATGACAACGACCCGAAGCGCCCGCACCGCTTCGTCGATAACGGCCTGATCCTGATCAAGTTTACCGTCTTCATCGAAACCAGGTACCATCAGTGAGCGCCGGACCGCACTATGCGCATTTTGCAGCTCGCTCGTGACGATCTCAGAAATATCCTTCTTGGTCGCCGACAGACGTTTTTGCCAAGTTCCGGCGTGGGACAGGTCCATGTCCAGTTCAACGCCACGCACCAGGCTGTGATATTCCGACAAAGCCTGGGAGAAAGCGACGGGGTCCGGATTGTTGTTGCGGTGCTCATGAGCAAGGATGTTCAGCCGTTCGGCTTCGCTCAGAACCACATCGACGAAGGGTGAAAACTGCGAGTTGCTGATGGCCTTGGCATCATCGCTTCGCGCCAGACGTCCGGCCAGCGAGCAAAGGGCCGAAGGCGTGTCCGCGCGTTCCAGAAGGGCTGCGGCCACCACCGGGATATGATCGGGAAAGCGCGTCGACGCCTTCTCAACCAGTTTCAGGACGCCCTTGCCAGTCTTAAGACCGGTCGCATCAAGGCTTTCGGGCACAGCCTTCAGGAATGGCATCAACCAGCCTTCAGCTGCGAAGATCTTATTGATGTCCTTGAGTTCCTCGATGCCACGTTCACCGCCCACTTCCATACCAAGCCGGCGCCGGTCCTTGTCGGAAATCTCGATCTTGTGAAGCACATCGCCAACAGCCTCGACGGAGCTCTTGCGCAGACTCTTGACCAGCGTTTCCATTCGCTCTTCGCTGATGGTGTCCTGTTCGGCTTGGTCCAGCACACGTTTAACGTCGCTTGGCAGGACATCGCGGCTGATCCACTGCCAGACACGGTTGAGAACCGCACGATTGACACGGCCTTCCTGTTTGGTGGGCAGGTGTTCGTTGATCAGGAATTCGTCAAGCGGCGTGAAGAAAAGACGCTGAACCTGATTGCGACGCATCACACCGCGCGGCAAATCCTCTAGTTGAGGATCAGGCTTTCGAAGAAGATCGAGCGACGCGGCAAGTATCAATTCGATATGATCGTCGGCAGTACCGGATTTCTTTGCACGCTCCAGATTTCGGACAAGTGTTTCCACAGCCCGCGGAGAGAGCTCTTGCAAATACTTTCGTATTCTGTTGGTAACAATCTCGGTTTCTGACATCTTCCGCCGATATAAACGTGCGCCGCCCAGACCAGAAGATATCTGCAGACCTTTAAACAAAGGTTGAGAAACTGCAAATGCGTTGCAATGTGACAACGGGAAATGTATTCGGCGACAATAACTTAGGGACGCGTTCTCAAAAGAACGACCGCGAACACATTAGCGTCGTGCCTCACGCGTAGCATTGCCCAAAGGATGCAGAGAAAACTTGAGCCATTCCCCAAATAACCTTGAGGAAATCATGAAGGCGCGGACTATCGGCAGCCTCCGCACCGTTTGCACCGTACTTAGGTGAGCGTTTTCCAGGACCCGTCTTCCTGACGACATGCTGTGCCGCGCGAGGTCAGAGCCGCGCCATTCAGGATCATCTCGTGGGTAAATTCCCGGCAGGATGTGTCGTTGACCCGGTAGACCGGTCCGGGACGAACCTGGCCGCTGCGGCCGGTTTCCTCATTTTGCCAGGAGACCGCAACACCGTTGGCGCGTGCGCGCAGGGCCCGTTTTTGGGCCTCCGCAACAGCCTTGTAGTCGGATCTTTCGAGGGACTGGCCGAATTCGTTGTTCACAAGAACAGCGATTGCCGTGCTGGCTTCATCTTCCGCCACGCCGGAGGTGCTGGCACCGAACTGGCTTCCCCATGTCCCCTGCGTACCACCCGGCGCGGAACTGCAGGCAGCCAGACCGAACGCTAGCAAAATCAAGCATGAAAGAGTGCGAACCCGCATTAAACGCTCCGTCGTCATGACGCCTTTGGCCCTGCAAATGATGGCCCTAGAAATGAATCAATCCTAGCCTCTACTCTTATAGGCATTTTTTATGGCGGAACTACGCCTACGACAGGGCAAAGACCGAAGAAGAGGTCACAATTGCGTAACGGAATGTTACACTGAGGGCAAGATCAGCCGCGCCCGCAAGCCTCCAATCCCGGCCCGGTCCAACTCCAGGCGTCCTCCATAAAGCCCTGCAAGATCAGCAACAATGGAAAGCCCCAGCCCGGTTCCAGGCACCGTCTCGTCCAGCCGCCGGCCGCGCTTGACGGCCTCCCGCCGCTCTTCCTGCGACAAACCTGGGCCATCGTCTTCCACGACCAGTTCGAACAACTCGCGCGTTGCCTCGCCATGCTGTAACTGACGAACATGGACGACAACTTTGGAGTTCGCCCATTTGCAGGCGTTGTCGAGCAGGTTTCCGGCCAACTCTTCCAGATCCTGCTGCTCGCCCCGGAACCTCAGGCCGTCAGGCATGGCATCTGCCAGCTCGACATCCCGCTCCCGATAGATCTTGGACATGGCCCGCGTCAGGCGGGACAAGATCGGCTCAACCTCGCAAGACACACCGATGACGCGCCTTTGCGCCGCCATGCGGGCGCGCTCGAGATGATGCTGGATCTGGGTCGACATGATTGTCGCCTGTTCGGCGACCTTGTCGGCAAAAGGCCCGGATGCCGTCCGTGCCTCGTTTGAAATCACGCTTAAGGGCGTCTTCAGTCCATGAGCCAAATTGCCCACATGGGTTCGGGAACGTTCGACGATTTCACGATTGGAATGGATCAGGGCGTTGAGTTCAACAGCCAGTGGCGCAAGCTCAACCGGCAGGTTCTCGTCAATCTCGTCAGCTTCACCGCGCCGCACCTCGCCAAGGGACGCCCGCAGACGCACAAGCGGCCTGAGGCCGACGCGCACCTGAAGGAACACCGCGCCGACGAGCCCAGCACCAAACACCACCAGCGTCAGGACCACTTGGTTTGCGAAGTCACGCACATCCGCACGAAAACCCGCGGTCTCGGCAGCAACTGTGATGATGTACTCCGCACTGCCAAGCCCGATGCGTTGCTGGCGCACCCGGACCTCTTCGTTGCCCGGCCCCATGCCGAAGGAACTCCGATTTTCCGCGGAGCCAAGCGGTTCGACATCAAGCGGATCACCGACCAGCGACAAAGACGCGAACTGCACCTTTTCGCCGTTTGCAGCTTTGGCGACCGTCCAGTACCAGCCAGACAAGGGCAGGGAAAACCTCGGCTCGCCGACACCCTTGGGCTCACGGACAGGCGCATTTTCGCCTGCGGCCGGATTAGGCACCATCTCGGCCAGAATTGATTTCACATAAACATCAAGCTGGGCATCGAACGCACGCTCGCTGGCGGACTGATAAAGTTCGACCAGGATGAAGCCGGCCACCGCCAGCGCAAGCACGGACCAGACGGCAGCAACGACAACGAGCCGCCCGGAAAGTGAGCGCGGCTTGCGCTTTGCTCCTGCGGGTTGTCCGCCCTGCACCGGCTCACTCGTCAACGGGTGTACCCAGGCGGTAGCCAAGTCCGCGGATGGTCTCGATCATGTCCGCACCAATTTTCTTGCGCAAACGACCAACAAACACTTCCACGGTATTGGAATCACGATCGAAATCCTGCTCGTACAGATGCTCGGTCAGTTCCGTGCGGGAAATGACCTTTCCCTGATGATGCAGGAGATAGGACAGCAGGCGATACTCGTGGGAGGTCAACTTGATGGGATTGCCATCATGGGTGACGCGCCCTGCCCGCAGATCCAGACGCACAAGTCCGCAAGTGATTTCATTGGACGCATGGCCGGCTGCCCGGCGCACCAAGGCGCGCACGCGGGCCAGTACTTCCTCCATGTGGAAGGGCTTGGCGACATAGTCGTCGGCACCCGCATCTATTCCAGCCACCTTGTCTGACCAGCGATCGCGGGCTGTCAGAATGAGGACCGGCATGGACCGGCCATCCCGGCGCCAGTTCTCCAGGACAGACAGACCGTCGAGCTTCGGCAGGCCGAGATCGAGCACCACAGCGTCATAGGGTTCCGTATCGCCGAGAAAGTGACCCTCTTCGCCGTCGAACGCCGTGTCGACCGCATAGCCCGCCTCGCCCAGCGCCGTCACCAGCTGACGATTGAGATCGGCATCATCTTCCACCACGAGCAAGCGCATCTGAAATCCTGTCGTTCTTGAAATCAATAAAGTCAGCGGCTGGCGTTCAGCACCTTGGTCTGCACCTTGCCGCCGACCAGAACCGACAGCCGATAGACATAGCGGCCACCTTCAATGCACAGCTGCGCCTTGACGATTTCTCCGCCCGCAGCTGATTTCATCGATCCGAGCGACGCAGCCTTGCCGCTTGCAACCGCCTGACGCGCGTCGCCCTGGGACAGGCACTTCGCGCTGGCAGGCACCGCCGTCAGCAGGGTCAGAACAAGAAGGGCAAAAACACGTTTCAACAGTATCACCTTCCGGCTTCCAGGGTCAGGCGACTTGGAGAGGCAATCCTTACACCTCATCCGCTTCGCGGCCGACACCTTTCACGTCGTATTTGATCGTTTTCTAGCAGAGCCCAGCTGAACACGACATGAATGACGGAACAAGCCTTTCGGGACGAGGATTTTTTCGGCACCATGTTGGAAATGGGCTGGAACGCTGAACAGAGAGGCGAGACGATGCTGGGGAAAACAAGGAGACGCGCCTCATGCGCATTTGTGGCAGCGACACTTCTGATCGCACCTGTCCCAGCGTCAGCCTGCGCCCTGGCCCTCGTGGTCGCCATGGACGGATCATCAAGTGTCAGTCCGGAGGAGCACAGGTTCCAGCTTGAGGGCCTCTCCGGGGCGCTCAAGGACGACGACGTGCGCAAGGCCATCCAGAGCCTGGGCGGCATCTGGTTCTCCAGCTTCGAGTGGAGCGGACGCTATCAGCAGCATGTTCAGGTCGACTGGCGATTCCTGGAGAGCGACGACAGCATTTCCATTGCTGCCGCAGACCTTGCAGCATCCGAAAGAGGCTACACCGATTTTCCGACAGCCCTAGGATACGCCCTGGGTTTTGCTGCCGTTCACATGGCGAAAGTGCCGGAGCCCTGCGCACGCAGAGTGGTGGACGTCGCCGGTGACGGCATCAACAATGAGGGTTTCAGTGCCGACAAGGCTTACGGGGCCTTCGCCTTTGACGGGATCACGGTGAATGGTCTGGCGATTGCTGGAGCCGATCCGGACCCGGTTGCCTACTACCGGGACCAGGTCATCCGGGGTCCTGGCGCTTTCGTCGAAGTGGCCAAAGGCTTCGGCAATTATCGTGCGGCCATGAAACGCAAACTTCTGCGGGAGATCCAGAGCATGAATTTCGCATCGGCCAAACCAGCATCCAGCATGGGTCCCTTACATCACCGCCGATGATGACCCCGCTCTTCCATGCTGCGATAGAAGTCCTTGAGCGTCTTGCCAGATTCATGGCGGAAGCGGTCCTGTAGATCCGTGATGGTATCGATCCGATCCAGGCGAAACATTCGGAAGTCGGTGCGCAACTCGCACCAGGCTACCAGCGTCCAAACCTTGCCCCAGAACCACAAGCCAAGAGGACGCACGGTGCGTTCAGACGGTGTGTCCTCACGGTCACGATAGACAAGCGTCAGCCGCTTTCGGCCATCACTCGCAGCTTCCAGCACATCAATCCGATCACGAACCTCAGGTGTCATTTCTGGCGCAATGGCGTGGACCTCAACGGAACTGGTCCGCTCGCGCATCGGGTTAGGCAGAACCGCGTCGATCTTGATCAACGCCTCTTCGGCTGCGCGTGCCATCTCCGCCCCGCCCCACGCGCGGATTAGACGAGCCCCGGCAATCAGTGCCACGATCTCATCGCGGGAAAACATCAGTGGCGGAAGATCAAAGCCTGACCGCAGGATATAACCCACGCCGGCAGCGCCATCGATCGGCACACCCGATGCTTGAAGGTCGGCGATATCCCGGTAGATCGTGCGCTCGGACACTTCCAGCCATTCGGCCAGCTGCCGAGCGCGGACAAGCCGGCCGCCACGCAAATATTGCACGATTTGGAAAAGGCGGTCGGCTCGTCTCATCACAGGGCTCCTCAGCGGCTGAAAAGTCCGATGGAATTGCCATCAAGGTCAAGGCAGTAGGTGAAACGGCCAGCCGGGATGGCAATTGGGTCGGAAACCACTTCGCCGCCGGCCTTCGCCAACCGTTCCATGGTCGCTTCCAGAGTGTCCGGACACATCAGATGGATTGTCGGGCCCGTTCCCTTGGCAGGCGGCGTGCCGGGATAAAGGTGCCCTGCGACACCGTCCTTCTTCGAGGGGAACATTGCGATAGGATTTGGGCCCATGTCGACGATCCTGTTTAATTCGGTCTGAAAGACCTCATTGTAGAAAGCGATGGACTTGTCGAGGTCGGTGACCGGCAATTCCATCCAGACCGTGAAGTCATCAGGTTGAAAGCTCATTTTCGTCTCCTGTCAAAAACAACAGGCAGACAGTCGCACAGGCCTCCTGACAGCATTCTGTCAGGAGCGTGCTCGGCATGTGCTGTTATTTCGGACGAACCGACCGGCTGATACTCTTGACGCCGTCGACCAGAAACAAGCTGGTGATGATTGCGCCGCCCCAGTCGCGCAGAACCGGAACCTCGGCAATTTTCCAGCCAAAATGAAAGACACTGTCGAGGCAGACTGCGGCCCACCAGAGCCCAAGCGGCAGAACAAAAGCCAGTCGTCCAAGCCGTCCCGCTGAGAAAAACTGGCCGTTTTCAGCCAACAAGACCTTCCTGGCCTCGCTGCGGGCGGCAATTTCCGCCCGGATTTCTTCAGCCGCCAGTTCGGCAGCGATCCGGTCCTGCTCGGTTCTGCTGTCGAGACGTTGTCTGGCGTGGGCCAGCAAGCTTTCGAGGACGGATCCGGACAGCCAGGTGAGAATCGCAGCGATCATGTCTCATCCCTTTTTGCGACCCAGCCAGCCGACCCCTTGGTGACATGACGCAACAGGATGTTGACGAGTCCGACAGCAGCGATGACCCAGGGCGTCATGTTCGCTGGCAGGATCGCACTCAAGTCGACAGCGCTCACGTGCTCAGCCAATTGCGCAATGACGACCAGAATACCGACGACGCCGTTGAACAGAAGGGTTTTCCAGCCAGACATTTCCCGCTCCTTTTCCAGATCGAATTTTCCGTCACGTTGCAGAGAGAAATTGGGCTTAGTGGCTCTCAGCCTGCGCCAGATGAACCATCGGCGCTTTCCGACGCGCCCAGGCAAAAAGCTTGCCCCGGTAGCGCCAGGCCAGTCCGATCAGCAGGCCCAGCGCCAGTATCACTCCCGCTGCAATGAGCACGCGTTCCCAGTCGAAGCCGCTCGTTCGCAGCGCGGCGACCGTCCCCGCGCAAGTGAGCCCCGAGGCGCGATTGCAGGTCCCCTGCGCGATCTTTCGCTGCAATGCCGCCCGTGTGGCCGGGCCCACGCGTCCATCGATGGCAAGAGGGGGATGATCGCGCTGAAAGGCGAGAACGGCGTGGCGTGTCTTTGGTCCATCCAGACCATCTGCGGAACCGGGCCGATAGCCCAGGTGCGCCAGGTGCTGCTGCGCCAGCTTCAGAGCATGGTCGATGTCAGCGGACAGTGACCCGGTGGCCAGGGAGCCAGAGGCAAAGGAGCCATAGCTGCCATCCAGCAACAGATCAGCCTCGTCCTTGCGCCGACGGACCAGACCTGGCAAGCGCCGTCCTCCTGCGGTCGTTCCCGTTCTGGCCAGAAGCTGAGCCGCAAGCGTGTCCTGCCCAACCTTCAGCGCTTTGGCCCACTTCCAGGTCAACGCCCTAGGTCCTAGGTTGTAGACAACCGACACACAGGCATCGAATTGCGTCTGATCCAGGTGAGGCAACGCCCGCTCGACCGGCGGACCGTATTCTTCGTCCAGCAGGGTCAGCAACAAACGATTGGCCTCTTCGCGGCTCAGACTGTCACCCACTTTCAGTGCGCTGCCGTGCTGCTTCAACCACCAGGAGGCAAAAACTCTTGAGCGCATTGTAAACCCGTAGCCGATTGTAACGACGCCCGCCGGATCCAGATATCCCCGCGAGACGAAGCCCTCGTGCGCGGCGATGAAAGCGACACCTTTTTCACTGACCCGCATGGCAAATCTCCCTTCCATCACTTTCTCAGGTACGCCCCCCTCAGGACTGCGGAACCACCGGCAAAAGACAGTGCACCGCCACGCGCACCGCGCCGCCGGAGAAGCTGCCGCCATTGGCCGTCAAACGGACCTGCGTTGGGGCGTAAAAGGCGCTCGGACCAATGACACCGGCATTGGTCGCGCCGGCAGAAACGCCCAGTGATCCGCCAAATTTCGACGTCTCTCCTGCCAGGCCACAATCGTAGGACGCAGCGCCGCTGATGGTCGTGATGGTCCGGCAGGAGACACCGAAAACGATGGCCCGGTCCGGAATGAGTGCGCCGGTTTCAGCGTAGGCACCGGAAAGGCTGGAAAGCTCTTCTTCCAGCACCGCCAGCCGGGTTTCTGCTCCGTTTTCGGAGCGCGCGACCAAACGATCCGGTCCAAGCAGAGGACCAACGTCCTGCCAGCCGCTACCGGTCAGAACAATCAGGGCCTCTTCATCGGCCACGAAGGCCACCAGCCCTTCGAAAGCTGAATGGAACTGCCAGACACCATCGCGCCAGAGCGCAATGTCTCCCTCCCGGCCCAGCCAGTCTCCCGAGGCGCCTGAGGCAACAAGATAGGCCGCGCCATCCTCGGCGACGGGCGGAACAGCGATGCTTCGGGAGGCGAGGTGCAGATGGGCCAGAGCATCAAGGGTCAGCAGTGCTTCATTGTGGGTGACATGCTTTTGCGCCTGCGCGGCCGCCAGAAGCGGCAGGGCAAAACGAAGGGTCTCAGACATGACTTGTTGCCTTTCTTTGGAAGCCACGCCCGGCCGTGGCAGACAGCTGGCAGACGGCAAAGCTCAGCTCGCTCACCTGGGTGCCGAAATCGGCGATTTCGTCTGAAGCTGGATAGAAGACAGAGGAGATCGACGACGAAAGAGTTCTGAGAACCGCGCCGTCCCCTCCAAGAATATCGACCTCATAGGCCTCGCTTTCCTCTCCAAGAGGCACGTCTACCTGAGCCCAGCTGTCGCCGCCACGCCGGGTCTGGCGGATAAAGCTGATCTCGATGCCGTCGCTCAGCCGCCGGGCCTTGAGATGAACCGGGGCGAGCGGCAGAGCGCCGCGACCGGAAGCCGCGTGGGCGAAGACCAGAGCAGAGGGATCATCAACGGCAAGTCCGGCAGGCACCAACCTGTAGTGCTGCTCGAGGCCAAGCTGGTCGGACGAAAGCGGCACAGAGGGAACAGTCGCGGCGTCGAGATAGACGATCTCAGCACCTGCCAGCGCCCCTTCCCGCATCTCCGGTTCTGTGCCCGCCTGTCCACGCAAGAGGGTCGTCAGCCGATAAGTCCGAACGCCGATCAACTCAGCGTCGACGAACTGCAGGACCTCAAAACCGCCACCCGCCGTCCGAACGGCCAGGGCATTTGCGCCTGCCAGAACGGCGTCCTGTGAACGCGCCTGCAGAAGCCCGCCGTAGATCTCGACGTCGATGTGATTTGCACGGTCCCAGTGGCCAAGCGGCCCCGGCGCAAGGTCCGAGACCAGGTGGCCCAGCGTTGCGGGACGATCCAGGGTCACTACTGGCTGAAAACCGCTGCCGGTCGCAGACCGCATGAGCGTCAGAGCGCCGGGCCAGGGACTCGCAAAGGCCGCCAATCGAACAGGAGCTTCGGGGTCCTCGTCAAAGAGTATGGGCAGATCCATCAGGAAGCCATGAGGCACTCCCAGCACGACGTCCTTGAATGGCTTGACGACCGGATCCGGCGCAGCAGTGACCGGAGCCAGAGCACCGCCGACACGCACAGCTTCGATCCGGCGAACATCCGTGTCTTCAATAGCTTCGACCCGAAAATTCAGCGGCGGCGAGAAGCTTTTTCCCGGCACGTTTGCGATCTCAAGGACGTCGCCTGGGTCCACATCAAGGCGGGCCGGCGACAGGGCGAACTCCACGCGTTCACGTTCTCCCCAGATCCGGGCTAGACGGCGGTCGGCGGCTTGCTGAAGCGCTTGAGGAGCGCTGACTGCCGCCAGATCCAGCGTCTCGATCTGGCGCGACCCGACCTCGAGCCTGCGCGAAGTTACCATCCGGCGCTGATAGTCCGCCGTCACGTCTTCAGCGCCGATGCGCACTTCCGACGGCAGTTCGCTTTCCTGCGCCCGGGTCCGCGACAGAACCGGCTTGTCCGCGTCCGGATCGACCAGATCATCGGCAGCAAGGGCCAGATCGAGGTCGGTCCGGGCGGCCTCCAGGCGAATGTCTGTGCCGCGATCGGAGGCCGTCGCCCCAAAGGCCGTCAGAAGCGGTTCGATGACCTGGCGGCTGGAGACCGGTCCTGTAACCGCGATTCCTTCCAGGGTCCCGGGGACATTACCGACCGACACGTCTTGCGCCGCGATGCCCTCGTCTTCCAGATAGTGCTCCAGAAATCCCTTCAGGGTCAGGCTGCCGAGCCGCCCGGAAAGCCAGTGCCCCACCTGCCAGTTGGCGCCATCGGACCAGACATCCAGATAAGACGGAAAGGCCGGATAGGGCCGAGCGTCCCAGGTCCAAAGATGGATGTTAGCGCTGTCGACCATACGCCCGCCATAGACCGGTGAAATCGGGTTCTGGCCGGTCTCGAAATCCGGGGCCGCAGGATCGTAAAAGCTGAGAGCGGCCTCAAGCGCACGCCGCTGGATCAGGTCGTCGCGGGTCCCATCTGAAAAATGCGGCAGCGCGCTTTCTGACGACTTCGGATCGACGAACACATTGGGCTGGTTCGCACCCTTGTCGATGGCCGGAACACCGAGTTCGGTGAAGCGGATCGGCTTTGAGGCTGGAACCCAATCGGTCGGCTGCCCGGCTTCTACGTCGCCAAAACGTTCGACGTGCGGGTTTTCCCACCAACCTCGCAGATCCTTGGCACGGTAGACCCAGGGCTTGTTGTAGGTCCCATCTGAAATCGGCGTTCGTGTGCCCGCACGGCGATCGATCTCCGAGGCATAGTACCAGTCGAAATATTCGCCGCCGGCGATGCCCGCCTTGAGCATCTCGATCTCATGCGGGTCTGTGTTGCCATCTGGATCTCCGCCCCTGCGCATGTCGGCCATGGGCAGGTAGTTGTCGATGCCGATGAAATCGATATCGGAAGATGCCCAGAGAGGATCGAGCGGAAACCTCAACTCGCCAGCGCTCACCTGATGTGCCCCATATTCGGACCAGTCGGCGGCGTAGGAAAGATCTGTGCCCGCTGTCAAAACCGGCCGCACCTCGGCTGCAAGATCGATCAAGCTGCTGACAAACGGATAGGTCCCCGATGTCGTCTGCGCCCTGGTCAGGCCGCGCAGCTCCGAGCCGATCAGAAAGGCATCCACCCCGCTGGCAGCTTCCGCCAAATGCGCCATGTGCAAAACATGACGGCGGTAAGACCATTCGCCCGGGCCGCCATAGGCGATCGCGTCGCCCGAAACCGAGAAGTCGCTTGCGCTTGCTGTGCCGAAAAAGGCTGCAGCATCCTGATCCGGATCCGCGCCGGGCACGATCCTGCCGCGCCAGGGATAGGCGGCCTGCTCTGACCCGCCGTAGGGGTCCGGCAAGCTGTTGCCTGCCGGGATGTCCATAAGAACGAACGGATAAAGCATGACCCGAAGCCCACGGTCCTTCAGGTCCTTGATCGCGGCAATCACGCTTGCGTCCGATGGTGTTCCGCCAAATGCGGGTTTGCCATCAATTCTTGAGACTTCGTCCGCCTCCTCACGGGCCAGCCCCGCGACCGACCAGATGCCGCCAGTCGTGGATTTGACACTTTCCTCGACCTTCGGGCGAATGCTGCAATGGGACGCCCTCAGATCATCGCCGAACCAGGCGACCACCAGTGCGATGCTTTCAAGATTCGGGCATAACACCTGCAGCTCGTCCAAGGATGCGACCCAATCGCTTGGCGCCTGCGGGACATGTTGGTTGAGGCTTTCGGTGACGCCGGGCCTCGGCGTCGAACTGACGGCAGTCGGCTGGTAGACGAATTCGCCTGCCCCGGGGATCAAGGTGATCGCCCGGATGTCTGTCTCCAGACGCTCTACGGACCGGATCACTTCAAAGGTCAGTTGCGGCAGACGGTTGCCGAATGTCTCCAGGGCGAGACGCTCGAAGACCACATAGGCTATTCCGCGATATGCCGGTGTGTCGCCCTGAAGTCCCGATATCAGCGGATCGGGTGCCTGATCCGGAGCACCCGAATAGACCCGCATGGTTATGCCGGATGTGTCCAGCGGCTTGCCGTCAGCCCAGATCCGGGCGACCCGGCTTATAGGTCCCTCACTCAATGCGACCGCGAAATTGGCGTAGTAGGCATAGGATCGCACAGTCGTAGACGAGCCACCGCCTTTGCCACCCTGACTTTCCTCCGAAACCTCTTCCTCAAATCGCGTGGCCCAGATGACCTGTCCGGCCAGCCGCACCCGGCCATAGATCCGCGGCAAGGAGGCGCCTTCGTTCGAGGCCTGGACGGAGAGGTCGGAAAGTCGGCCCGTCTCCACGGTGGTCGAAGAGCCAAACAAGCCCTGGTCCACGACCGACCCTGCGACGGCGCCCGCAGCCTTGCCAAGAATGCCGCCAAGACTGCCAAGGCCGAAAAGGCCACCGGCTGCACCACCCAGTGCCTGTCCGGCTGCTGTCAAGATCAGGGTTGCCATTGGCCTTGCTCCGGAAATGAAAACACATGGGCAATGCGCCGGCGCCAGGCCGGCACAAGAGGGCTTTCGACGACGCCGACACGCTCATAAGCGTGGATCACCAGCCTAGGTGCGCTCAGAATCGCAACATGCCGGGCGGGCAGATGCTCCCTCCAGCGAAACAGGAGAACGTCCCCCGGCACTGCTGCATCCGGCGCCTGCTCGCTCAGCCAGCGCCTTGCAGCTTCGACAAGGCTCTCGCCAGTGCCGGACGCCGTCCAGTCAGGCTGATAGGCCGGGACGGGTTCAGCCTCGGCGCCATAAAGCGCCCGCCAGACGCCGCGCAGAAGACCCAGGCAATCGCAGCCTGCGCCCTTGCAGCTGGCCTGATGCCGATAGGGCGTTCCAAGCCAGGATGCCGCCTCGCTCAGAACCGCGGCACGTACTGTGGAGATGTCAGGAGACAAGGATGCCACCATCGTTCTCGCCCGTGTTTCGGGTCGGATAGGAGAGAACGAAGTCTGTCCCGGGCATATGCGGAAAGCCCTGGAAGTTCAGCTCGTTGGAGAACTTTGCACGGCAGGTCGAGACCTGTTTGTCGCATCCGGCGGAAACGCGTATCTGAGTTCCCGTCTCAAGGCTTGACGGTGGCGCCTGCCATAAGCCGATCCAAGCGACGCCTTCCTCCAGCCAATGCGCGGCGACCTCGGATCGAAAGCCGGTGTGTGCGCCGGTCAGAACCTCCAGCCGCCCGCCGTTGAACCAGCCTGACGAAAACGCGGACAGGCCGGCGATCTGAAGTTCGCCCAGGTCTCCGGCAAGTGTGACCGTTCCCTCGGCCTGATATGCCGGGCCTGACAGATCAACGCCGCAGCGGCTGTCGCCGAGATCCGCATCGCAGGTCCTGGCGAAGACCCGGCCATGCTTGACCTCGAGCAAATGGGACAAGCCACGCAGTTCCGCTTGGAATGCTTCGCCGTTTCGGCTGACTTCGCCGACACGGGCTCTGCGCAGAAGCTGTGTCTGGGACGGGTCCGCCCAATTGACCAGATGGACCTCAACGCTTGCGCCATCCCAAAGTCCCGCCTCAAGATCATCATCGGACAGACCGGACAAGGAGAGTGCCCCGCTGACCTCTCCTCCGCCAGTCGCAAGACCTGGACCGGCAGACAGGCTGCTGGTTTCGAGACCGTTTTGCGGCTGGCAGGACAGGCCGTCGACGGTTAGAGATCGATCATGATCGGTGAAGCCGATGCGCTGACCGTCCTTGCGCGTGACCACCCAGCAATGGGCAACCGTCGTCGCCCCGCCGGCCAAATGGCCAGCAAGTTCGGATGAAATGGCTTTCATGAGAGCGCCCTATTTTGAGGAAGTCAGATCCGGATCTCGATCAGGGGAATCGAGGGAATATCGCCCGCTTCAAAATGGGTCAGGCTCACCTCGAGCCGATCCGTGTCGAAGCGCACGGGAACGTCAAAGAAAAAACCAGCGGTGATCTGCGCGCCGTCGGCAGGTGGAGAGGCGAAGACAAGTTCTCCGTTCCCGGCGTTCAGCCAGGCATCAACACCGACCGTCACCTCGGCGCCTTCGACGGCCACCTTAAGACTTGCAGGATCGGCAAGGCGGATCTCCCGCGCATAGGCCGCCTCGCCGTTGCCGTAAGTCTTGGTCAACGCAAAGGTTTCGGTCACTCCGTCCCCCTGAGCGATCTCCTGGTCAAAGGCCGTGGGCATACCGCCGCCGTCGCCGGTCGAATGATCGAAGGGGTCGCGAAACCGGAAGCCGAACAACCGTCCGCGCGCTTTTTCAAACAGCGACAGAACTGCCCTGAGATCGGCAAGGGACCGGATTCCGGTGGAGGCGTCATAGCGCCGCCGGCTGTCGGCCCAGCGCGCGTTGCGGGCCTCAAGGCCGGAGGCCAGAAGCACCACTTCCGTGCGCCGCTCCGGGCCGCCCAGAGCGCCAAAAGCCACCCCTGAGGGAAAATACTCATCCAAGAAAGAAACCATCAAATTCCCCTTGCGAGCGGGCCGCAATTGATCTGCCTCAAGGTGGCTTGCAGGCGCCCTCTTCATGTTGGTCGTCATTCAAGGAGGACCAAATGAGTCACGTACCGCACGAACTGCACGAAGAATTCCCCGACGCCGCCGACGCCTTGCATGCGCTCAAGGCGAGCGACGCCCATTTCGTCAAGCTTTCGGACGAATACCACGCGATCAACCGCGAAATTCACCGCATCGAGACCGATGTCGAACCAGCCTCGGACGAGACGTTGGAAGACCTCAAGAAGAAGCGTTTGTCACTCAAAGACCAGATCGCTGCCATCTTGGCGGTGAGCGAGCGCACCGGCTCCTGAGCCCCTCCTTTTCAGGCCGGTGTTAGAGCCCGCGCCGTCCCCGTCCGACGGCGCGGGCCACCATTGCAGAAACCTGCGTTTCGGATCGCCGAAAGCTTTCCGCATCCCTGGTGGCAACATTGATCTGGATCCGCGGCTGCGCGGCTCTAGTGCCGTTCTGGACGCCAAGCCTGCCGTCATTGCCTCGCACCAGCGGCAAGATCGCTTCGGCGCCTGCTTCACCGGCCAGTCCCAATCCACCAGACGCACCACCACCGCCAAGACCGAAATAGGTCGGCGACGCGACGATGCCCCCTTTGGCAAATGGGGTCACCGCGCCCAACGCGCCTGCCACGGACCCGCTGATCCCATTTGTCAGACCGCCGAAAGCGCTGGAGAATGCCGTTTCGGCCAATCCTTCCAGGGGTTTGAGGGCAGACCCGAGCAAACGGGACGACGTGGTGAGCGCGATCTGCCGGAAGACCACCTCGAGTGATTTGCCATCGATGAGAGCTGCCTTGAGGCCACCGGTGAGCGCCGTTGAAAAGCTGCCTGCCGAGCGGGAGATTTCCTGCATCTTTAGGGAAAACGCCGACAGGTCTTCCAGCGGAACATCAAGTTGAACATCTGTCATTTCAGGTGCCTTTGTTGCCTAGCGGTCCGGGTGACGTTTCATCATGCGTTCGAGGGCACTTCGCTCGAGCCCAGTTGCGGATTTCTGCCAGCCCAGCGCTGCTGCAAGTTCGCGCGGGGTCGACGACCAGAACACGGTTGGCGACCAGCCGAGGCGCGCGAAAGCGACCTGCATCAGCTCGCGCCAGGGAAAGGGGCGGTCTGGTTCTGGCCTGCCTCTCCCTTGGAGGAAGGCACGCCGAGCTGCTCCTCTTGCCCATCGCCGAAGGTCAGCTGCAGGAGATCTGCGGCGATCGAGGCATATCCGGTCACGCCACCGGCAGATGTCATCAAGGCCAGCTGGTCGTCGGAAACATCATTGCCCGCACCGCGCAATCCGGCGCCAAGAATCTTGATCAGATCGCGCGCAGAAAAGCGCCCGGTCGAAAACCGCTCCACCAAGGCCTGAAGATCCTCACAGGAAAAGGCGTCTTCCAGTTCTGCCAGAGCCCCGAGGGTCAAGACCAGCGTCCATTTACGGCCGTCGAGACAGGCGCTGATTTCGCCGCGCAGATGATTTGCCATGCTGACCTCCTAAAGTGCTGTAAATGTGATGGGTCCCGCCGACTCCAGCGCGATCTCATAGGTGACCTCGCCGTCGTGACGGCCGGCATATTCCAGTGCGGTGACCTGAAAAGCCCCTTCCAGCGTCCCGAAATCCGGGATGATGACCTGCCAGGGGCAGATGATCCCGTCGAAGAAGAGCTGACGAACGGCCGCGTCACTTGCCTGGTCGCGGAACAGACCAGAGCCGGCAAGGCTCGCGCTTCGTGTGCCTGCCTGCGCCAGCAACTCACGCCAGCGCCCGGCGCTGTCCGCATTGGTGATGTCCACGGTCGCCGCGTTCAGCGCCATCCTGCGGGTGCGAAGCCCGGCAACGGTTTTAAAGCTTCCGCTGGACGTTTGGTCCAGCTTGAGCAGCAGATCGCGTCCTGCCTGTGCGGTCATGGCAAATGTCCTTGTTGCAAGATTGAAAGCTGCGTCAGGCGTCAGGCTCGGTGACAGCTCGCAGGGACAACTCGGCCCGGAAGGTGCGGCCATCGCGCAAAAGCCGCGAAGACATCTCGGACACCTGAAGCCCGACAAGCCGGTGCCCCGAAAGGAGCAGATCCGGTTCGATCACGAGCACTGATGCCCTCTGGATGATCGCAAGCGCTTCATCTCGGCTTGCCTTGCGCGACAAGGCCGCAAGCCGAAGCTCATGAACGAAGCCTTCCTCGGGCAGGTTCAGCAAGGGACGTGCCCCGAGCGTCTCCAGCACCAGAAAGGGAAAGGCTTGTCCCCTGGGCGGTGCGTCGAAGATGCGCCCAGCGCCTATAAGACCGGTCAGCACTGCATCGGCGGCAAGCCGGCTGAACAGGGCGCTGCGCAGGGCCAGTTGCGGATGACTGCTCATGTCCCCTCCTCTTCTGCCAGGCAAATGATTTCTCGGGATCGGTCCTCAGCCGCAGTGGTCGACAGAATGCGAAAGACACGCGGACCGCTCAAAATGCGCCAACCACCGGCAACGTCGTCTCTGTAGCGAAGGCGAAGCTGATGGGTCGCGATGCCATCGAGGCGTCCGCCGCTCAGCGTTTCGCTTTGGCGAAGCGGCTTGATCTGGGCGAAGTCGTCGCCCACGAACAGATAGACGAGGCTTGCCGATCCATCGGCTGCCGCTGTGTGCACCGGCTGCTCAAGCGCCACAGGTGTGCGGTAGGCCCCCGCCCTCACAGTTGCAGCACCCGGTTCACCGACATCAACCGGTCGAGTCCATGGGGTAGGCTCGTCATGGCAAGGTCCGTCCCGGCTTCCCGGTTTTCAAACCAGTGTGCTGCCAGCAAACGGATTGCCTGGCGTAGTGGCGCGGGGACATCCTGCGCGTTGTCGCCATAGCCTGCGGAGAAGTCGATCTCGACCCCAAGCAAGCCCGCGGAGGGAACGCCAACCCCAAGGCCAATGCGGATGCGAGCCGGATCCGAAGACCGGTCCAGCGTATAATCGGACGGGTCAAGCACATGACCGTTGCCGTCCAGATCATAGACAGTGATTTCGTCGACCGAGAGAACAGGGGCAATCGGCAAAGAAACGATCCGGCCCATCGGCCAAGCTTCGAGATAGAGCCGCCATCCTTGGCGGATCAAGGCACGCCGGGTTTCCCGTTCGATCTGCTGACGGGCGGCCTGGATGAAGCCGGACAGGAGATCTTCTTCCTGGACACCGGTGAGCCTTAGCTGATTGCGCAAGTCGGCCACCGTCACCGGCTCAAGGGCCGGCGGCGTCACAACGACGGACGTCATGGCGTTATCCTTTGCCTGAAACAAAAAAAACGCCGGATCCGTCAACGGGACCCGGCGAAGTGGGGGAGGGTTACAAAAAAGCACTCAAGATGTGCAACCACAGGTATTGCAATCAGGGCTTTCGCCAAGCTTGCCGCAGCGCACAAAATATCGCCAAAAAGACGAGTGCTATTTTTACGAGGAGAAAGTCAGGAGCTTGATGGCATCAAAGTCCTGAACGCCACCGCCCACGCGCTTGGTGGTGTAGAACAGCACATAGGGCTTGGCGGAATAGGGATCGCGCAGGATCCGCACGCCCATCCGGTCGACAATCAGATAGCCGCGGCGGAAGTCGCCGAAAGCGATCGCCGGGGCATCAATGGCGATGTCCGGCATGTCCTCGGCTTCGGTGACGGGGAAGTTCAGCAAGGTGGCGGCAGCCCCCGCGCTGGCCGGTGGTTGCCAGAGGTAGTTGCCGTCGCCGTCCTTCAGTTTGCGCAAGGCGCCTTGCGTCCGCCGGTTCATGACGAAGCGCGCGTTCTGGCGATAGCCGCTCTTGAGCGAATAGATCAGGTCCAGCAGCTTGTCGCCGGGTGCGAGCGTTGCAAAACCGCCGGCCTCCCCGGTCGAGATGCTGCCCAGCGAGCCCCAGGCCCAGGCAGTTTCCGCGACACGGGGAACCGACAGGAAACCGGTTGGCTTATTTACGCCGTCGCCATTGACGAAAGCAGCGCCCTCCTGTTCGGCGAAGGCCGTCTCCACCTCTTCCGCGATCCAGGCATCCATGTCGATGGCCGCATCGTCGAGCAGGCTCGCTGTGGCCGCTGGCATGGCGTAAAGCTCCATCGCCGGGAAGCTCAGTTCAGCGAGGGTCGGCGTCGAGGTTTCAGGGCGCGCGGCCGTTTCGCCGACCCAGCCGGTCTGCGGTCCCGAGATCGAGAACGGCTTCTTGTAAGTCGCAGCAGAGACCTGACGCACACCGGCGATCGCGCGGATCGGCGAGACCTCGGACAAGCGGCGCAGGATGCCTGCCTCCGTTTCCTCGGGCACCAGATAGCCGCCATCGGGATCGGATGACGCACTCAGGGCCTTGACCTCCAGCGGACGCAGGGCCTGTTCCCGGCCGGTACGAACATAGCTTTCAAAGGCGGCCTTGTGCTCGATCGCCTGGCTTGTCTGTCCACGCTCGGCCTGTCCGCCGCGTGCCGGACGGCGGCTCTTCAGGGTCAGGTCGTCCAGTCGCCTCTGGGTGGCGTCAAGCGCCTCGTCCAGACGATCCAGCTTTTCCAGCGTCAACACATCGGCACTGCCGCGTTCTTCCATCTCCGCGAGCCGGGCGTCATTGACCTGCCGATAGCTCTCGAAGCTGCGGAAGAACTCATCGAAAGTCCGGGCGACGTCCTCTCCGCCGGCGGCAACGACCGGCGGCATCGTGCCGGCCTTGGTTTCAAGAGATGAGGCGCGGGGATCATGGGTGTTCATTGCGGTCTCCTTAACGGTATCGGATGAGAGCTGCTCGGCAGAAGACGCAGGCGCGCGCCCTCCACCTGCGGAAAGGTGACGAGCGACACCTCCCAGAGATCGATTTCGACCAGTGTGCGTGTGGGCAGACCCGCGCGGCGTCCTGCCACGCCCGCCGTCTTCAGGGCCCTGAAGCCGATGGACAGCCCGCTCAAGGCCCCGGCGGCCACAAGAGCTGCGGCCTCGCGAGAAAGCGCAACATCGGGCAACAGGCGGCCGGTGACCCGCAGGCCCATTGCGTCTTCGGCCAGATGGGTCCACACGCCGATGGGCTTTGCCGGATCGTGCTGCCACAACATGGCGACGCCGGACGCCCGTCTGCGCGCCAGACTGCGGGCAAAAGCTCCACGCCTGACAAGGTCGCCAGCTCCATCACGCTGGCCGAACAGGCTGGCGTAGCCGGTGATGACCAGTTGATGCGGCGCCTGCCTCACCTGCGCGGCTCCGGCCCCGCATCTGCGGCGGCGAGCACATGCAAGGTCTCGGCAAAGCCGTGAAAGGTGTCGCGGTGGCTGGCACCAGCGCCGTCAGCGCCGGTAAACCGCGCAAGACTTCTGCGCAGACGCCAAGGCAAATGGCGCGCAAAACGCCGGGCAACAAAGCCCTTCTGTGACCCTGAAGGTTCGGACATGATCGCAACTCCCTGCTTTGCTCAGTCGGTTTTTTCACCAGCGTCATGAGTCGCTTGCAGCGGATCCTTGAATCGACGGTCCAAGGACTTCCCATTTCGCCTTGTGAGATTCACAAATTGATTCAAGTTCCGGTTCAGGCGCGCGATTTCATCGACGAAATGCGTGAAGCGCCGGTTCGAAAACGTCAGTTCCCGGATCAGCAATGCGGCCAAGGTCGTCGCCGCCACAGCCCAGAGGAAAAGCGCCAGATGTGCCAGGTCGCCGCGCTCGATCACCGAACGGGTGATTTCCTCGCTCACCCTTCTGCCCCTGCCGGCGGCTCTTGCACCTTGCGGCCATAGCCAACCGCGAGGCGTTTTTCGTCGTCGTCCAGAAAGCCCGCTGCCCCGACCCGGCGCCAAAGGGCTTCGCGCTCTGACGACAGCGCCTCGATCGCATCCGCATCGGGCTTCAGCAGAAGGTCTTCGCCATAGGCGGGGCCGAGCCAGGCGGAGAGCGCGGACGCCGTGCGGGCGACCAGGGGCAGAACCGCGGAGCGCCAGAAGGCGCGACTGGCTTCCTGGTAGTTGGCGTAGGTGTTGTCGCCGGGAATGCCGAGCAACATGGGCGGCACACCGAAGGCAAGCGCGATCTCCCGCGCGGCCTGGTTCTTCGCCTCGATGAAGTCCATGTCTTTCGGCGTCAGGCCCATGGGCTTCCAGTCGAGGCCGCCTTCGAGAAGCAGCGGCCGACCCGCATTGCGCGCGCCCTGATAGCCGCTTTCCAGCTCTGTCTTCAGTCGCTCGAACTGATCCGCCGACAGGTTCACCGCATCGCCTACGCCATAGACCAGAGCGCCGGAGGGCCGTGCCGCGTTGTCGAGCAGGGCCTTGTTCCAGCTGGCCGCCGCATTGTGGATATCGAGGCTCATCTGGGCCGCTTCCACGGGAGCAAAACCATAGTGATCGTTGAGCGGGTGGAAGAGCTTCAGATGCCGCACCGGTGCCACACCTTCGTCGCCCGGAGCCGCCTCCGCGGCCAGGCGCACCGTCCGGCCTGCGACCGTATAGTCGAAGGCTTCTGGCCAACCGCTTGGGCCCGGCACCACCTTGATCCGGTCAGGTCTGAGCGCGTGGAGTTCGCGAGGGTCACCATCGACGGCCACCTGCTCCAGATAGGCGTTGCCGGCGACCAGCAGATAGCCGTAGAGGCTTTCGAGAAAATCGCCGCCCGCTTCCAGCCGGTTGGGCCGGGAAAGCAGCGCCAAAAGGGGATGGGTGTCCAGCTCGTGCTCGCCCTCAAACAGGGTCAGGGGAACGGAGCTTGCGGCCTCGGCCACCATGCGCACGGCGCGGTAAACGATCGGGTTCTTGGCATAACCTTCACGGGCGAGAGCCGCATAATCGCGCGGGCTCCAGACCGGTTGGGCCTGACCCTGAATGGCCAGCAAGGGACCTGTGCGCGAAGCCTTTACCTCGGCTGGAGCCTCCTGCGACCGGTCGGCCGTCACCGCTTCGGGGCGCGCCCAAAGTGATTCAAGTGCTGTCTTCAAGCTCATGACTTAAAATGCCTTTTCGGCGCAGTTGAGAAAGTGATTCAAACGACGGGTCAGGAATACCCAAGCCTACAATCGCCTGACCCTAGGTTCGGCTCTTGGGCCCAGAAGCAATTCCGAGATCGCCCAGACCAATGCATCCAGCCGGTCGGGCGAGCGGCCCGTGGACAGGCCTGATGGCCCGAAATCGACCATCTCGTCCTCTAGCTCCGGCAGAGCGCCCACGTGCCGGATACGGTCCTGGTCGTAGAGCATGGCGACAGGCTCGGCCCGCGAGAACTTGCCTCGTGTCGCCCGCACCTGCTTGACCGGCACCGAGTGGTCCGCACCCGATATCACCTCGGCCACCATCTCACCGCCCTGGTTCACCTCGGCGACCAGACAGTCGGCACTCAGTCCGTGCCAGAGACCGGTGGCAGCAGAAGCCCAGTCTGCGGGTTTGGCGCGGGCCATGGAGCGATCGGCCAGAACATAGGCTGTGCCGTCCTCGGCAAGGCCCGCAGCCACCAGACCGCAGGCGTCGGATTTTCGTCCCGAGGAGGCCGGCGGATCGATGGCAATCACGATGCGCTGGAGATCTTCAGGCGCCCTGTCGACCCGGATCTGCTCCAGCCGATCCCGCGACCAGAGTGCGTCGGGCCGGTCCTCGATCAGCTCGCCGTCCAGCTCCTGCCGTCCAAGCCTTGTGCCAGCATAGCGCGAGACCACCGTCTCCAGAAACCCCGGCGCCAGAAACGGCGCATTGGCCTGGGTCGGCGCATGGCTCACCGCCGTGGTCGGCAGACCGAGCAGGCGCTTTAACAACGGCACGGGCCGGGGTGTTGTCGTCACCAGTTGCCGGGGCTCCTGGCCCAGGCGCAATCCGAATTGCAGCATGTCGAAAGTCTCCTCGGCGTGGCGCCACTTGGCGAGTTCATCGCACCAGGCAATGTCGAATTGGGGGCCGCGAAGGGCCTCCGGGTCCTCGGATGAAAAGGCCTGGGCCACGGCTCCGTTGGGCCATTCCAGACGGCGCCGAGTCGGCGTCCAGTTCGGCCGGTCGCGCTTGCCGTGCACCGACAAGAGCCCCGACACGCCTTCCACCATGACCTCGCGCACATCGGCGAACGTCTCGCCGACCAGCGCGATGCGTCCTGATGCGCGGCCGTCGGTTCGACTTCCGGCTCTTGGCCAGCCATCGCCCAGCGCCATGGCCTTGACCCATTCAGCCCCGGCGCGGGTCTTGCCGGCGCCCCGTCCGCCCATCAGCAGCCAGACCCGCCAGTCGCCGGGCGGTGGCATTTGATGGTCATGGGCGAAGGTCGGCCAGTCGGTCAGGACAAAACGCATTTCCTCAAGGGACAGCTGCTCCAGCACCTGTTCCAGCCTCTGCGCCCGGGCACAAGCGACCAAGGCGCTGCGCAAGCTGCGCGCGGAGCTCGTCGGCGTCCTCAAGGTCGTCATTGCCTGTTTCCCCCGGCTTGTCCTCAGCTGCGCTCTCCGGCGCCACCGTCTTTTTCAGATCGAGCAGCAGGCTCAGGGTGCGGGCAAGGCTCGCCAGGGTCTTCACCGTCCGGTCAATCTCGACGATGCTCGCACCCTCGCCGCCCTCGGCGGCCTCTGCCAGCAGCGCATTGAGCCGCGCCTCGACGCCGTCCACCTGGGCTTCAAAAGCCCTGTAGAGCCGGGCGATCATGTCGGGCCGCTCTCCGGGATCCGTGTCCTTGACCAGGCGCGCCACCTCCTCCGGCAACTCATCTCGAGGCGGTGGGTCTTCTGAAGGATCCGGTTCAGCCGGTTTGGGGACACGAAGCGGCAGCCCGCGCTTGATCCGCTCCCGCGCTTCCCGCTCTGCCAGAAGGATCTCCTTGCGGTCCCGGTTCCTGATCGCCTTCGCCACGTCGTCCCTCCTCACACCGGCAACCGAACGCGGCCAGCAAAAAGGCGCGTCCGCCGAAGCGCCGCGCCTGTTATCCCTCAGATAGTGATCCGCGCTCCGGTCGCACCGTCAGCGCAGGGTTTCAAAAATGTCGATCATTCAAGGACTTGGAAAGCGTCTCGACGGTCCATGAAAAAAGGACCGGAAACTTATCCCCGCCCCTCACAGCCATGCGATAATTGCCATCGGCCCCGCCACCGCGCCTGAGCCCTCGTGTCCCCAAACGCACTTCTTCGGCCATGACAAAACCCTAGCAGATCACCGTTACGCTGTCAAGAATAAATTCCTATTATTTTGTTTTTCTGATCTGAGGTAGCCCTCTGCCTTCCCTGCGCAGGCAGGGACCCAGTAGACGCAAGCACTGCGTTCGGGAAGGCATTGGGGATGCCCGCTGAGGGTGTGGACGCCGGCCTTTCCATTGTCATCCTCGTGCTTGTTCCGAGGATCCACGCGCCAGACGAGAGCTCCTATGGATTGCCTGGACAGGCCCGACAACGACGCAGAGGCGTGTTCCGACTCTCCATGCGCAGACGGCAATCTCGGCAGCCGAACTGATTTCATTCTGCAACAAAGCAACTTTATGGAAGGGGATCAGTGGCATGCTGGAGCTGCGTCCCCTTCCATAACTCCGCAACACCTGCCATGACTGATATGATCAACCCAGGGCGACTGCCGTTCTGATTGCCAGCCAGCTGGAGACTATCTTTGTGATCCCCGCCCGCTATTTCATTTTTTGCCTGTGCCTCGTACTCACTGTCATTGCCCTGATCCTCATGCTGACGGTGAACTGGCATTTCCTCTGGCCGCTGCTGGTGTTTGCAAGCCTGTCGGCCGTGGGCATCCGCGACCTGATCCAGGGCCATCACTCGATCCTGCGCAATTATCCGGTGATCGGCCATTTCCGCTTCATGTTCGAGGCGATCCGGCCGGAAATGCGGCAGTATTTCTTCGAGAGCAATCTGGATGGTGCGCCGTTTTCGCGCGAGAAGCGCTCGCTGGTCTATGACCGGGCCAAGAACATCGAGGGCAACAAGCCCTTCGGCACGGAATACAACGTCTATGCGCAAGACTACGCCTGGATGAACCATTCCATGGCCCCGCGAGAGGCAGCGCGCAACACGGAGACCTCCGGCAGCGGACCTCATCTGTCCAAGGCCGATCCGGGCCAGGATGAGCGGCTGCGGGTGACCATCGGCGGGCCGGCCTGCGCCCAGCCCTATTCGACCTCGATCTTCAACATTTCAGCCATGAGCTTCGGCTCGCTCTCGGCCAATGCGATCCTGGCACTGAACAAGGGCGCCAAGACAGGCGGCTTTGCCCATGACACGGGCGAAGGAAGCGTATCGCGCTATCACCGGGAGGGCGGCGGCGACCTGATCTGGGAAATCGGCTCCGGTTATTTCGGTTGCCGCAGTGAGACCGGCGGCTTCGATGCGGAAAAATTCGCGGCACAGGCCACCAACCCGCAGATCAAGATGATCGAAATCAAGCTCAGCCAGGGCGCCAAGCCGGGCCATGGCGGCGTTCTGCCCGGCGCGAAAGTGACCGAGGAAATCGCCGAAGCACGTGGCATTCCTGTCGGTGTGGAGTGTATTTCCCCGGCAGGTCACTCGGCCTTTTCAACGCCCCTGGAGCTGATGGAATTCATCGGCAAGCTGAGGGAGCTTTCGGGCGGCAAGCCCGTGGGCTTCAAGCTTTGCGTCGGGCACAAGTGGGAGTTCATGGCCGTGGTCAAGGCGATGCTTCAAAGCGGTATCCGCCCGGATTTCATCGTCGTGGACGGTACAGAGGGTGGCACGGGCGCGGCACCGCTGGAGTTCACCAACCGGCTCGGCACGCCCCTGCGCCAGGGCCTCGCCTTCGTTCACAACACGCTGGTGGGTGCGGGCCTTCGCGACGAGATCAAGCTGGGTGCGAGCGGCAAGTTGATCAACGCGTTCGACATCGCCAGCTCCCTGTGCCTGGGCGCCGATTGGGTCAACTCGGCCCGCGGCTTCATGATGGCGCTCGGCTGCATCCAGTCCCAGAGCTGCCACACCAACCGCTGCCCGGTCGGCGTTGCGACCCAGGATGCGAAGCGGCAAAAGGCGCTCGTCGTTCCGGACAAGGCCACGCGGGTTGCGAACTTCCATCGCAACACCGTCAAGGCGCTGATGGACTTCGCCCACGCCGCGGGACTGGACTCGCCCAAGGGTTTCAAGCCCGAGCACGTCTATGTGCGGGAGGGCAGCCGTGACGTTCTGCCCGCCAGTGCCGCACTGGACTGGCTGAAACCGGGCGACCTCCTGATCAAGGACGACATTCCCGGCTTTACCACCTATTGGGCCATGGCCGATGCCAAGACCTTCGAGCCGGTCAAAAGCCTTGCGGCTGCACGCGAAGAACGGCACGGCTAAGCCATACCGCTTCGTTTTCCGGCTCTCGCTGTCAGGCTCAGGCAGCCCGTCGACCAAGATCTTCCACCTTGTCCAGCCAGTCCTTGCGCTGGTCAGGGGTGGACTTGATCATGGAAGCGAACTGGCTGAAGCGGTTGGGCGCAAAGCCGACGAACTTCAGAATCTGCCGCTGGGTCTGCTTTTTCACCGATGAACCGTAGATCCACCTGAAGAACAGCGGTGGTGTGTCCGATGTCATCAGGATCCGGGAGCTGCGCCCTTTCAAGAGCGGATCGGGCATGTCCTTGCCCCGGTTGTATTTGAACGCCTTGCCTGGCAGCAGTGCCCGGTCGAAGAGGCCCTTGAGCCGCGCCGGCAGGCCGCCCCACCACAGGGGATGAGCAAGGACCAGATGGTCGCACCAGACCAGATCGTCCCAAAAAGCCTGAAGATCGGGCTCCAGCGGCGGCGCCTTCTTGAAATCCGAAGTGCCGAAGTCCGGGTCGAAGGTCATTTCGGCCAGCCGGTGCACGCGCACATCATGGCCGGCTCGTGCCGCACCCTTGGCGTAGCTTTTGGTCAGCGCCTCGCAGTAGCTGCCTTGTTCCGGGTGTCCATCCAGGATCAGAATTTTCCGGGTCATCATGTCTCTCCTTCGCCTTCGCATTAAATATTGACCTCGGTCATTTATTTGTGCGTCAGCGCGGCGAATGCAAGTTATTTTGACCTTGGTCAATTTATTGGGGCGGCATTCCGGGAGATGAAACTTGGGCTCAACTGGTGTTTACAGACCTCGATATATTTCCAAATATTTCCAGACAAGCAGTTGATTTCGTGTCGCCTTCTCCATCCCTTTCGCAGGCAGCGCCCTCACCCCTGCAGTCCAGATCTGTACGCAATCGACAAATTATTGACCTTGGTCAAATTAATGTGATTGGCTTGATCACGCTGACGGAGCGATTCTGACCTTCATGAGAAACAAGCTGGAGAGCCGACCGGAATGACGCGCAAACCGCAAAAAAGGACCCTGGTGACGCGCAGCAAGATCCTCGCATCTGCGGCGAGCCTTGCCGCCGAGCATGAGCGTGAGCTGGAAGGTTTGACGGCCGAAGCGATTTCGGAGCATGCCGGCGTAGCCAAGGGCACGATCTTCGCCCATTTCGGCGATATGGACGGCTTGCTCTCCTACCTGTTGCTCGACCGGCTGCGGGAGCTTCGTGCACGGGCCGATGCAGACGACACTCCTTTGGAAGCGCTGTCAGTCGATCCGGTCAAAACTTTGCTCGACAGGATGATGGCCCTTATTGAGGTAATCACCGAAAGCCAGACCATGCTGCGGGTGTTCATGGACAACATCGGCGTGACGAAGGGCCATTGCGCGCCGGAATTCGTTGAAAACCTGGATGCGCTCGATGGCAAGCTGCAGGCTTTTCTCGCCTATTGGCAGACAGCTGCTGGCGTCACTCCTGCCCTGCGCAAGGACCGCGACCCTGCGGAAATGGTCGATGGTCTGATCGCCTTCATGATCCACGGCGCAATCCTCTATCGGTCTCACCAGATCGATGACCTCTCCGAGATCCGCCAACGCCTGACCCGGCATGTGGAAGCCTTCCTGCTGGCGCCTGCGTCGTAGCCGGACTGGAACACCCTTCGTGAGCCAAAAGAAAACCCGCCTCCGGCGACCGGCAGCGGGTTTTCAAGACCAATCAGAAAGATGTGGTCAGCTCAGTGCCTGAGAGGCATCACGTACCCGAACCATCACCGCCTCCACCTCGTTGGTCGAGCCGGAAATGTCGGCCAGATTGCCAGAGATCGATTGAACGCCCTGGGCCGCCATCTGCATGTTGCCGGAGATTTCCTGGGTGACCGAGGACTGTTCTTCGACCGCGGTCGCGATGCTGGAAGAGATCTCCGACAGCTCCTGGATAATCCCGAGGATCGAGCCAATGGCCTCTTCCGACTGCGAGGTCGAGTTCTGCACGGATTCGATCTGGCCGCGAATGTCCTCTGTCGCCTTGCTGGTCTGGGACGCCAGGCTTTTCACCTCCGAAGCAACGACTGCAAAGCCCTTGCCTGCCTCGCCCGCCCGTGCCGCCTCGATGGTTGCGTTGAGGGCGAGAAGATTGGTCTGGTTGGCGATGCTTTCGATCAATTCGATCACCTCGCCGATCTTCTGGGAATCGGTTGCCAGCTGCGACATGATCCTGGACGAACCGTCGGCCTTCTCGACCGCACTGTCGGAAATCGACATGGCCTGGGAGACCTGGCGGCTGATTTCACCGATCGAAGCGACAAGCTCTTCAGATGCGGCAGCAACGGTCTGAACGCCAGAGGAGGCCTGGGAAGACGCACTGGAAGCCGAGGCTGCTTCGCTGTTCGCCTTCGTGATGGCATCTGCCATACTGTTGAGGTCGGCATCGATCTCCGACTGGATTGCCCGGCGGCGCAGGCGTTCTTCCATTTGCGCGGTGATGTCGGTGGCAAATTTCACCACCATGCGTGGGTTGCCCTTGGCATCAAAAATCGGATTGTAAGTCGCCTGGATCCAGATCTCGCGGCCACCCTTGGCAATCCGCTTGTATTCGTTCGACTGGAATTCCCCCTGACGCAGGGCATCCCAGAAGGCGGAGTATTCAGAAGATGCGGCATCGGCCGGGTCCATGAAGATACGGTGATGCTTACCCCTGATCTCATCCATGGAGTAGCCGACAGCCCCAAGGAAATTGTCATTGGCTTCAATGATCGTACCGTCCAGCTCGAACTTGATGACGGCCTGAGAGCGGTTGATCGCCTCGATCTGGCCGTTGGTTTCGGCTTCCTGCTGCTTTCGCTCGGTGATGTCGACGGCAAGCTTCACCACCTTGACAACCTTGCCGCCGGAATCGACGACTGGATTGTAAGATGCCTGGATCCAGACTTCTCTGCCGTCCCGGGTGTAACGCGGAAACTCCGCTGACTGATAGTTGTCGTCGCGAAGCTCTTTCCAGAAATTCTCGTACTCCGCGCTTTGACCGTAGTCCCGCTCGACGAAAATACTGTGCTTCTTGCCCTTGATGTCCGCAAGACCATAGCCCATCGTGCTGAGAAAATTCTCATTCGCGTCTACAATCGTACCGTCGGGCTTGAACTCGATTACGGCATGAGACTTTCCGACAGCCTGCCAAATGCTATTGACGTCTCCGTGAAAAATAGAATCGAGCATTACTTAGTCTCCAGGGCAGACGCGCTCCTTCTGGTCATCAGCGCGTATATTCAAGTTACGCTGAGTTAAAATAATAAATATTTCAGACATATTAATTGTAACGCATTCAAAAAATGACATAAACGCCAACGAACATACCAATACTGTTATTTTTCTCCATATGCAGATATAAATTCCGCCATCAAATGTTGGTAATATTCACTCTTAGCGCGACATATTCCAGATATACATCAAATTAAATTCCAACGATTGATGTAAATAGCACATTAACTGGCATCTGGAAGAAGTACTACATACGCATTAACCTTGATGCGAAGCCGGATCAAATTGCGATTGGGAATCGTGGCAAAAGCGGGCTCGCTAACGAGCAGACGTTGGCACCTCGTTCGGCCAGGCCACTACGTGGGCCTCGAATTCCTCCACCGGGACGCTGGCTTCCGTTACAGTGCGGCCGCGAACCGAAACTCCGGCCTGGTGAACCGTTTCCTCATCGCCGGAGACCAGGGGGTGCCACCAGTAGAGATCTTGTCCGTCGCGGATCAGACGATAGCCACAGGTTGGAGGAAGCCAGGTCAGCTCCTGAACTTCAGGCACGGTCAGCTGGATGCAATCAGGCACCGTTTCCGCACGGTTGTCATAGTCCCTGCAGCGACAGCTCGTTCCATCCAGGAGTTCGCAGGCGACATCCGTCCAGACAATCGCTCCTGAATCCCAGTCCTCGAGCTTGTTCAAGCAACACCGCCCACAGCCATCGCAAAGCGATTCCCATTCCCGTTGCGTCATTTCGGCCAGGGTTTTGACCTTCCAGAACGGCGGGCTTTCAGGATTTTCAGGCGAGGTGATTGATTTCATCGGCGGTTTCGAGTTCCTTTGGGACAAGAGGTTCGGCGCGGCCTATCATGGTTGAACGCCCGCCAGCAAGCAGGACGTGGTCCGTTGAGCGAAGACGAAAGCAGACAGATCCCCTCGGAACCGACGCCTCCCCCTGCGCCCGAGCCCGTCTCCGTGCCGCGGCAAAGGCGCAGTTTTGGGCAGTTTCTGCTGGCAATCGATGCCTTTGTCGACACGGTCCTTTGGACTATCGGCAACGCACTGCGCCGGACATTCGAATCCTATGATGCTTTCCTGCGGCGCTTTCGCGCAAGAGGCATCTGGCGCGCCCTGGCGGAGCTGGGCTCGGATGCCTGCACATATGGTGCTATTGGCCTCGTCATCGTGCTCGCCTTCGCCCAGCCTGCATTTGAGGCGACCAGGTATGCCGACTGGCGCACGACCGACGACTTTGCAGTCACCTTTCTCGATCGTTTCGGCAAGGAAATCGGCAAACGCGGCATCGTTCTCAACGACACGGTACCGCTTGAAGAAATTCCCGACGTCCTGATCAAGGCGACGCTTGCGACCGAGGACCGGCGGTTCTTCTCCCACTTCGGCATCGACATCGTCGGCACCTTCCGTGCCATGGTCGAAAACGCACGCGCAGGTGGCGTAGTTCAGGGCGGTTCGTCGCTGACCCAGCAGCTGGCGAAGAACCTGTTTCTGAGCAACGAGCGAACCTTGGGCCGCAAGATCAAGGAAGCCTATCTGGCCCTGTGGCTTGAGGCCAATCTGACCAAGCAGGAAATCCTGAAGCTCTATCTTGACCGGGCCTATATGGGCGGCGGGGTCTTCGGCGTGACCGCCGCTGCAGAGTTTTATTTCAACAAGAATGTCCGTGAACTGACCCTGGCCGAAAGTGCCATGCTGGCCGGTCTCTACAAAGCACCGACGAAATACGCGCCCCACGTCAATCTGCCCGCAGCACGCGCAAGAGCCAATGAAGTGCTGACCAACATGGTTCAGGCCGGTCTCCTGACCGAGGGACAGGTGATTGGCGCAAGGCGCAATCCGGCAATTGCCATCGACCGGTCCCAGGACCAGCTGCCGGAGTATTTCCTCGATTGGGCGCTGGACGAAGTGAAAAAACTGGCGCGCCGAAATCCCGCACTTGCGCGCGACCGCATCGTCACGGTTCGCACCACTCTCGACCCGGCCTTGCAACGGCAGGCGGATCTGGCGGTGGAAGCCACGCTGAGAGACAACGCGAAGGCCCGGGATGTAGGCTCGGCAGCTCTGGCGGCAATGGTTCCGGACGGCGCCGTGGTCGCCATGGTGGGTGGGCGGTCCTACGGCGACAGCCAGTTCAACCGCGCCGTCAACGCCCTGCGCCAACCTGGCTCGTCCTTCAAGCCCTTCGTCTACATGGCAGCCTTCATGAACGGCTATTCCAAGGACAGCATCGTGCCCGACAGGCCGATCACCATTGGAGGCTGGAGCCCGCGCAACTATGGGCGCAGCTATCGCGGGCCAGTGAGCCTGAAGGTGGCGCTGACCAAGTCGATCAACACTGTGCCGGTCCGCCTTGCCCAGGCCATCGGCCGCGACAAGATCGTGGAGACCGCCTATGCCATGGGTATTACCAACGAACTCAAGATCTCCAAGTCCCTGCCCCTTGGCGCCTCCGATGTGTCGGTCCTCGATATGGCCGCGTCCTATTCCACCTTTGCCAACGGCGGACATGAGGCGACGCCGTACGCGATCGTGGAAATCAAGAACAGCGACGGAACCGTTCTTTACAATCGAGACCGGGACGAGACGGAGCCGCCCCGGGTTTTGCCGGCCGACAAGGTTGAGGAAATGAACGACATCCTCGTCAATGTGGTCGAGGCAGGCACCGGCCGCAGGGCACGCATCGATGGTGTTGTTGCCGCCGGCAAGACCGGCACCACTTCTGCCTACAGGGATGCATGGTTTGTCGGATATACCGGTAACTTCACTGCCGCCGTCTGGTTTGGCAATGACGACTTCACATCCACCCGCCGGGTCACCGGCGGCAGCCTTCCCGCAATGACCTGGCAAGCCTTTATGGAATACGCCCATAAGGACATCGATCTGGTGCCCATGCCCGGCGTTGATGCGGCGGACCTTGCCCGCTTCCCCAAGGCTCTGGTGAAAGACGAGAGCGAAAACAGGCCTCAGCCGCGCGTGCTCAACCGGCAGACCCAAGGCGTTCTAAAAGACATCGGCAAGGCACTGAGCGCAATTTCACCGCTTGCGTCCGCCGTACCGGCTGAGAGCGCGACCCCGACAGACGTGGCGGCCCGGCAATGATTGTCGCCCCAAAAACGCAGACGTCTCAGGTGCCGATTCAAAGCGAGGCCTCATGGTATGAGCCGGACATGCCGGCGATCATCGCCCCGCGCCGACCCACGCCGATCCGCTCGCTCTTTGCAGTTCTTCTGATCCTGTTTGCCGGTTCGCTTCTGGGCATCACCTCGGCCTATCTGATGATCGAACGGGATCGGCCCTTCCTGTCCGTGACCATCGGTCCCTGGTCGGCCTATCCGGAGGCCGGAACGTCGGAAGCAGATCCCTACTCCGTGGCGATCTACACGCGCAGCGCTCGCATTCCCCTGGCATCAGGTGAAGGTCTTGCCATCAGCGCACGAACCGACAGCTCGGGCGCCACGCTCAATCCGGCTTGTGACTACCGGATTTCCGGTCAGACGCCGACGGCACGTCTATGGACCCTGACAGCTGCGGACGATCATGGCCGGCTGGTCCCAACCCTTGCCGACAGAACCTTTCTCACCAGCCGTCAGATCCTGCGCAAGGAGGACGGCAGCTTCGAGATCACTGCCGCCCGTGCACCACAATCCGGCAACTGGCTTCCCCTCGGACTGCCAAGGGCTTCCGAGACAAGCGCTGACAGCATGGCCACGGCCGGCGGCATCGGTTCCGGGCTGATGTTCACATTCAGGCTCTACGACGCTCCGATCACGACGGGCTCCGCCCTGGATGGTGCGGTCATGCCAGTCATCGAAAGGCTGTCCTGCTCATGAGCCTGTCTCCACGCCTTGCCTGGCTCACAGGAGTGATCGCAACGCTCAGCCTTGCCGCTGTCGTGCATATCCTCGTGGTGCTGACGATCCCGCAGAACACGAGCCACAGCGCCTATGCCGACGTTGCAAACTTCGGCCCGGATCGCCAGTTCAACCTTCTGCCTGATGTGCAACCGGGCGCAGAGCCCTTGCCGGCACTGGACCCGGCGATGAAACATGCAGCCTGTCGCTTCACGCTGAACGAGGGGCCGGTGCTGTTCACCGCCTCGATCCCAGTGCCCTTCTGGTCGATCGGCCTTTTCAACGAGGCGGGAGAAGCAGTCTACAGCCTGAACAACCGGACATCAGGCTCGGACATTCTCTCAATGCTCCTGCTGACGCCGGAACAGCTTTCGATCATTCGGGAAAATCCGCCTGAGGACCTGGATGAGCTGATCGTTCTGGAGATCCCGGCCACCAACGGCTTTGCCCTCTTGAGAGCCTTCGTGCCCAACGCCCATGAAAGCAAAGAAGTGGATACGGCACTGAGCACGGCCTACTGCGGATCCTTGAGCTGACGCCTTTCTCTGTCTGTTAAGCGCAGCCTCCGGTGCCCTGTCGACGACGACCTACTCACATGTTTCCGTCCGACCATGACGGCACCAGCGTTCGCGCTTTGCCTGGCTATCCGATAGTCTTTGCCTTCGGGAATCAACGGGACGAAAACGAATGAAGAAAATCGGAATGATCGGTGGACTGAGCTGGGTCTCGACGGCTGAGTATTACAAGCGTGTCAATGAGATAACCCAGATGACCGCTGGCGGGGTTTCCTCGGCACGCATCGTTCTGGAAAGCGTCAATCGCCAAGACTATGTCAGTGCTGTAATTGACAGGGGCGACGAAGCTGCCGCCTGCCAGCAGATTGCGGACTCGGCACGATCGCTCCAGTCTGCCGGTGCCGATTTTATCGTGATTACCTGCAATGATGTGCACCGGTTTGTGCCTGCCATCGAGCCCATGATCAACATTCCGTTTCTCCACATCGCGCAAGTTACGGCGGAGGCAGTGAAATCGAAAGGCCTCGGCCGCACAGCTATCCTGGGCGTGAGGAAAACGATGGAGGGAACATTCTTTCCAGAGATTTTTGCCCGAAACGATCTGGCGACTGTCGAGCCCAACGAAGCTGAAAAAAACTTCATTCACGACAGCATCTACGAGGAGCTGGTCCATAATCGTTTCCACGAGGAAACGCGAGAAAAGTACAAGGAGGTGATGATTGCCATGGGGAAACGCGGTGCAGACAGCGTCGCTCTGGCCTGCACAGAAATACCATTGCTTATCTCTCCCGGAGAGTGCCCGCTGCCGGCGTTTTCGACCACCGAACTCCATTGCCAGGCAGCTGTAGCCCGAGCCCTTGATGCGCGGTAACTCGCGTTAGAGCTCAGGTCGGCCACCAAACCCTTCAAACCCGCCAGTCGTTTCGGTCACTTCCGCCTCGTAGTGTGCGATCATTGGCATGGCCTGATGCTCGATGCGCTCGTTCCAGACAGGCCCGTTGTAAAAACCTTCCTTGAGGGTCTCGCGCGCTTCAAGCGTTGGAAAGGCCCGCATCCAATGCACCTTGTCCGGATTTTCAAGATCCCGCAGGGGGCCGAAGACCAGCATTCCGGCATCGCGAAGTGCGGCGCGATTTTCCCGTTCGAAGAAGTCGATGAACTCTTCCCGGCGTCCTGGCTTCAATGTGTAGTGGCGTATCTCGATGATCATGTTCAAAGCCGATCCTGGTAAAATGAAGTTCCCGGAAAATGCCTGGGGTTATCCGGCATTACGTCCCAGGCCTCTGCCGCACTCACGCTGCCAGAAGAAGCCAGAATGCCAGAAGCGGTTCAGATCCGGAGCGCATGGCGTGCATGATCCCCGGTGAATTGTAGAAGGATCCGCCGGGGCCCGGCTCGAACCAGTCGCTGCCACCGTGGGTGAAATCGCCGCGCGACATGCAAAGATAGGTCTCTTCCGGTGGGTGATCGTGATCAGGGTAGCGGACATCTGGCGCAAGCAGGGAGACACCGAGCCAGACATCCGTCCTGCGTTCCAGTCCACCAGGCCCGATGATCAGCGTATTGGCATGTCCCTGGTCAAACGTGTCGCTTGCTGCCGCTGTAGTGCCCTTGCGTTTGCCCCAGGAAAGGGCTGGCTCCAGCGCCCGGAATGTTTCCGCAAGTGCTGCGAGATCTGCATCCGGAAAACGCGTCGGATCGATCAACTGATCGAGATACGCGTCGCAGACAGGCAAACGCGATCCTTCATTGACTGGGGCTGCGCGCGGTTTGTCCGCCGGCGCAGCCAGGGCCGAAAAAGAGCGGCTGACAGAGCGCTGAGACTCTTCTCCCCGGGCACGGTCGCTGAATGCGGTTTCGGCCGCATCAACAAAGGCTTGCAGCGCGGCAGAGCGGTTTTGCATGGGATCTTCCTGAAGCAGGCGTCGAGGTCAGCTGTCAACGCTACGGTGTCCAGCCGCCGCCGTCAAACACCTCGCACAGCCATCGAACTGTCGAGGATCGGCAGCTATGATGCCTCAAAGAAAACCGCCCCGGCGCAGGATCAGAACCGCTGATCAGCTCCCGAGGGCTTATATCTCGCCCTTGATGATCTGATCGTAAATGACCGGATCGGTGACGCCTTCGGAGCCAATCAACACCACACGGGAGCTTTCATTCAGCCCCAGCGCCGCGCGCAAGGATGGCTGTGTTGCCGCGCAGATCAGACCGCAAAGTCCGGCGACCCCGCTTTCGCCGGCCTGGACGCGGGCGCTTTCAGGCTCGAAAGACGCAAGCATCCGCACAGTCGGGGCAACCACCCCTTCCGGTATCGTCAGGAACCCACTCGTCTGCGAGGCCAGAACGGACCAGGCAACCTCGGACGGTTCACCGCAGGAGAGCCCGGCCATGATCGTCTCTTCGGCGATCTGAACAGCAGTGGAGCGGCCTGCCTTTGCACTTTCAAAGAGGCAAGGTGCGAGCTCCGGCTCCACCACATAGACCTTGGGCGCGTCTGTCCCCCAGTCCTGTCTGAAGACAGCCGCCACCGCAGCAGCCAATCCTCCCACGCCGCCCTGCAGGAAAACATGGGTGGGCGGTGTTGCGAGATCACGCGTGATTTCGCGCGCCATCACACCGTATCCGGCCATGACCTCGATCGGCGTTTGAGTATAGCCGGTCCAGGAGGTGTCGGAGACGATCAGCCATCCGTTCTGCTCAGCATCGAGGCGGGTCTGCTCCACAGTCGCATCATAATCGCCATCAATGCGGATAACGTCTGCGCCCAGCGCGCGCATGGCATCAACGCGGTGCTCGCTGACCTCGGCATGAACATAGATCCGGCAGGATACACCACAACGGGCCGCACCCCAGGCAACCGAGCGGCCATGATTGCCGTCTGTTGCCGAAATCACGGTAATACCCTTTGCCTCTGACGGAAATGCGCGGTCTCGGACCTTCGCCAGGGACACGTCCTTGCCAATACGCTTCGATATTTCCCGCTGCAGGACGCACATCACCGCGTAGGCACCGCCCAGGGCTTTGAAACTGCCCAGGCCAAAGCGATCGCCCTCATGCTTGTAGAGAACTTCGCCCAGTCCCAGATCCGCCGCCAACGGACCGAAGCTGAGCAAAGGCGTCTTTTCATAGCCTTCCCAGCTGCTGACTTCGTTTTCCGCGCGATCGAACTGCTCTCGGGTCAACAGGTCAGGCAGTAGACGTTCGCCTGTCAGTCCGGCGTCGAAATAGCCCGTGTTTGAATTTGCGAACAGGTCCAACATCAATCGCTCCTTTTCATCTGTGACGAGAATTTAGTTCATTGACTGTAAGAGTTGTGCTCTATTTTCAGCTATTAAATGAACGATTCTTGCATGTGAGCGCTGTGAAGAAAGAAACCCTCTCGTCTGATCTGGACACGTTTGATCTCGCGATCCTGCGGCTCATCCAGGAGGACAACACGATCCCTCACCGCATCATCGGCGAGAAGGTCAATCTGTCTGCACCGAGCGTTCAAAGGCGCATCAAACGGATGGAGAAAGCCGGCGTGATCGCCGCGCAAAGAGCGGTTCTGGAACCGTCAAAAGTTGGATTGCCCCTGACGATCCTGGTGGAAGTCGAGCTCAAGGCTGAAACAGGAGGCCAGATCGACGCCATCAAGGCCGAATTTCTGGCCGCCCGAGAGATCCAGCAATGCTACTACGTCACGGGCGAAGCGGACTTCGTGCTTGTCATTTTGGTCAGCGATATGGCGGAATATGAGGCCCTCACACAACGCCTCTTTTTCGGCAACGCCAACATTCGCAAGTTCAAGACCTTCGTCGTCATGGACCGAACCAAAGCCGCCGGAAGCCTGAACATCTGATCAGGGCGCTCCCCGGCCAGGATCGTCGGCCCCTCTTGGAGCCGCGTCGCGGCTCATTTACATGCGACCTTGCCCAGCAGCATGATTTGTGTCTAAAAACACACTGCTATCGGGTTAGCCTCCAGGTCCGCGGAAAGCCGTCATCGGCACCCCATCGAATATATGACTACCAGATTTCGGTATGTCTCATGCTCGACCTCAGCGGACCATCGAGCCAAAGTGAGGACACCGATGACAAAGTCTCTGGACCAACTCCGCCGCGACGCCAAAACCCTGCGCAAGGCACATCAGTCGAACGATGTACAGGCGCTACAGCGCCTCAAAAGCCATGCACCTCGAACAGACACGGCTGCGCTGAAACATGCCGACTATCTGCATGTGATTGCACGCGAGGCAGGTTTTCCGTCCTGGCCAGCTCTTAAACTCGCCGCGGATCTGCTCGGCATGGATCTCGCGACCAAACGTCAGCGACTGAAGCTCGCGCTGTCTGCGGGCCACTTCAGTGCGGTGGAGCAATTTCTTGCAGCCACGCCAGACATCGCTGACGGCGATTTCGGGCTATGTCTTGGCCTTTATCGCAAGTCGGACGTTCTTGCGGCTCTCGACAAGTCGCCGCAACTCGCGACCGACCTGATTGCCACTCAGGCGCCTCCCCTTACCATCCTTGCCCGTTCAAAGTGGTTTCATCACAAACCGGACCTGTCAGAGGACATGCTGGCGATCGCACGCGCCCTCCATGCAAACGGTGCCGACCTCAATCAGGGTGCCGCACTGTCAGCCGAAACTGACCACACGCTCTCGCCGCTTTATTTTGCGATCGGCCACGCCAACAACATGGCACTTGGTCAATGGCTACTCGACAACGGCGCCAACCCCAACGATGGAGAAAGCCTCTATCATTCCACCGAGCTTGGTCATCATGATGGTTTACGCATGCTGCTGGCCCATGGCGCTGATCCCAAAGGCACCAACACCCTGCTGCGTGCGATGGATTTTCATGACACGGAAGCCATTCAGCTGCTTCTGGATCACGGCGCGCAAGTAGACGAGTTTGACGGCACTCCGGTCGGAGGCGAGGCACCATGGGTCATCCCGGCGCTCCACCATGCGGCGCGCCGCATGGTCCCTGCGGACCTGGTGACGCTCTTGCTGGACAATGGAGCTGATCCAAACCGCCGGTTTGAAGGCACAACGCCATATGCCTACGCGCGCATTTTGGGTCACACGGAACTCGCTGATCAACTTGCGGGCCGCGGCGCGGATCAAACGCTCAGTCCGGTGGAGGCGATCCTTGCCGACGCAGCTGACGGTCACTCGGCGGAGGCTCCACTTGATCCAGAGGAGATCCCGGACGCCTATCGCAATATCATTCGGATGCTTACGTCCTACTCGGCGAAACTCGACCACATCAAACGACTTGTCGCCATGGGTGTTGAGTATGACCGCCCGGATTCAGCAGGCCTGACGCCCGTGCAGATCGCTGGCTGGGAAGGCCAGTCCGAGGTCATGCAATACCTACTGAGCCTAAAACCTGACCTCGCTCATATAAACGGCTATGGAGGCACTCTGCTCTCCACCGTCCTGCATGGAGCAGAGAATTGCCCTGGGCGAGAAGACAGGGACCATATTGGTTGCCTGCGTTTGGCGTTGGCGCATGGCGTTGACGTGCCGCGCCGAGCTCTCGACCATGTGGCTTCCGACGAGATCTCGGAATTCCTGCGGGATTGGGCCAGCGACCATCCGGATCAGATCGTGGAAAACGGCGCTTTCTAGCGAGAGCTGTCTCAACGCCAAACGCCTTCCGCATCCAGATGCGGAAGGCAATGCCCAAAACTAGGACCAAGTTTCAGCCGCTGTTGCGACGCTGAGCTTTGAGCCCAGTGCGTTCAGCGCAATGTTGTGAACAATCTCGGATGGCCCGGTGCAAAGATCGCCAATGACAGTCACGTCCAGGCTGTCGGCAGCGCGTGATATTGCGGTGAAAGCCACACAGTTCTGGGTCATCATTCCGCACACCAAAAGCTCTGTCGTGCCCTCAAGCACTTTGGCAAGATCCGTCTCCTGAAAGGCATCCGCGACTTGCTTGATCACGATGGGCGCGGCGCCAGCTGCCGTCAGAATCTTGGCGCGAATGGCGTTTCCGGTACCGCTTGCCGCGAACAAGCCCTTGGGTGCAGGAGAAACGTGGCGGACAAGAACAATGCGGTCTCCCGCCCACCGCGCCTGCTCAATCGCAGTGACGATGCGGGATTCTATCTCCTCGGCCAGATGCAGTGGCAAGACACCGCCCGGGAAATAGTCATTTTGAATGTCGATCACGAGAAGAGTTCGGCTCATCAAAGTTTCTCCTTTTCACTGGAGATTGAATTACCTCTTCACGAAGGCCTGGAGCAGTGGCCCAAAGGACATTATTCGATTAAATTGGGCCAATGGACATTGCAGTCATTGCCTATGAGGGCATCAACCCGTTCATGCTGTCGACGCCGCTTGCGGTCTTTGGAGGTGCAGGACTTTCAAATGATCACAGGGTGTTCGTTTGCGCAGAAGCCAACCGTATTTCCACGTCTGCAGGTATAATCCTGGAGACGCCACACCTGCTGGACGCGGCAGCCGAGGCCGATGTGGTCATCCTGCCAGGATGGCGCGATGCCAGCGAAGCAATCCCACCCGCGATCGTCGAGCATCTGCGGTCCGCCCATGCCCGCGATGCCGTCGCTGTCGGTCTGTGTCTCGGCGCATTCGGACTGGCGGAGACAGGCCTTTTGGACGGGCGGCGTGCCACAACGCACTGGGCGGCCGTGGAGGCGTTCCGCGACCGTTTTCCGGCCGTTCAGATTGATCCAACGGCGATCTTTATCGACTCGGGACCTGTTCTTACCTCCGCGGGCGTTGCCTCCGGACTGGACTGCTGCCTGCATCTCCTCGCCCGTCTCTCCGGCGTTGCAAAGGCCAATCACGTGGCACGCGGACTGGTGCTAGCGCCACAGCGCAGCGGCGAGCAGCCTCAGCTGGTCGAGCGGCCTGCTCCTGCGTCGACGGCCGAAGCGCGGGTCGCCGACATCCTTGAACGCCTTTGGACCGACCCGACAGGAAATCCATCTCTCGATGCCCTGGCGGCCGAAGCAGGAATGAGCCGCCGCAGCTTGAGCCGGCACATACGCAGCCGGACGGGCGGAAGCCTAGGAGGTTGGTTGCGGCGAGCAAGAATTGCGCGGGCTCAAGATAACCTGCTGCGCGGTGGGAAGGGACTTGAAGGCATAGCCGTGAACTGCGGCTTTCCAGACGTACAGTCCCTGCGCAAAGCCTTTCGCACCGAACTGGGCATGACCCCGACCCAGTGGCTCGCCAGACAAAGGGTCGGATGAAGCCTATCGGTCAGATGCCGCGCCTCAACCGATGGGCCCTGGATCCTATTTCTTGGGTGCAGGACGCTCCGTGCCCCAGCCGGTGTAGATCCGTGAGCGTTTGGTCTTGCCCTCGACGGTGAAGCGATCCTTCTTGACGCAGCCGTTTTCCGCAAGACGCACTTCTGCCTCGAGCGTGCGGATCGCGTTGTTGGCCTTCCAAAGACGGTCGGCCGATGGCGTCTCGATCTCCAGGCTGTCGAGAGCCTTCTGATAGGCGGTGATGCGGTACCGCAGGGCCTGCCCGACCCAGGAGATCATCATGCGGTTTTCCCACACACGGGCCTTTGCGCCCTCATAGGTCTCTTCGGTGGTGACCGGTTTGTTTGCCAGAACCCTCAGGCGTTCCTTGTCCGCGGCCTGAACGCGCATTGCGACCTCGCAGAAAGGCCAGACCAGCTTGGCATCGCCCTCCGCATCGGCGGCCACGCGATCGTAGCGGGCGTCACTGGAGCGGAATTTGTCGGAGCGCAGGAAGATGTAATAGAGATCGACCGGGACCCTGCCCTCAACCTCGGGCAGAACGCGGGTTCGCGAGAGTTCGACGACGGTGCCGCCGATCCAGTCCTTGGTCCAGGGTGGCCGGATCAGTCCCCAGCCACGTTCACGCAGAAGTTCCTCGTCGTTGGTCATGTTGAACTTGGACACGGGATCGCCGCGATAGCGCGCTGCGGCCTCTCCGGCAGCAGGCATGACCTTGTCGTGGAAAATATTGGGGCGGGCGCGGTCAAAGTCGCCTGTCGGGCGGCTGCAGGCGACCAGCAACATGGAGAGCATGGCGGCTGCGCATACAGATCGACCGGCCATCACCAAAGGCTGGCGCGACCTTGCTTCATTCGACAGTGGCTCAGGCGTAGATGTCACGCCCATAGGCTTCCCCGTAGCTTGGCACCGGGCGAGAATCAGCCCTTTGCGCTTTCAACCTACCGGAAAAGCAGCGTTCACTCGAACTCAGTCGAGGTCGGAAGCGAGTGTTCCGGCAGTTCTTCCGATGGTTCCGATTCGCGCGGCCAGATCAAGGGCCTCGCGCTCGTAACGAACACCTGGGAAGAGGACAACCTCTCCAGAAGGTGCGGAAGTGGTCGACCGGCGGTCGTTTCGCTTGGGGGTCAGTCGTGAAAGGGGCCGTTGCGCGGATGCAAAGTCCAAAAGGGTGCCCATCTCGTCTCCTCCTTCGGTTCGTCTCTTCCTGCATACGCAGTGACGGTCAAATGGGTGACGCAATACTCTTTCTAAAAATGATTAGGCCGCCTTCAGGGTTAACAGTGTGCTAACGCTTTTCGTTTTATTTTAGTCAACGAACAGCAACCGTTCGCTCCGCTGTTGGTATTGCGTAGACGAGAGCCATGAACCGTTTGTCCGTCCCCTTGCCGGAGGTTTCTTCCGGCCATGAGACTGCCCGCCGTCAGTCCAGTCCCTCCCATGCTGAAGGCGTGCTTCTGGCCGCTTCCGAGCTTTTTGCCGGCCGCGAGGCCCATGACAGCCGGGACAAGACCCTCTTCCGGGAACTTGCGCTCAACCTTCTGCCGCAGACGGACGAAAACGACCGGCGCCACATCGCCTGCCATCTGGTGCGCCATCCCGCCACGCCGCCGGAGATTCTGGCGGCGCTCGCGGCCGACGAAGACGCCCTGACCGCCTATCCGGTGCTGCGCAACGCGCCCAGCCTTGATGAAGATATTCTCGCGGCCCAGGCGGAACGCGGCCCCGACAGCCTGCGCAAGGCCATCGCCGAACGCGCGGATGCCAGCCCGAAGGTGCTGGAGATCCTGGCTCAAGCCGGTGGTCCGGATGTGATCGCTCTGCTTCTGGAGCGCGCCGACATTGATCTCGACGAAGCAATGGTCTCAATGCTTTGCAAAAGGCCCGACATTTTGAAGCGTTTCGGCAAGGATCTGGTTGACCGCAAGGTCCTGACGTCCAGCCAGATGCTGACGCATTTTTCCCGCCTGGACGCATCTCTGCGCCAGGAGGCCATCGCCTCGGCCGAACTTGCCAGTCTGATCAACCTGACCCGCAGCGGCTCCCACAAGCCTGCCCGTCCGGTGTTCAAACAAAGCCTTCTGAAGCGATTGCACCACAGCGCGCTGACCGGTGGCGCAGAGCAATTTGCTCAAGAGCTCTCCTACGCCCTCGGTCTGCCGGAAAGTTTCACGCGTGAAATCGTCGCCGCCGACAGCGGTGAAACGCTTTCGATCTGCCTGAAGGCGCTGGGCTTCACAGACGCAAAGGCATCACAGATCCTTGTGCGTCTCCTGGGCGAGCGCCTGCCGCTGAAGGGAATGCGTGATCTGCTTGAGGTGTTCGGCAACATCAGCCACGGCGCGGCCATGCTTCTGGTGAACCGCTGGATCGGCGAAGAAACGCCGCATGGCCAACGGACATCACTGTCTGAACCGAAGCATCTCGTCCAAAACCAGGAAACGGCACGCCCTGCCCGGTCTCGCGATGCGACATGGCAGGAACTGGACGACATCGAAAAGCTGCTCCGCTTCGGCTGAGCAGTCGGCGCCAATGCCGGAGCTTCGCTTATCTAGAACTTGAAGAAGGGATCAGGAGCCTTTTCCGCTTCTTCTTCGGCGAGAGGCAAGTCGATCTTTCCCGCCTCAGAATCGACTTCAACCATCCAGTAGTCCGGATCCATCCGGGCTTCGCGTTCAAGGCGCGCGGTGATGTCCGACCGGGGTACCTTTTCCAAGATCTGCTCGAACAGACGTCCCTGAGGCTGATCCATGAACATGGCCTGGGGTGCGGGGCCATAAAAATCATAGGTCCCGTCAAGCCGGTCGACGGCAACGAAGATGGCACCTGCTTCTGGCGCGCCCTTTTTCTGAATTGCCGCAAAGCCGTTTTCGGCAAAGATCCGCCTGACCAGGGCTGTCACAAAGAAGTCGGAAGTCACGCGCATGAGGCAAGCTCTTCAGGTCGCATAGGACGGGTCAAGGTCACCCGAAATTAGGCAGGCAGGCGATCAGTCGACCTGCTTGCCGCTGACCATTTCCAGCCGTTCGACCACTGCGGGCGTCAGCTTGCCAGTGATAGGCAGTCCCCGATCCAGCTCGAACCTCTGAATTGCCGAAGACGTATTGTCGCCCATAACCCCATCTGTGCTCAAGGGCCCGTAGCCAAGATCCGACAGAAGCTGCTGAATGCGAGCCAGACGCGGATTTTCAGGTTCCAGTGGCGGAGCAGATACAGTCTTGGCAGCCAAGGCCTTGGCGGCGATTGGCTTCGGTCGCGGGACAGGCGGACCTGAAACCACAACATCAGTGCCCTGAAGCGTTATCAGTGCAAGTAGCTCGTCAGTCGCCTCGCCCGTTTCCAGGCGGCCATGCAGTCTTTCATAGTGACGGATCGAACGTTCGGTCGCAGGGCCCATCAGACCATCAAGCGGTCCCTCATAGATCCCGATACGGCGCAGGCTCGTCTGCAGGTCAAGCACGAGTGCCGACACTTCCTGAACGATGATGCCTCGCCGATCATCCGGCTCGATCGCCTGCGGACGGTCACGGGTCGCAAAGAAGGGGGCCGGATGACGGCCAGGCTGAAGGCTGACCGCATTTGCGACAATCAGACAGCCGGTGAGTGCCATGACCACGGCGCCACCCGCGGCGACCGGATTGTCGCGCGCAATGCCACCCGCACGGGCCATCATGCCGTCGGTTTCGTCTTCGAAGTCTGCCTTCTTGCCGCGCGCCATCTGCTTCCTTCCGCTCATGCGCTGTGGGCGAGAACGACCGGATCACCGGCGGAAACGCGCTCGCTGACGGTCATGCTAGTATCTGTCTGCTGGTTGCTGCCAGCACTTTGTGGCTCGGCGCGCGCCGCACGCATGGCTCCAGCTGGAAGCTTTACAGAGACGGTCGTCCCCTTGCCGTTACGGCTTTCGACCTGCAATGCGCCTCCATGAAGTTCGGCCAGTCCCTTGACGATGGACAGTCCCAAGCCGCTGCCGCTGTTTCGAGGGCCCTCTTCGGCTTCGATACGTACAAATGGCTGACCGAGGCGTTCGATCATCTCGGCTGGGATGCCGATACCCTGATCTCGCACTTCAAGTATCTGGAACGGGGCTTTCGAGCGAACAGAGACCGAGACCTTGCTGCCCTTGCCGCTGAACTTGATTGCATTGGTCACGAGGTTGATGACGATCTGCTTCAGTGCACGGCGATCTGCGGGAAGAACCGGAAGACTGCCCAGATCGGCAAAGACAAGCTCCACGCCTGCCCGCTCTGCGATCGGCGCCATCATCGCGCGGCAGCTTTCCAGGCACGTGCCCAGGTCAACCGGCTCAATCGTCAGATCCATATGACCTGTCTCGATGCGTGATGTATCCAGGATGTCGTCCACGACCTGGAGCAAATGCATACCCGATTGATGGATCAGCTCAGCATATTCCCGGTTTTGCACGCTCGACGCCTGTTCGGCAGGCATGGCTCGCAGCATGTCGGAAAAACCGATGATCGCATTCAACGGTGTGCGCAATTCATGACTCGCGCTCGCAATGAACCGCGTCTTGGCGATAGAGGTTTCCTCTGCCATCTCCTTGGCCTGACGCAATTCCTGATCCTGGGCCTTGCGTGAGGAAATGTCCTGAAGCGCCAGCCGAAGGCTCACTTCTCCTTCGTTCGACGCCATTTCGCGGAACCTCAGGCAGGCCCAGATGTACTCGGCAGCGCCGCCTTCACCTGGGGCGTTCGCCCCCTTGCGCAGACGCAGTTCGACGTCGGAAACAACCTTGCCGCAACGCGCTTCATCAAGACGGGTCAGATAGTAGGGCCGGTCCGAGACATGCACCCGCTGGAACAGCCAATCGCCCTGCGCCTGACGGCAGGAAAACCCGAGCACCGCCTCAAGAGGACCGCCGAGGACCTTTGCGGTGCCATCTGGTTCGACTGAACAGACGATATCGGTTGCCGTGTCGTTGAGAAGCTTCAGGCGTTCTTCCCCCCTGCGCAAGGCCTTGCGAACGCGCATATGATCCAATGCAAGCCGCAGGGCGAGAACGGACATATAGGCACAGGCAGCCAGGGCAGAAATCAGGGTCGCATGCGGTGTGGCAAGCGCGAAGGACACCTGAGCCTGCGGCACCACCGCCAGAAGACCAACAAGCCCGACGCAAAAAGCCGCTGACGCGGCGATGATTCGGCGCGAGCCCGAAAGCGCTGCCTCCATCGGCACAACGGCAAGCCAAACAAGGGCGAAAGAGGACAGTCCACCGGTAAACAAACAAAGCCCAGTCAGAAATATTCCGAAAAGAGCGGCCGAAAAGGCATGCGCGCGCTCAAGCTTGCCGGTCTGGGACAAATACATCGCCAGCGGCCACTGGCCGAGCATCCAGGCAAGGACCAGAGCAAAGGGAAGGCTCGTCGGCCCGATGAGCGCCAGATGCAAGGGCAGAATCAAAAGCGCAATGGCGCCGCCACCCAGGCAACCGGCTAGAAAACTGCGATGACGCGGCTCCTGCAAGGGGTCGCCCAAGACGGCCGGATAGACCAGTCCCGACAGCTGAGATTGAATGTTTTCCGTCAATCCGGAGAATTTCGACAACTGGTTACGCACGATACACTACCAAGCCCAATACGCAGGCGAAGGGATCCAACTGATTTCGCTTTATTTTGCCGCCGACCACTTAAGGAACGATAAAGGATAAACGCCAATCGGACCTGTCGAGACAAAAAATGCAATCAGCTCTAGGGCTTGGTCCGCGATAGATAAAATTTGATCCAATTTTTCTGAAAACTTGCCTCAAATACCTGTTTCATTTGATGAAAAACGCGCTTCTGGGTTCAACGCGGCCTTCGGATGTGCCTGCTAACTTGAAACAATAAGAAAAGCACTGCCGTCTGGCGCGACGAGCATTGCAAGACGAATTGAACTGAAGGGTAGCAACATGTTCTTTCTGCTAAGGACAGCATTCTGGCTGACGTTGGTTTTGGTTCTGATCCCGCTTGGATCCGATACAGAATCAGATGCAAACGAAAACATCGATCCGATCGCCGCGTATTTTGCAGCGCAGGCGACCGTGGCCGACCTCGGCGGCTTCTGCGAACGCAATCCTGGAGCCTGCGAAACAGGTGGCAACGCCTTGTCCGCCATTGGAGCTCGTGCCCGAGACGGTGCACGGATCGTCTATGAGTTTCTCGATACCCAGGTCGCAGACACCAACGTTGCCGACACCAAGACCGGCCTTGCGCCCGTCGAACAAGATCACTCGGACCTGATCACCGGCTCGACTTCCTCCGGCACCTTGACCTCACAGGACATGGTCACGCCGTGGCAGGGAAGCGAGACTTCGGCGTTCAGTCCGACTTTCGAAATTGGGCCCGTACCGCGGCCCAACCCTCGCGCGGGATAATTCCGAACGAGGGGCCGTGTTTCGGGGAAATGACCTCTTTTCCGAAAACCGGCTGTTTGCGCCCCGCTTGACCGGGACCGGTGGCAACACCTTGTCGCCTCCGTTTCCGGAATTGACGGCAACACTGAAGCGGATCTTCCGCTGCGCCGCAAATGGATAGCTGCCCATTCCATTTGCGGCGTTTCTTTCTTTTCAGAAAGACGACTGGCGCCGCTGCCTGACATGGCACTTGCCGAATTTTCCTGCGTTGATGGTCCGCTCCGATTTGCAACTCGTGCGCCGGGAGCTATATCAAGCGACAGATCACCCTTGATTTGACCGGCGGGCAAAAAAGCAACATGACCAGCACACTTGATGACATTGTCGAAAGCTTCGAGTTCCTCGATGACTGGGAAGATCGCTACAAATATGTGATCGACCTTGGCCGGGAACTTCCCCCACTGCCCGAAGCAGAAAAAAACGAGGCCAACAAGGTGCGCGGCTGCGTGTCACAGGTCTGGTTGGTGACAGAGATTTCCCGCTGTGAAGATGGCCAGCCCATGATTGCCTATCGCGGCGACAGCGATGCGCTGATCGTACAGGGACTCGTTGCAATCGTACTGGCGCTTTTCTCAGGAAAAACCGCGCAGGACATCCTCGACACGGACGTCGACGGCCTGTTCGCCAGGCTTGGTCTCCAGGAGCACCTGACGCCTCAGCGATCCAACGGCCTGAAATCGATGGTGGCGCGCATTCGTGCAGACGCCGAGGCCGCGCTTGCAACAGCGGCATAAGGATCAGGACAGCTCTTTTCGGTTGGGCTGTTCTGCGCGGATCCGACCATCGCCGTTTCCAGCGGTGGTCACATAGCCATAGCGGCTGGCAAGACCTGTGAGCGCAATTTGAAGCACGACCTTTCCGGACCGCGCCGGCCACCCCCGCTCCACCTCGACTGCCGTCAAGCCCTTGAGATGACAGCAAACATCGACAAGCAGACCCGCAAGAACCGGCTCCAACCCTGTCAGAACCCTCTCGACACGTTGCCGGGCGGCGATGACATCATCCGACAGGTCGGCTGCCCTGCCCCGATTGCCGGTCGTCCCGCCACCTCCCCCCGTGCGCCAGCCGCCTGACATGGTCGGCATGAGCCGCGCGAAACCATAGTCCGCACGTAACCGCTCGCCAGCCTCGACCTGCGCGCGGTCCAGAAGAGACCGGCCGTTGCGATCCTTGCGGCTCGCGAGCCAGGCAAGCGGACTTTCGCAAAGGTTTACCGGAACCGCCGTTCGTCCGCCGCCTTGCGGATCTGCGACATTCAGAAGACGTATTTCACGGTGCTGCTCAAAATAACCATCCCCCGCGCTCAGCCAGCGTTTGAGGGCCAGTCGCCCGGCGGAAGACAAGATGAGCGTTTGATGCCTCCCCGACTCCAGATGACCCTGGCGCTCGAGAACCGCGACAAGATCCGGATTGTCCACGGGCCGCTCGGACCTGTCTTGCCGCACCAGGGTCCACAGCAGCGCCTTCTCCTTCCCGCCTTCGCGTTTGAGATGAACTCCCTTTTGCGCCAGGGATTTCAGCAAAGAAAGCAATTGCTTTCGATCCGGCGTCGAGGTTCTCTCCGAAGCACTGGTCATTGAACACCTCCCAAGGCTAGGTCTGCCACCATTTCCTGCCGCATGCTGATCAGACGCTCAATCTGCCCGACAAGTTCATCAAAGATCGGGTCCTCTCTTCTCTCCTCAATGCCACGGCAGGCATGTGCCACCGTCGAGCGGTCGCGTCGGTAATGGCGAGCGACATTGATCAAGGGCATGCCGATCTCGACGTGGGCCAGGTACATTACCAACTGCCGGGCTTCGGCCATATGCGCCTTGCCGCGCGTTGTGCGGTAGAGATCGGTGGGTTGGATGCAGTAGGCCCGGGCGACATATCCCTCCGCAAGATGCAGATGCGCAGCTGTGCGATTTCGAGCCAGTAAACTCGTCAGCCCTCCTGGTCCGTAGATCGGGCGCTGAGGGATAGACCCCTCCCGGCAATCGCTCATTGCAATCCTCCAATGCTGTCGAAAACAAAGGCCTCACCTGAACTAGGCTTATTTTCCTACATTGTAGTCATGCAATTTATGGTTAGGGATAACTTTTCAAACAACCTTAAGATGACGCCTGCATCAACACCTAACGGAAAGCTTTCTGGCCTTTCAACACAATGGATTTCCTCGCGTTTTTTCGTGACGGCCAAAGTCGGTCCACTTTCACCGAAACTTGCGCCTTGAGGGAAAACAAAAAAAAGCCGCCCGGAAACCCGAGCGGCTTTTTTTGATTTTTCAGATCAGCGTCCGGATGACAGACGCGGAACTGTTCCTTACTTGGAGCGCTTGCGCTGCTGGCCAAGACCCATCTTTTTGGCAAGCTCGGAACGAGCTGCAGCATAGTTGGGAGCAACCATCGGATAGTCGGCCGGCAGGTCCCACTTTTCGCGGTACTCTTCCGGAGTCATATCGTAATGGGTGCGCAGGTGCCGCTTGAGCGACTTGAACTTCTTGCCATCTTCCAGGCAGATGATGTAGTCGGCCATGACCGACTTCTTCACCGGAACTGCCGGCTTGAGTGGCTCTGGCTCTGGCTCATGAGAGGCTGTGGATGTGCGCTGAAGGGCACCATAAACCTCATTGATCAGATTCGGCAGGTCTGTAGAAGCCACGGTATTGTTACTGACATATGCAGAAACAATATCAGCGGTCAGGTCAATAAGGTTGGTATCCACCGGACTATCAGTCATTTTCCACCTGTTCTTTAGTTCAAATCAGGAATTTTTCTGTCTGGCCTCGCAAGCATCTTGATGCGCCATACACCGCAAATAACGGTTACTTGAAATTGGCACTAATCAGAAATTAATCTACTTGGAAGGCAACGATCGCGCCCTTATATCGTCCTGCCTTGGGGCCGACAACCCCTCATTCTTAATAATGACAGTAATTTTTCTAGAAAAATTCCATGTAGGGAAATATTTCACATGTTCATAAGCTGCGACATTTTGAAATCTACTCGGCATTTTAGCCATATTTCATGCAAACAAGCGTCAAATAGCGCTTTCGTTACACGCACCTACATAGCGCCGGACACGTAATATCACCTATCCGGACCAAGTACACCCTTGAGTGCATCAATTTTGGTGTCAGCACAAGGCCGATACCCGACTGCATATGCAGCTTTCGCCAGCAAATGCGCCGAAACCGGGGCGGTCAGCAGAAAGAACACCACACCGGCGACAGCGCGCGTAACCACACCGAGATCCCCCGCATAAACAGCCAGCGCCAGCAGCATCATGCCTGAGCCGAGTGTTCCGGCCTTAGAGGCGGCATGCATACGCATGTAAAGGTCATTCAGGCGCAGAAGACCGACCGAGGCAACAAGCGCAAACAAGGCGCCCGCCACCAGCATCAAGCCCACAATAATGTCGATCGCGGCTGTCATTGACCGGCCTCCCTGCGCTGAACGCTTTCCTCAACTTCCTGCATGATCGTCTCATCGCCGGCGCTGCCCCTGTTCAGGACGAAGCGGGCAAAGGCAACGGTGGCAAGGAAGCCGACAAGACCAAGGGTGATGGCGATGTCGATATAGAGATAATAATCTGTGAGCACGCCGATGGCCGCGATAAAGCCGATGCCGACCGCGACCAGCATGTCGAGGGCAATGACCCGGTCAGGCAGGGTCGGACCGCGCACCGTCCGGTAGACAATCAGCAGGAACGATATGGTGAGAACCGCCAGCGAGATGTGCACACACACGTCCAGAAAGTTTTCGGCAAAGGCCGCAATGGGTGTCATCGGAACACCTCCAGGATCTTGCGTTCAAACCCGTTTTTGATGTCGTCGATCGTCGCCTGCGGGTCCGGCACATCGATACAATGAACATAAAGCGTCTTGCGGTCTTCCGAGACGTCCACCGACAGGGTTCCCGGGGTCAGCGTGATCAGGTTGGCCAGCATCGTGATCTCGAAGTCCTGGTCGACCGTCAGCGGATAAGCAATGATTCCCGGCTGCAGGTTCATGTTTGGCCGCATGACAATAAGTGCTACGCGCCAGGCGGAAAGAGCCAGCTCGTAGATAAAGAGAAGTGCCAGGCCAATCGCCTTGCCTGCCCGGTTGAAATAGCTCCCGGTCCCGACCTGCTCGCGGATCAGGTAGAGGGCGCCTGTCGACAGGACGAAGCCGAACATCAAGTTGACGACGGTAAAGCTTCCCGACACGGCACCCCAAGCCAGCGCCATCAGGATGTTGATGAGGAACAAGCCGGTCATCTAGAGACCTCCGAAAACAGAGCGGACATAGCCAAGGGGCTCGACAACACCGCTTGCTCCGCGCGAGACAACCTGCAGCATCCATTCTGGCTGCAAGCCGAAATAAACCACAAGGGCCGTCAGAATGCCGATCGGGAGCCAGAACGATGCGGAGCCAAGTTGGCCGATTGGACTGATCCGGACCGTTGAAGTTCCGTCCGCCGTTCCTTCCGGCCCGCCGCGCCAGAATGCGAAAATCCAAATTCGGCCGACGGCGAGTGTCGTCAGGAAACCGGACAACAGGATGACACCTGCAAGCCAGTTGCGACCATCGCCGAGAGCTGCATCCACGAGCATGACCTTCGGCCAGAAGCCGGAGAACGGCGGCAGGCCGGAAACGGCAAATCCGAGCACGAGGAAGACAGCAGCGAAAGCGGGGCTCGCCTGATAGAGGCCACCCAACTCCCGAAGACGGTAGGATCCGCCCATCAGCATCATCACACCTGCAGCCATGTAGAGTGCAGTCATCACGATGATGGAATGCACGGCGTAGAAAATCGCACCGGAGATGGCGAGGGTCGAGCCGACCGCGACGCCCGCGAGCATTGAGCCGATGCCGGCGATCACGAGGTAGCCAAGGATCCGGCGAACTTCACCCTGTGCCAAGGCGCCCATGGCACCGGACAGCATCGTGCCCATGGCGACCAGCGCAATCAGGTCAGCCATATAGGCTCTGGACCCCGGCAAGATCAGAACGAAGACGCGGATCAGCGCATAAACGCCCACCTTGGTCAAAAGACCGGCAAAGACCGCAGACACGACAATGTTCGGCGTATGATAAGAGGCCGGCAGCCAGAAATTCACAGGGAACGCCGCTGCCTTCATGGCAAAGGCCAACAGATACAGCGCGGCAATCGTTGCCAACGTACCGGACGCGCCATTTTCAAGCGCGGCAACCTTGGTTGCCAGATCCGCCATGTTGAGCGTGCCGAACATGCCGTAGAGAAGGCCGGTCGCGATCAAGAACAGGTTTGTGCCGATCAGGTTGAGGATGCCGTATTTGACCGACCCGTCCAGCTGTGGCCTGTCATTGCCCAGAACCAGAAGTCCATAGGAAGAAATCAGGAGGACTTCAAACCAGACGTAGAGGTTGAAGACGTCGCCTGTCAGGAAGGCACCTGAGACACCCGTCATCAAAAGCAGCAGGAACGGATAGAAACCGTAGCGGCGACCTGTGTTGTCGATGGTGGCACTGCCGTAAATCGCCGCGCAGAGCGCAACAATCGAAGCAATGGTCGAGAGCGTTACACCCAGCGCATCGGCGGTAAAGGCAATTCCGAATGGCGGCAGCCAGTTGCCCATGACCATGGTGATCACGCCCTTGTCCAGAACGCGCGCGAGCAGGCCAATGTTGGCAGCGACCAGCAGAACCATGAAGATCAGACCGATCTTGGGCTGAGCCTGCGTGTTCTTGCGGGTCATCAGACACAGCGAGCCGCCAAGCAGCGTCAGGATCGACGGTGCGACAATCAGCCAGTCGCCCGCGGAGACCGGAGCGACGGCCATGGCCTGTGAGATATCAACGGAAACGGAGGAACCGGCCATGGAGATCAGTATCCTTGCGGGGGAGCTTGTTCGTCGGCGGGCTCTGCGACGCGCATTTCGTTGGCGTCATCTGTGCCCAGCTCCTGGTAGGCCCGGAAAGCCAGCACCAGAAGAAACGCGAGGAAGGAAAAGGAAATCACGATGGCTGTCAGCACGAGCGCCTGCGGCAAGGGGTTCGCGGTCTGAACGGCCGGTGTATAGAGATCTTCGGGGATCAGCGGCGGCACCTCACGGGTCAAACGCCCGGCTGTGAAGATCAGCAAGTTGACCGCGTTTCCCAGGATGGCAATGCCCAGAAGCATCCGAACCAGCTCCTTCGACAGCATCAAATAGACTGATACGGTGAAGAACAGGCCGATGAGGATCGAAAGACCGGTTTCCATCAGTCGCTCTCCCTTTCTTCCAGGGCCAGTGCAATTGAGGCTATTGAGCCCACCACGACAAAGTAGACCCCGATGTCGAACAGCATTGGTGTCGAGAGATCCACGTTGACGTCAAAGAAGCGGAACGAAAGCCACTGGCTGGTCATGAAGGACTGCTTCAGGAAAAGAGACGGCAGGCCTGCGAGAACCGCGATGAACAGGCCAAAGGCCGAAATGCTCATCGGGTGGAACACAATGGCGCGGCGCACCGATGCAACGCCACAGGCGATGCCGTAGATCGCCAGCGCAGAGGCCGCGATCAGGCCTCCGATGAAACCGCCACCAGGCTCATTGTGGCCGCGCAAAAGCACGAAGACCGAAAACAAGATCATCAGCGCAGCCAGATAAGGCGCGATGGTGCGGAAAATAATCGTGCGCATCAGCTTGCCTCCACCCGTTTGGCCAGCGCTTCCGCACTGGCATCCTCGTCCACCTTGACCTCGGGCTTGGTACGCACCCGGATCAGCGCAAGGACACAAAGTCCGGCCAGCACGACCACCGCGATCTCGCCCAACGTGTCAAAGCCGCGGAAATCGACGATGATGACGTTCACGATGTTCCGGCCATGGGCGATTGTCCGGCTGTAAGCCGTGAAGAATTCGGACAGGCGGCTGTCGAATGGCTGCTGGGTGATCGCCATCAAAGTCAGGGCAATGCCCGCCCCAACGCCTGCGGAAATCGCGCCGGTCACCAGCACGGCACCGGCCGGGCGATGATCGCGCGGCGACAGGTTGAGCCGCGTCATGACGAGAGCCAGAATGACCACGGACAGGGTTTCAACCATGAACTGGGTGAAGCTCAAGTCCGGCGCTCCGAAGAGCATGAAGATGACCGCAACGGCAAAGCCTTGAATTCCGAGGGATACGATGGCCGTCAGCCGGGTCTTGGCGACAAGCACCGCGACCAGTCCCAGGAAGGCGATGCCCAGGATGCCCCATTCATAGAAGGCATAGTCAGGCATGGCGGGCATGGACGGCAGACCATCGGTCAGGAAGGCGGGAACCAGCACCGCAGCCGCCGTGACGCCGAATGTAAGCATCATGTAGGTCTGCATCCTGCCACCCTGAACCAGACGCGTCACTGCCGTCGAAAGGGAGACAATGCCGGCGACGAACTGGTCGAAGCCCTTGTCCGGACCCCAGCCGATTGCTGCAAGCACACTCGCGACCAATGCCCGGAGGCGCGCGAGCTGAAGATAGAGAACAACACCGAGCACGCCCGTGAGGACCGACAGGATCAGCGGGGCGCTGATGTATGCCGGGATCAGATGCAGGTCGACATGAGCGCTCTGACCCGTCAGGGAAGACAACATAGGCCCGATAAAGAGCTCACCTGTCTGATGGGCGAAGAACGCAGCTGCAAACCCGGCCAGCGACAGCACCAGCGGACCGGCAAACAGCAGGACGGGGCCTTCATGCGCATGTTTCGGGGTTTCGACCGCCGGCCCAAAGAACGGCTTGATCGCGACGGCAGCGGCAATCACCAGCATGAGCGAGTTGCCGAGAAGCGCCGTCCCGGTGACGAGCAGCGAGCCAGCGCCCATTTCCCAGGTGCCCTCATAAAGGACTTCCTTTGCGATGAAGCCGATGAAAGGCGGCAGGCCGGACATGGACAGGGCGGCAAGGCAAGCTGCGGCGAATGTAATCGGCATGGCGCCGCGCAAGCCGCCGAGCTTGGTCACGTCGCGGGTCCCTGTCTCGTGATCGATGATGCCGGCGACCATGAACAGCGCGCCCTTGAAGAGAGAATGCGCCAGCAGGTAAAGCACTGCGCCCTCGAGCGCCTTTTCCCAGCTGGTACCGACCAGCATCACCAGCAGCCCCAGAGAGGCGACGGTCGTATAGGCCAGCATCAGCTTCAGATCAGTTTGGCGAACCGCCAGGATCGTGCCGACTAGAAGCGTCACCCCGCCAAAGATCGGCAGGACCGTGGTCCAGAGTTCGGTGTCTCCCAGCAGCGGATGCATGCGCATCAAGAGATAGACACCGGCCTTGACCATTGTGGCGGAATGCAGGAACGCGGATACCGGCGTCGGGGCTTCCATGGCGTTCGGCAGCCAGAAATGGAACGGGAACTGCGCCGACTTGGTGAAGGCACCGCCCAGAACCAGAATGAAGATCGGCAGGTAAAGACCGCTGTTCTTGATCACATCCGGGCTCGACAAAAGCGCGGACATCTCGATCTCACCGGTCGCACCGATGATCAGGATGAACGCTGCGAGAAGCGACAGTCCGCCGCCGCCGGTCACCACGAGCGCCTGCAGCGCAGCACGGCGGGAGGCGGCGCGCAGATGGTCGAAACCGATCAGCAGGAAGGAAGTGATCGAGGTCAGCTCCCAGAAGATGAAGAGCGTGATCAGATTGTTGCCGGTCACCAGCCCGAGCATTGCGCCCATGAACAGGAACAGGAAAGAGAAGAAGCGGCCCTGCTGCGGATGACCGTTCAGATAGCCACCGGCATATAAAATAATGAAGGTGCCGATGCCGGAAATGAGCAGGGCAAAGAGCGTCGACAGCCCATCAATGTAGAAGGATAGATTGATGCCGTAGCTTGGAGCCCATTCGACGGCGGGCGTGAAGCTTTCGCCATGGGAAACCGGACCGATGTATCCAGCGAAATGGTAGAAAATCCAGGCGGGCACCAATGCCAGGATCCAGGCAGCGTTCTGCTTGAAGATCTTGGTCGCGAAAGGGGCAACAACTGCGGCCGCAAAGGGCGCAAGAACGGCCAGGATGGTGGTGTCTATCACTGCAGTCGTCATGCTGTCTCGATCGCTTTTCCGAAATTTACACGCCGGGCGATTGCGGTTCGAATCGACGCATTTCCGCCGATTTGTTAACTGGCTTTTCTTACGTGTCTCGTTTTTGACACGCAAGAGTTAGAAAACTCTTTCCGCAACTTGCCGATAAGCGAAAACATCGTTTCCATAGTCTATCTCGTGCTCATTACCTGTTTTTTCAATCGACCAGATGCGTTTTTCGGCGCTCGCCCTGAAGAATTTCCTGAAATTGTCTTGGCACATCAATTTCAAAATAAATCTCTGTCGTATTTAACCGTCTTGTTCTTTCGATAGCTTTTTCAAACCCTGCGTGCAGCAATTAGTGGCATTTTATATTTAAGCAACTTTAGATATATTTTCCAAACCTCTGAAAGCACCTCAACAAAGGTCTTGTGAGGCAGAATCAAAGTGGCCGCATGCGGAGAGTTCTCCGTGCGGCCAGCCTGTCGATAATTGGGTAGAACGTGAGTTGGCGACTTCAGGACGGCAAACGCCGGTGCTCGAGGGACAGCCCCCGCTAGGAGCCAGTAAGTGCCCAGAACCCATAGATATTGGCGCCAAGACCAACCCCATAGGCCAGAGAGCGCGCCCAGGGAACGCCGAACATATAGAACGCTGCAAAGAAGATGCGGGCCACCAGGAAGATTTGGGCTGCAAGGGTTGCTGCAGACAGATCAGTGCCAGGCAGTGCCAAAGCCAGAACTGCAGGGACCAGAAAAAACGGCAGGTTTTCCTTGAAATTGACAAGAACGCGCTCGGCACGCCCTGCATATTTGCCGCGATCGGGAAGGGAATCTCGGGGACCGGCATGGGCGACAAGCCCTTCGGCTGGCAGAAACAATGTGGCGGACAGATAAATTTGTGCCAGATACAACGCGAGAACGGCGGCAATCCAGAAAAGCATGCGGTAAACTCCGGTTTTCGTGACTTGCAAGACTTGATTGCAGGCGGTTTTGTTTCAATTCCCTTGGAGGGAATAGAAGCTCAAGAGCAGGAGCGCTAAGGCGTGGCGATGGAACCGGACTACCCACCTGCAGCCGCTTTCGGCCGTACCCTTCGTTCCGTTCGCGGACAGGCGGGCCTCAGTCAGTGCGACTTTGCCAACCGGCTTGGCACCACACAGAGACATCTGTCCTTTCTGGAGACCGGACGCGCCCGGCCAAGCCTTTCAATGATCCAGCGCGTCGAGAGGGAATTCGCCCTGCCGATCGCCAGCCGGCTCGCGCTTTATGAGGCGGCCGGACTGCACAGCCCCTACAAGCGGCGGGATCTGGCGTCTGAAGAAATCAGCGAAGCGCTCGACATCATCGAACACCGGCTTTTGCGGCACTGGCCTTTCCCCGCCTATGTCGTTGACAAGCGCTGGACGATCCTGAGATCGAACACTGCCGGCCAGCGCTTTCTTTCAGCCACCTGCCCGCCTGGTAATGAACCACCGAACCTATTTCGCATTCTGACTGGTGATGACTTCCGCTCAAGAGTTACGAACTGGAAGGAAGCAGCGCCAGTTTTGGCAACACGCCTCTACCGCGAGGCCGCGGAAGATCCGGAGATGGCAGCTCTTCTCGAGGAGGCTTTGGCCGCGGGCTTGTTCGACGGTATCGACGCGAACGAAACGTCAGACACCACAATCGAGATCCCGGTCTTCGTGCCGATCGAATTCTCCGCGCCTGATGGCGTGAAGCTGAGACTGACGTCCATGCTCGGCCAACTCGCCTCCGTCCAGGACGCGATCATCGAGGGCATGACCATCGAATTGATGGTGCCCATGGATGAGGCCAGCGAACAGCTAATGCTGGCCAGTTTCGCGGATCAGCCCGCCCTTGAGCGGACCGCATGAGGCATGTCCCCTTGCCGCGCGCAACGCAGGCGCCTATCTGGTTGCTTCGGCAAAAGCAGGGAGATAGGTGATGAGCGCAGACGACAGCAAGGTTCGCAAGAGTGCCGCCGAGTGGCAGGAGCAGCTCACGCCGGAACAGTTTTACGTTCTGCGGCAGAGCGGCACGGAACGCCCGGGCACGGGACCGCATCTGAACACCTTCGAACATGGCCGCTATGATTGCGCCGGCTGCGGACAGTCCCTGTTTCTGTCCGACACCAAGTTCGACGCCGGCTGCGGCTGGCCGAGCTTCTTCAGGGCGGTGACACCGGAGGCGATCACCGAGATCGAGGACCGGACCCTTGGCATGGTGCGCACGGAAATCCGCTGCTCGAACTGCGACGGACACCTGGGTCACGTCTTCCCCGACGGCCCGCCCCCCACGGGCCTCAGATACTGCCTCAACGGCCACGCCATGGTGTTCACATCTGGATAGTCAGTCGTCCCGGCGGATCATGCCGGTGACGGCAGCGGCAAAGATGGCTGTAAAGATCCAGCCCAAAACGATGGCGCACTTCTGAAGATAGAAGAGCCGTCGACCCCAATCTCCGCGGTTGGTTGACGGACCCCACGCATCGGTCTGACCGATATCAATAATCGGGATCACGACATCGGCAGCGTAGAAGAAAGGATTAAAAGTTTCATAATCCTGGCCCGGCTTCTGTTTTTCGGCCCAGGCCTTGGCAGGGTTGGAAAGATTCTCGTCATCTGCTCGAACGACCCACTCGGATGATGTCAGGATCACGTCGGAATTGGGTGCGAAATCACCTTGGCCCCAAGTCTCCCATGCGACAAACGTGATAAGAAAGAGAAGCGCAGCCATCCAGTAGAGGCTGAGCCAAGGCTTATAGCCATATGCGGCAACCGCCCTCGAAGTTTTATCGGACAAATTGGACCGCCAGCCACGCAAAAGGGCAAGCGTCGCCTCAAATTGCAACTGATTGTGGAAATCACGTTTCAGAGCTTCAGTGAGAAAATCACCTTGCTTTCCACGCTCCCCTTCAGACTGAAATCGGTGTGCCAGTTCTGTCAACTCTCGCCCACCAATCAAGTTTTGTGCACGCGTTCGTCTCAATGTACTTTCAACGGCATGGGCTTCCTGCGTCCGACAGAAGTGCAATAGAGCCTTAAGAAAACTGCGTTTCCGGCGCAACTGCCGTCGCACATCCTTTCGTTCCTCGATTTCTTTTTCAATCAGAATCTCCCGCGCCTCACGCCGATGGCCCGTTTCACGAAAAAACTTTGCAAGTTGTTGGTAGGGCTGAGGGTGGAAAGTGCCCGCAAACAGTGCGCCTCTTCGCAGCCATTTTTTACGGAATAACAAATCGAGAGGACCAGCTAGGTTATCATATGTCATGCCGACGAAACCCAAATCGCTCACTTTCAGCCAACTCTCCGCGTCATCTGCCAAATCGCCCAAGCGTGCAGAGTTTATATCCACGGCCCCAGCTACAGATTTGACCCCTCTCCAATAGAACCCCCCCTTGACGATCATTCTTTGGCCGAACAGCGCCTCTTCTCCGTTGCCATTCAAAGCTACGCCGTTGCAGGAAAGTTGCCCCCCAATTTCAGCGCCGTTTAGACCCACCGTGCCAATTGATGTTAGGTTCCGTAGAAAAACTCCATCTTTGATCGTCGCGCCCTGCGCGTGTAGCGCCCTCTTCCCGGCTCCCTTTAGTTCAGCGCCTTGACAGGAAAGTTGACCTCCAATCTTGGCGCCGGCAAAATCAACGGTGCCAGTAGAACTCACATTGTCCAAAAAAACGCCGGCACTGACAGCAACACCTTGAGCATGGAGCGCGCTGTCGCCGTCGCCCTCCAACTTTGCGCCATCACAAGAAAGCTGTCCGACGACCTCGGCTCTATTGAAATCAACTGTACCAACCGAAGTCAGGTTCCGCAGAACCACACCGCCTCTAATGCTGCTGCCCTGCGCATTGAGCGCTCGATCTCCGGTCCCATCGAGCTCTGCCCCAGTACATGAAAGTTGCCCGTCGACGTCTGCGCGGACGAGATTAATCGTGCCGATCGCCCTCAAATTCCTTAGATACACGCCATCACCGATGGTCACGCCCTGCGCATGGACTGCTTTTTCCCCAACACCATCCAACTCTGCTCCATTGCAGGAAAGCTGACCACCAACCTCCGCACTATTGAGATCAATCATCCCAATCGATCTCACGTTGTCCAGGAACACACCACCGCTGATTAAAGCGCTCTGACCGCGAAATCCGCGCAGAAAACTATCATTCAGGTCCACTTCAGAAAACTGCGCCTGCCACGCTGCTATCGGCTCTTCGAACCAGCAATGTAGGAGCCGTGTCGCGCCTTTGGCTGTCGCGAAGCTGAGGTCGAGAGAACCGGAAATCCTGGCACCCAGCAGCTTCACACCCCATTCGTGAACCTTGTATTGCTCACAGCCGCCAAGGATCAGATAGCGCAGCAAGTCCGCGCGGATGGTCCGTTCAGGGCTTGGGTCACTTGGGCGCTTGCCGTCGCCCAGCATCGTGGCCTTGCCAATCCTGCAGTTGTCGAGAAGTAGCTGCTCCGCCTCGGTCAGCTTTTCTTCGTTCGACAATGCCTCGATATCGGCAAAAGTTCTGATTGGCATAAAAGTCACTTGTGTTGAAATGTCTTGGCCGCAAGCTTAGCTGCGCGGCAGGCTTTCAACAACTCTGGCGGGAAGAGAAGGATAAATCAGTCTCTTCCCTGCCGTTTCGTGAGGAGATGTGATCGCGCGTGAACGGCTGAGCGGCTATGAAGGTTTCAACTCTTCGAAACTTTACCCTGCGAGGTCTGCCTGCCGTGATCCTTTCCGCTTCGCTCCTGCCTCGCCTTCTGGCAGCTCTCGGTCTTCTTCCCGTTCTCGCCCTGCCGGCCAGTGCCGGTTCGTGGAAGCTGGACATGCTGGAAAATCCGCTTCCCACCGAGACGTTCGCAGAGGCTGGCCGCGCCGCGCCTCAGAGCGGGGACCACAAGGGCCTGCCGGATGGCCGTATCGCGACGCCTGACGTGCAGCAGGACATTGTTGAGGCCTGGTACAGCGCCCCGACCGAGCGCTACCGGCATGGCGCGCTTGGCGATGTCATCGAGGGTGGAGACTTGAGCATCCGCACCGCCTCTGGCGCGCTTCTCAGCTATGACTTGCCCGAAGACAGAGTGTTTGAGGACCGCACGCCGCGGCTGGTCGATCTGGACGGTGACGGAAAGACGGAAGTCATTGCCATTGTTGCCTTTGCACGGGCCGGTGGCGCGGTCGGCATTTACGGGATCGAGGACGGCAAACTTGTCGAGCGGGCCGTTTCCGCTCCGATCGGGCGATCCAACCGCTGGCTGAACATTGCCGGGATCGCGGATTTCGCAGGCCTTGGCCGCCAGCAGATCGCCTATGTTGAAACGCCGCACATCGGCGGCACCTTGAAGGTGCTGGACTGGCAGGGCGACCGGCTGGAGGTCATCGCCGCGACGCGCGGTTTTTCCAATCACCGCAACGGCGCCCGGGAGCAGCGCCTCTCTGCCGTTGTGGAGGATCAGGCTGGGCCGGTCCTTGTGGTGCCGTCCGACACGAGATCAACGCTGCGCATGATGCAGATGTCGGGTGGCCAATGGCGGGAGCTTGCGACGCTTGCCCTGCCCGGTCAGCTGAAGACCCTGCTTCCGCTGTCAGTCGACGGTGCTTCCAGCCCCTGTCTCATTGCACAGCTTGAGACCGGCGAGACGGCGCGCATCTGCAAGAACGACGGGCCGACACCTACAGCCAAGCCCGGCAACTGATGCGGTTTGACCGGAAGATGACCTAGGTGTCGTTTGAAGCGGCCTGTCTGGTCTCGTCTCCTGCCTTCAGGATCCGGCCGATGTTGACTTCGATCCAGTCGGCAAAGTCCCTTACCTTTTCCGCCGCCTCGAGGCCGAGCGGGGTCAGAGTGTATTCCACGTGCGGCGGGACGACCGGATAGGCCTTGCGGTGAACGAAGCCGTCCGCCTCCAGGGTCTGCAGCGTCTGCGCCAGCATCTTTTCGCTGACCCCGCCGACCTTCCGGCGCAGCTGGGCAAAACGGTGCGCCCCCTGCATCAAGGCAAGAAGCACCAGAACGCCCCAGCGGCTGGTCAGATGATTAAGGATCTCGCGCGACGGACAATCGCCGCCCAGGAGTTCGCCGCGGCGCACGATTTCCGACAGCCTTGTGCCGTCGCCATCCTCCACCTGATCCGGCTGCATCTCTGCTCCGGCAGAATTCTTGGCCGTCATGCTGCACCTTTCCTGGCGGTTGGGTGATCTTTTTTCAAACTAACCTTTTTGTATGTACTTACGAATAGAAAGCTTTCAAGCCATATCGGGCATCTGGAGCCAATTTCCAACCAAGGAGACATCCAAATGCTCGCTCTGACAGGTGCCAATGGCCAACTAGGCCGCCTCGTTCTGAAAACCCTCGCCGACCGGAACATCAAGGACGTGCGCGCCCTCGTCCGCTCGCCGGACAAGGCCGCTGATCTGGCGTCCGACACGGTGACCCTGGTCGAAGCCGACTACGACCGGCCGGACACGCTCGACGCGGCGCTTGAAGGTGTGGAGAGGCTGCTGCTCATTTCCGGCAGCGAGATCGGCCAGCGAACCCGGCAACATGCGGCCGTGATCGACGCCGCCAAGAAGGCCGGCGTTTCCTTCATCGTCTACACCAGCCTGATCAACACCGGGAGTTCGCCCATGATTTTGGCGCAGGAGCATGAGACGACAGAAGCGGCGCTCAAGGCCTCCGGCATCGCCCATGTCATCCTGCGCAACGGCTGGTATCTGGAGAATTACGCCGGCACGGTGGACGCCGCCCTCGCCCATGGCGCGGTTGTCGGCGGGTCCGGCGACGGGCTCATTTCCGCTGCCAGCCGCAAGGATTACGCGGAAGCGGCCGCCATCACCCTGACCGGGGATGACACCTCCACGCGCATCCATGAGCTTGGCGGCGCACCGGCCTTAACCCTGGCCGAGCTTGCCGCGGAAATCTCCGCCCAGACCGGGCGAGACATTCCGTTCCAGAACCTGCCGCAGGCAGACTATGCCAAGGTTCTGGTCGGCGCCGGTTTGCCCCAGGGCTTTGCCGATGTCCTGGCTGATACGGATGCGGCGGCGGCAAAGGGCGCGCTTTACACCGCCAGCACGGATCTTGAGGACATCATCGGCCACCCGACCTTGTCCCTGAAGGCCTTCGTTTCGTCGGCGCTTTCGTAACTCAGGCGGATGGGCGCCGGTGACTGGCGCTCATCCATCGCCCCTGCTACGCTTCGAAGATCATTCTCGACGTCCAGGTCTTTCCTTGTCCACTCCTCTCGCCTCCACTGCGACCGACACGGTCGACGGTGCCGCATCCTGGTTCCGTCTGGCCATCTGCATTCTTTTGGGCACCGTCGGCGGCGCAGGCATTTGGGCGGTGGTCGTGGTGCTGCCTGCCGTTCAGGCGGAATTCGGCGTCGACCGCGGAGAAGCCTCGTTTTCCTACATGCTCACCATGCTTGGCTTTGCGGCGGGAAACTATCTGGTCGGACGCTGGGTCGACCGCTACGGCGTCGTTGTGCCTGTCCTTCTGTCCGCGCTTTCCCTTGGGGCAGGATTTGCCCTTGCGGGCCTTTCGACCGGCATCATCACCTTCTCGCTGGCCCAGGGGCTTCTCATCGGCGTAGGCACCGCGGCGACCTTCGGCCCGCTGATTTCGGACCTGTCGCACTGGTTCGAGAAGCGGCGGGGCATTGCGGTGGCCTCGGCGGCCTGCGGCAACTATCTCGCCGGCGTCCTGTGGCCGAGCTTTATTCAATGGACATTGGGCTTCACGGACTGGCGCAGCACCTATCTGATGATCGCGGTGTTGTGCGTTGTCATCATGGTGCCGCTCAGCCTGTTCCTGCGCGCGGCCCCTCCGCCGCCAAGTAACGAGGCCGCCGGCAAACCGGCGTTGGCGGATGCAGGCCCTCACTCTTCCGGTCTTCGCTCGTCAGGCCTGTCGCCGCTGACGCTTCAGCTCCTGCTGGTGCTCGCCGGGCTCGGCTGCTGTGTCGCCATGTCGATGCCGCAGGTCCATATCGTCGCCTATTGCGTCGACCTTGGCTATGGCGTTGCGCGCGGCGCCGACATGCTGGCGATCATGGTGGGGGCAGGGGTTGTGAGCCGTCTGGCGTCCGGATTTCTTGCAGACGCCATCGGCGGTGTCCGCACCCTCCTGGTCGGCTCGGTCCTGCAATGTGCCGCACTGTTTTTGTATCTGCCCTTTGACGGATTGGTCTCTCTCTACCTCGTTTCCCTGGTGTTCGGCCTCTCCCAGGGCGGCATCGTGCCCAGCTATGCGATCGTGGTGCGCGAGTATCTGCCCGCGAAGGAGGCGGGGCAGAGAGTGGGCCTGGTGATCATGGCGACCATCCTCGGCATGGCCCTCGGCGGCTGGATGTCCGGCTGGATCTATGACCTGACAGGATCCTATGACGCTGCGTTTTTGAACGGCATCGCCTGGAACTTCATGAACATCGGACTGATGGTGTTTATTCTGATGCGAGGGCGGAACAGCCGTCCAGTCGCAACCATGTGACCGCTGCTCACATTCATCCAAAGAACCTATTTCCGGTGCATCGAGAACGGCGTTTTAAACTTGCATTCCGACCAAGTCTTTTTCCGACTGACATACCGCATCATTGGCTTGAAGTTGTCCGGGATATATTCGTCTTTCATGTAGGGCATCGGCTTCAAGGCAACGACCGACCGAACGAACAGCCTCATGCCCATGCCGGAAAGAAGTTGCCCGTCAGCACTGATCAGGCGGCCAGACTTTGGATCGAAACTACTGGTATCGAGATCAGCAAGAACGTCGCCATAGAGCTTCATGGCATGATCAGAACAATTCGCATCCTCAAGATATTCTAATTCTGAGGCGAACCTAATCGAGTCGTGGATCCATTCGCTGGAGCCACGACGCGATCTCGGCGTTGTAAAACTCGCATCAACCTCCTCCGTTTCCAGCTTGTCTTCGAGTTCGCTATGGGTTGGCATTTCGGTGCTCCGCGTCATTGGACGTATGACAAACAACGAACCGAACCCGACTGCAAAGCCAACGACGATAATGAGGAAATAGTCGATAGGAAGTCTGAGCAAAATTCCACCCTCCAGCGTGCCGTATAAGTAACCTTGGATTGTAAAATTTCTCTGAACTAACCTTGTAATTAATACGAATTCACCGACCCGTTACCCCACATTTAAATCAAGTGTTCAGGCACAGACATCTGTCAGCTTTGGAATTCGGCATCCCTATCAAGCCTCATCCGGTTGATGCCTCTTGCCTCATTCAATCAAAAATCCTACTTCCGTTGAATGATGACCAAACCTCTTCCTCCGCGTGCGCAGGCACGCCCCGTCACCCTTGAGACCCACGGCATCCAGCGCACCGACGATTACGCCTGGCTGAGAGCGGACAACTGGCAAGATGTCATGCGTGACGGCCGGGATGTGCTCGATGATGATATCGAGGCCTATCTCGACGCAGAAAATGCCTATCAGGACACCATGATGGCGCCGACCAAAGAGCTTCAGGACGCGCTCTTTGCCGAGATGCGCGGCCGGATCAAGGAAGACGACAGCTCGGTCCCCTCCCCCGACGGTCCCTATGCCTATGGCATCAAATATGTGACCGGCGGACAGCATCCGAAATTCCTGCGCACCAAGCGGGATGGATCGGAAGAGGAGATCCTTCTGGACGGCGACAGGGAAGCCGAGGGCAGAGCCTATTTCAAGTTTGGCGGCGCGGGTCATTCCGACGACCACAAGCTGCTTGCCTGGGGCTATGACGACAAGGGATCCGAGTTTTACTCCCTGCAGATCCGTGACCTGGAAACCGGCCTGGACAGCGAAACGCGCATCGAGGACACCGCAGGCGGGGGCGTTTTTTCCGCCGATGGCAAATATCTGTTCTATGTGCGGCTCGATGACAATCACCGGCCGTCGAAACTCTTCAGGCACGAAATCGGCACTGACCCGTCTGCCGACATTCTGGTGTTCGAGGAAGAGGATGCCGGGTTCTTCATGGGCGTTGGCAGAACCCAGTCCGGCGACACGATCCTGATCGACATTCACGATCATGAGACGTCGGAAGTCTGGACCATTCCGGCCCATAGCCCGCTGGATCCACCGCACCTGATCGCTCCGCGCGACACCGGCGTCGAGTACTCGGTCGAGGACAATGGCGACAGCTATTACATACGGACCAACCTGGGTGACGCGGAAGACTTCAAGATCGTCACCGCCCCAAAGGCAACACCAGGGCGCGAGTTCTGGACGGATCTTGTCCCACATAAGGCCGGCCGGCTGATCCTGTCTCATGGCCTCTTCAAGACGTTCATGGTGCGGCTTGAGCGCGAAAACGGATTGCCGCGCATCGTGATCCGCAGGCTTACCGACAACATCGAGCACGAAATTTCCTTCGACGAAGAAGCCTATGCGCTCGGGTTGAGCGGTGGCTATGAGTTCGACACAACGGACATTCGTTTCACCTACTCGTCGATGACCACACCAAGCCGTGTCTATGACTACAACGTCGAGACGCGTGAGCGCGTGCTGCGCAAGGAACAGCAAGTCCCTTCCGGTCATGATCCGGCCAGCTATGTCACCCGGCGCCTGCAGGCCCCGGCGGGTGATGGCGAGACCGTGCCGATCTCCCTTCTCTACCGCAAGGACACGGTGCTCGACGGCTCTGCTCCTTGCCTGCTCTACGGCTATGGATCTTACGGCATGTCCATGCCCGCCAGCTTCAACACCAATGCGCTGTCGCTGGTGGACCGGGGATTTGTCTATGCCATCGCCCATATTCGCGGTGGCAAGGAAAAGGGGTTCCGCTGGTACAAGGACGGACGCCGGGAGAACAAGAAGAACACGTTCACCGACTTCATCGCGGCGTCCAAACACCTGTCATCGGAGCGCTTCACCTCTCATGACCGTATTGTCGCGCAGGGAGGCTCTGCCGGCGGCATGCTGATGGGCGCTGTCGCCAACATGGCTCCGGACGCCTTTAAGGGCATCATCGCCGAAGTCCCCTTCGTCGACGTCCTGGCCACCATGCTGGATGACACGCTGCCGCTGACGCCACCGGAATGGCCCGAGTGGGGCAATCCGATCACCGACAAGGCGGCCTATGACTATATCGCCAGCTACTCGCCCTATGACAATGTAGCGGCGAAGGACTATCCAGCTATCCTTGCTGTCGGCGGATTGACCGATCCGCGCGTGACTTACTGGGAGCCTGCGAAATGGGTGGCCAAGCTGCGCGCGACCAAGACGGGCGACAGCCTCTTGATGCTGAAAACCAATATGGAAGCTGGCCATGGCGGTGCGTCAGGCCGCTTCGACCGGCTGAAGGAAGTTGCCCTTGTGCAGGCCTTCGCACTGATGGTGACCAGTAAGGCCTAAGGTTCAAGCGGCGAGCTGCCATCGGCAGAAGGTCGGCGGGGCACCCGGGCGATATTGCGAAATTGTGAAGAGCCGGCCGTTCTTTTTGGAGCGGCCGGCATTTCATTCACGCGCAAAACCACGCAATCTCCCGACAAATTGATCATGCATGAGGGGACACAAGATGATCGCAAAGAAAACAGTGCGCGGGAACGCATTTGCCAATGCGGCACGCGCAGGCCTGGCGAGCAGCTTGCTGGCCGCCACATTGCTCGCGTCGGCCGGGGCAACAACTGCTGCCGAGCTGCGCTGGTCATCGCCAACAGATCCGCAAACCATGGATCCGCATGCGGTTAACTCTGCACCTGTTCTCGGCTTCCTCAACAACGTTTATGAAGGCCTTGTCCGCCGCAACAAGGAGATGGCGATCGAGGGCTCACTCGCAGAGAGCTTTGAGCCCATCGGAGAAGACGGCTGGCGCTTCCATCTGCGCAAGGATGTCACCTTCCATGACGGATCGGCCTTCAACGCGGAGGACGTGCTGTTTTCCTATCAACGCGCATCGTCGGAGCAGTCCGACACCAGCTCGTGGTTTTCTCCGATCAAGGACGTGGTTGTCGTCGATGACTACACCGTCGACTTTCTGACCCACCGGCCGGATCCAATCTTTCCCGACTCCATCGCCAACTTCATGATCATGGACAAGGGCTGGTCCGAGGCCAACGGCACGGAACGCCCGGCGCAGGAAACGGAGACTTTTGCGACGCTGAATGCAAACGGCACTGGACCCTTCATGGTCGTGAAGCGGGAACCCGGCGTCGAGACTGTTCTGGAACCCTTTGAGGGATGGTGGGACACGGCAGAACACAATCTGACCAAGGCAACGTTCCTGCCCATCGCCAATCCTGCGACCGCCGTTGCCGGTCTGCTCAGCGGCCAGGTCGACCTGATCAACCCGGTACCGGTGCAGGACATCGACCGGATCGCATCACAGGACGGCCTGAAGCTGCACCAGGGCATTGAGGCGCGCGTGATCATGCTGGGCTTCGGTCACAGCCATGACGCACTAAAATACTCCAAGGAAACCGAGGGCAAGAATCCCTTCCAGGATGTGAAGGTTCGCAAGGCCGCCCAACTGGCCATCGACGCCGAAGCGCTTGTCGACAAGATCATGCGCGGCAATGCGGAAGTTGCCAGTCAGCTGGTGAGCCCGCAGATGAAGGGCTACAGCAAGGCCGCCGAAGATCGCGCCGGCTTCGACCCTGATACGGCCAAGGCGCTGCTTGCGGAAGCTGGCTATCCGGACGGTTTTTCCTTTGGCCTGATGTGCCCGAATGACCGCTACATCAACGATGAAGCGCTCTGCAAGGCAATGGCGGCCATGCTGACCAAAGTCGGCATGAAGGCCAACCTCACGGCCATGCCCGTACGCAACTACTGGAAAGAGCTGCGCGCCGGCAACTACGACATGTATCTTCTCGGCTGGTCACCGGGCACTTTCGACGCTGAACACCCGATCCGCTTCCTCGTCACAACGCCGAACACTGAAAAGAAGCTCGGCAGTTGGAATTTTGGCGGTTATTCCAATGCCAAGGTCGATGAGCTCTTGCCGAAGATCCAGCGTGAAATCGATCCGGCCACGCGCCAGTCCATGCTTGACGACATCGCGGTGACGGTCAAAAACGATGTGGTCTACGTACCCCTGCACATTCAGCCGCTTCTTTGGGGTTCCAAGGCCAATATCGATCTGACGCAGCGGGCCGACAACTTTGTAATGCTTCGCTGGATCCACGTCGACTAGCGGTCAGTTCAAAGCTCTGGGACCGCATTGGCCCGCCTCCGGGCAAAGAGTGCGGTCCCGTTTTCAATCTTGGCAAGCCAGCCAAAGGACGTTACGGATCACAGGTGCCGGGGATGCAAAGCACCTCAGGCACAAGGCACATCGAAAACTGCGGAGAGTTGAGCATGGTTCCTTCCAAGATGGCGAAGATCTGTATTGCGGTCCTCGCGCTCGGTTTCCTCTCCGCCTGTCAAATTCAGACACCCAGCGACCTTCTCCTCGCTCCAACCTATGACACACGCTATGTGCCGCAAACCTACGGTACGAAGTACGACTGCAAGTCCTTCAAGGCAGCAGGCAACACTTCCGGGTGGCGTGGGATCGTTGGCGGCAAGAAATACGACTTCGACCGAACCTTCAACGTCTCGCGTGAAGGCTGCTTCAAGACCAGCCAGGAATGCCAAGCCTTCCTGACCTATATGTCCGGATACATCGACTTCCCCATCTACAGCCGGTGCCAGTCGATCTGATTTTCCCCAAGATCAGGTCTCGCTACAGACGGGCACCTGACCCTGCAGGACCGGCATCCTGCCGATGTGGGCCTGCATGAAGTCCCGAAGGCATTTTGCCCGCGCGCTCAGCAATCGGCCCGTCGGCCAGATCGCAAAGGCTTCGCGGTCAGGGCCCTGCCAATCCGTCAGGATACGGCACAACCGGCCGCTTTCGAGATCATCGACCAATTCACTGGCCGGCAGCAGGGCAATGCCCAGACCGTCGCGCGCCAACTGGCGGGCAAGACCGATGTCATCCACCTGCGTTGTCGCTTCAAGTCGCATGGCTTCCGTGGAGCCGTCCAGTTTGTTGCGCATTGACCAGTGAGGCAGCCCGTTGACGGCGATGATCCGATGGGCAGCGAGGTCGGACAGGTGATCGGGCGTCCCATGCTCAGCCAGATACTCGCGAGAGGCAACGACAATAGTCGTAACCACGCCAAGGCGTATCTGAAACAACTGAGAGTCCTGCTGTGGTCCGATACGCAGCGCCAAATCGACCTGCCCATCATAGATATCCTGCAACTTGTTGCCGAGGCGCAAATCCAGACGGATCTGAGGATGTTTTCGGACAAATTCTGACCACATGGGCTGCAAGATGCCGACGGACACATTGGTCGGCGCCAGCACCGTCAGTTTGCCGCTGATTTGATGAAGTTCGGCGGACATGGCGCGGGTTGTCGCGTCAAACTGCTGAACAAGCTCCGCGTAGGCCTCAAAATAGGCCTCTCCCTCCGACGTGAGACTGAATTTGCGCGCCGAGCGATGGATCAACCGACACCCGAGAACATGCTCCAGTTTCTGTAGGCGGCGTGTCACCGTTGCGGCAGGCAAGCCAAGCTCGACCGCAGCCGCCGCCAGGCCGCCGTTTCGAACAATGTGCACAAAGAGTGATATGTCGTCCAACATGATTTCATTTATGGAATTTAATTATGAAGAATTCAATATTTTTTCCGCTAAATGAAATCTCTAGAAGAGTCTTCGTCATTCAATTGTGAGGAACGGAGATCACATGGAAACGCTTTGGGTAAGTGCCGGAATCGAACTGACACCAGGGACTGATGCAACAATTGCTGAAAAAGCCCTGCAGCTTCTGATGGAACAAACCTCTCGTGAACCGGGATGCATCCTGTTCGAGATCCGTCAGCAAAAGGATGACCCGTCCAAATTCACGCTTTGGGAATGCTGGGTGAACCAGGCCGCCCTGACGGCGCATTTTGAAGCGCAGCACACCCTCGACTATCTGGCGAAAAACTACACGCAGGTGGCCTACATCGAGAAACTGGGCAAGATCGGTGCGCATCGCACTGCGGCCAACAGCTGAGCCCAGTGACAAGATGAAAACACGCCTCGTCTTTTCGGCGCTCATGTCCTTCTTTCTGTCGTTCTTGATGTCCGGCTGGGTCACGCTCATCAACCTGGGCTGGCACGACGGGTTCGCTGACCAATGGATGTCAGCGTTCCTGCTTGCCTGGCCCGCGGCCTTTTCGATTGCCTTCGTTCTCGGACCGCTCATTCAGGCGCTGACGGCACAGATCACCCGCCGCATCTAAGATATCTTAAAAGGAATTTTGTCATGCCGCTCACCCGGATCAATCTTCCAGAGCTCGGCCTGCCGGTCGGGCCCTATAGCCACGCCGTACGGCACGGCGACACGCTTTACACCTCGGGTTTCACCGCCTTCGGAACCGATGCTCAGTCCGCCTCCGCTTCGCAACAGGCAACTGCCATATTCGATCAGCTGGAGCGCATTGTGACCAGCCAGGGATCTTCGATGGAAAAGCTGGTGAAGGTTACGGTGTTCATCACCGACCCCACTAACATCCCATCACTGCGCGACTCCCTTACCGAGCGCTACGCAGCACAGGCGCCGGCCAGCTCGATGGTGATCGTCAGGGGTCTGTTTGCGCCAGAACTTGCGCTGGAGGTCGAAGCCATCTTCGCTCTCTGAGCTGGCTGCTGCTTGTCTGGACCGCGTTTCGCGTCAATTGGTGCTGGCGGCCGGAAGGGCCTTCAGGTAGGCGGCGATTGCCTCCCGGTCGCTGGCCGGCAACCTGGCCATGTTTTCCTGCACAGAGACCATCTCGCCGCCGACGCTGTCATATTCAGGGGTAAAGCCGCTTTCCAGATAGTAGGCGAGATCGGCGGCGCTCCAGCTGCCGATGTCAGATTCCGGATCAAGTCCTGGCACCCTTCCCTCACCGGAGGCTGCTGCCGCGCCGGACATCCAGCGAGACTTGTCCAATCCGCCCATAAGGTCGCGCGGCGTATGACATTCGCCGCAGTGCCCTGGTCCCTCGACGAGATAGCGGCCGCGTTGCCAGAGATCGGGATCAACGTCACTTCCCGCCGCGGGTGCGGAAATCACTGGTTCGGAACTCAGGTTCAAGAGCTTCCAAAGGCCAAGTCCGCGGCGAATATTGAATGGGAACCCCAGCTCATGAGCCGCTGCTTTGCCGCTGACGGCTGGTAGAAACGTCATGAAGGCGTAAAGATCGGCGACATCAGACAAAGTCATCTGCGCATAGGATGTATAGGGGAAGGCAGGATAGAGATGACTTCCTTGAGGAGACGTTCCTGTCAGCATGGCATTTGCGAAGTCGACTTTTGACCAGCCGCCGATGCCGTCCTCCTGATCGCTCGAAATATTAGGCGCGACAAACGCGCCGAAGGGCGTTTCCAGCTTGAGCCCGCCGCCCAGCAACAGCTTGTCGTCACCTGTCGCACCGGGTGCAGCATGACATGATGCACAGCCACCGGCCCAGAACAGCAGTTCCCCGTTCACCGGATCACCGGCGGGAAGATCCGCGATCTGCGTCCTGGATAAGGTTTCCGGGACAGTCAATATCCAGCCTGCCGCAGCCCCTGCCAGACCAACGATCACGAGAATTGCGGCAAGCTCTTTCAATGTCCTTATCCCTCAGGCGCTATTTCTTTACGCGGAAGGCCTCATGGCAGGACTTGCAGTTGCCGAAGACCGGTCCCATGGCCGCCTTGAAGGCATCCACATCCGCCGGACCGCTCCTGCCGGACGCTGACATCGCCGCGCCGGTCGCTTCAGAAAACTTGGCAAGAGCGGCTTCGAAACCTGCTGCATCTTCCCAGATTTTCGGTGAAGCAGTCGTGTCGCCTGCTTCCGATCCTGCAGGAAAGAAAGAGCCAAAAGAATCTGCGGACGCGTTCATGGCCGCGATAACCGCCTTGCCAGCGGCTGGGGTATAGGCGACTTCGCCCTTCATCATGCCGCCGCCAAGACCGGCTGCCGCACCAACAGACTGCATGATGGATTTTCTGATTTCGATCGGATCATCAGCCGCGATCACAGATGTCACGCCGAGGGATGTCACGGCGGCGAGCGCCATTCCCAGTACCAGTTTACGCATTTCGCTCTCCTCTCCAAGAGAACTGAACACTGGCAATTATACCCGGACCGATCAAGCAAAGGATGACAGATCACGAGCCTGTGATCAGACATGAGATATAAACGAACCGCAATGGAAACAATGAAAAGAGAACAGGAATGCAAAAACCCCGGCGCGAGGGCCGGGGTTCTCGAAACGCGGAATTTCGATACCGATCAGGAAGCGGCTTCGTAAAGCTCGAGGACGTAGTCCCAGTTGATCAGATTGTCGACGAAGGCTTCCAGGTACTTCGGACGCGCGTTGCGGTAATCGATGTAATAGGAATGTTCCCAAACGTCACAGCCAAGCAGTGGTGTTGCACCATGAACCAGCGGGTTTTCGCCGTTCGGGGTCTTCATCACTTCCAGTTTGCCGTCCTTGAGCGCCAACCAGGCCCAGCCGGAGCCGAACTGGGTCGCGCCAGCAGCCATGAAGTCTGCCTTGAACTTGTCGTAGCCGCCCAGATCGCTGTCGATCTTGGAAGCGAGAACGCCTGGGAGAGACGTGCCACCGCCGTCCTTCTTCATCCAGTTCCAGAAGTGCAGGTGGTTGTAATGCTGGCCCGCATTGTTGAAGAGGCCAGCGTTCTTGCCGAAGCTTTCCTTGACGATCTCTTCAAGAGTCTTGCCTTCAAGACCGCTGTCTTTCAGAAGATTGTTGCCGTTGGTGACATAGGCCTGATGGTGCTTGTCGTGATGGAATTCCAACGTCTCGGCAGACATGTAGGGGCCGAGAGCATCATAGGCATAAGGCAGTGCGGGAAGTTCGAAAGACATAGCAAAACTCCTTTGGGTCCGGTGACCGGCGGAGGCTGTCAGGACCGATAGGGCCCCTTTCGTCTCCTCCGCTTCGAGGCGCAATTTAGGAGCCCCGAAGCGAGACGGCAATGTCCTAGTCGCGAAATAAAAAAATATTTTTGTTGTTTTTTCCCCCTTGCCGCCGCCTGCCCCAACTCATTGGCCGAGATTCAACGAGCTATTTCAGCCTTGACTCTTCTGGGACAATTGTCCTAATTCACTTTATAGGACAAGCGTCCTAAATGAATTTTCTTGGGTTCAGGTGATATGCGCATGAGCAAGCATTCAACGCGCGGCCAGATCGTAGAGGCGGCAGATGAGCTATTTTACAGCCAGGGCTTCGAGGCAACATCGTTTGCCGACATCGCCGGCGCGGTCCAGATTTCTCGCGGGAATTTCTACTATCACTTCAAATCGAAGGACGACATTTTAGACGCTGTCATTGACCGTCGCATTGCAAAAACACGCGAATTACTTGATCGCTGGGAGGCAGATGGAGATACGCCGGAAACACGGATTGGCTGCTTCATTCTGATCTTAATCACCAACCAGTCGAAGATCATGGCCCATGGCTGCCCGGTCGGAACGCTCGCGAGCGAACTGACGAAACTCTCCCATAATGCCCAACCACGGGCGAATGAGCTCTTCACCCTTTTCAATGACTGGCTCACTGGTCAATTCAGGGCACTCGGCCGCAAGAATGACGCCGAGGAGCTTGCACTACACCTGGTTGCACGCAGTCAGGGCGTTGCAGTCCTCGCAAACGCCTTCAAGGATGAGAATTTCGTTCGGCGGGAGGTTGACGCGATGACCGACTGGGTTCGCACGCACATCCAAGCCGCCAACTAGGGAGTCCCCCAGTGTTTATCGTTTTTCTGAAATTCGCCGAGAACAAAGCCGCTGCCCCGCACTTTATGGAACAGCACAAGGCCTGGATCCAGAAAGGATTTGACGACGGGGTCTTTCTGCTTGTCGGCAGCTTGAAACCCAATGGCGGTGGCATGGTTCTGGCGCACGGCTCTGATCGTGACGCGCTGCAAGCTCGCATAGATCAGGATCCCTTCGTGGTGGAGAAGATCGTAAGCGCGGAAGTCACGGAAGTTGCGCCGAACAGGGCCGACGACAATCTGGCGTTTCTGGTCGCCTGATCCGTACAGCCTGCTCAGTTTCCCTTTTTTCCAAAGGCACTGCGAATGGTCCGCTCGTCGAAATACTGCGGCACGACGCCCTCAACGGCGTAGATGTAAAGTGCAGCTTTCAGGATCGACGACAGGGTCGTGATAATCAATGTCGTCGCCGTGAACCAGAGGATGGCCGCCGCCCATAAACCATAGGCCACCGGCGGCTGATCCACAAAACGGACTCCGCCAGCGGCAATCAGCAGAAAACCGATGATGCCCGCCAGCGTAGTTAGCCCGGCCAGACCAGCGTGGGAGGCCAGTGCGGTTCCCCAGGTCTTGCGCATGGCCGAGACGGAGCGTTTTACCGCTTCAATCGGTCCGACTCGATCGACCACCAGCACCGGAATGGCAAAGTAGATGGCGATGGCCCAAGCGGTACCGATCGCACCGATGAACAGGCGCGCCAGTCCGTCGAACCGGCTTTCGATCATCTGGATGATGTAGCCGATGGTGGAGGCGAATAGAGACCAGACGAAAATCTGGTGAATGTTGCGACAAGAGGACCGCAGCCCGTCCATCACCGTCGGGTCCCCTCCGGCAAATCGGATCATGGCGCAGGTCAGGAGTGCAGCATTGAAGAAGATCACAATGAAGGAGCAGGCGAAGTAGATCAGAAAACCGCCAATGATGACCCGTGGATCATTCTGGAAGTCGGCCTCGCTCTCAAAGGAATTGACGAAGGCCTCAAACTCACCGGAGGACCACATTGGCCAGAAGATGCCGCCTAGCAGACCGAATACGGCCAGCGTGCTGAGAATTGGGAAAATCAGCATTTCCTTGTCCAGCATCAGCACTTTCCAGCAAATGCCACCAAGTGAAAACGCCGTTTCGATGCTCTTTGAAAATTTCTCAAACAATGAAATTCTCCCCTATCTCGGCAAGACCGATGACATGAAACACCAAATTCCTTGTTTTTCCCTGAAGCGGCTGTGTTTCACGCACCTGGCTCCAAAACGTCCATCCACAGAGAAGGCGGCACACGCAGGACCAATGCCGGCGATTGGCTTGCGGCCACATGTGACCAACGCCACGCTTTGAACTCCTGCTGATCTGATTCGAAACGGTTTTCTCAATGCGCAGACGGTTTATATCGCGCCCGCGAGCGCTTTTTCTTGCGCTCGGCGTCATTGTCATCTCGCTGCCTGCGCTTGCAGACGGCACATCGAGCGGGAGCGTCCGCGTAATCGACGGAGACACCATCGAGTTGGGTCATGAAAAGATCCGGCTGGACGGCATCGATGCACCGGAACTCGCACAGTCCTGCAAGACCTCCGCTGGCAAGACCTGGCCTTGCGGAAAGGTCTCCCGGCGCTTCCTGGAACGCTTGGTCGAGACCGGCCTGGTCACTTGCACGGGCGATCAACATGATGCCTACGACCGGCGCATTGCAACCTGTCATGTGCGCGGGCGCAATCTAAACGCCGAGATGATCCGTTCAGGTCATGCGCTGGCGTTTCGCCGCTATTCCGCGATCTATGTGATGGAAGAGGAAACCGCGCGGCTCGAGCAGAAGGGCCTTTGGGCGGGAACCTTCGAAGCGCCCTGGGACTATCGGGCGAAGAAATGGCAGGTCGCCAGCCAGGCCGTGCCGGAGAACTGTCCGATCAAGGGCAACATCTCCGCCAATGGCCGGATCTATCACACGCCGTGGTCACCGCATTACAACCGAACCCGGATCAACGAGGCCGCGGGCGAACGCTGGTTCTGTTCCGAAATCGAAGCCATAGCGGCCGGCTGGCGCCCGCCGGAATAATCTCCAAAGTCGAGCGAATTCACAGAAGTGTGATCGCCGTCACACCGGAGAGGAGCGATTGTTTCTAAATCTTTTCTCACGGCAATTTCGCCGCGCCAAATCTTTTTGGGAGAAGAGAAATGACCCTGAGAAAATCAATTTTGACATCAATCGCAGCCGGCACCGGCGTCGTTGCTGCCTCCGCATTCAGCGCAACAGCAGGCCCCAGCATGGGATCAAGCCTGGGCGAATGCTACAACAACTGGGTTTCTTATTGTAACAGCACGACACCCGGCTATCCGAACCAATGCTATACTGATAGCTTAAATCTTTGCGATCAGGAGCATAAGAACGCTGCGAGCCAGATCCCCGGCACGTCTCTGCAGGCAATGAAATCATCCAGTCTGCGCAAAGCCACACGCACAACGACGGTTGCGACACCGACCACCCTGAAGCCTGCTCGCAGCACCAACTAGAGTTGGTTGATCTCGCTTCAAAAAGCCTTGCAACAGGACGCTGTTGCAAGGCTTTTGTGCAATTGCTTGCCAGTTCCCTTTGAGCAAGCCAAACTCGGCCGGGTTCAGTTCTTCAAGGTTCCCGTCCGCCAATGCCTCTTCATTTTCCGCTACATCTTCGCCTTGCCATGGGCGGCCTGTTGTCGCTTGCCGCAGCGATGGGCATTGGACGGTTTGTCTATACGCCAATCCTGCCGTTCATGGCGGAGGCGGTTCCCTTGGCCCCGAGAGAAGCCGGGCTTGTCGCCGCGGCCAATTTCCTCGGCTATCTCATCGGCGCGCTAGCCGGTTCCTTTGGGCACCTTCCAGGTTCAAAGCGCAATTGGCTGCTCGGCGCGCTTTTCGCGAGCGTATTGACGAGTGGGGCGATGGCCCTGAACGCTGGTCTGATCGGCTTCTGCCTATTCAGGTTCGCAGGCGGCTTTGCCAGCGCCTTCGCTATGGTCTTTTCCTCCACCCTTGTCCTTGACGGGCTGACCCGGGCCGGCAAATCCGGGTTTGCATCCTTGCACTTCGCCGGAGTGGGATGCGGGATCGCTCTATCCGCTCTGCTGATTTCCGGGCTTTCGCATGCAGGAAGCGACTGGCAGGGACTTTGGTTGTCGGCCGCCGGCGCGACCTTGATCCTGCTCTTGGCAATTGTTCTGCTGCTTCCCACAGAACTTCCCGAGACGTCCCAAGGGTCGCAAGATACCAAGGAGCTGACAGAACCGGACCGTTTTCCAGATGCGCTTTGGCGGCTGATCGCGGCTTATGGCCTGTTCGGCTTTGGCTATGTGGTGACTGCTACCTTCATTTCGGTGATCGTCAGGGCGGATGCCGGACTGAGCGGACTTGAAGAACTGGTCTGGCTCATTGTCGGTCTCACCGCCGCTCCCTCCATCTGGTTCTGGAGCAGGATCGGGGCGCGGACGGGCGCCGCCACAGCGTTTTCAATCGCCTGTCTCGTCGAGGCGGTCGGTGTCACACTCAGCGTGTCTGGCGGCGGGCTGGTCCTGATGGTTCTGGCTGCAGCTCTTTTGGGCGCAACCTTCATGGGGATCACCGCGCTTGGTCTCATGGAGGCCCGAAAACTGACAACCGGCGACCCACGCCGTATTCTCGCCTTGATGACCGCTAGCTTTGGACTCGGGCAAGTGATCGGTCCCTGGTTCGCCGGGGCTCTTTACGATCTTTCCGGAAATTTCCAGGCAGCCTCCCTTGCAGCAGCCGGAGCACTGGTCTTGGCCGCCGCATTGGGGTATCGGGGCAGAAACAGTGAGGTTTCCCGTGACTGAAGAGAAAGACCAAACGGCTTCGAACTGGGCCTCCCTCAAGGAGGAACTCGTCTCGGAAGGCAAGTCAGAGCTTGTCGAAGCGATCGAACTCCTGATTCAGGAAGGCCGGCGCACGGACGCCGCCCAGATTCTGAAGCACTTGAGCCGGCTCAGCCGGTACCACTAGAACTCGGCTGCATCCCCGCTATGCGTGGGAAAATTCCCAGTAGAGCTCACGCGCCTTGGTCGCGATCGGCCCAGGCTGAAGATCACGCGTCTCGATGCGATTGACCGGCACGACCTTGTTGTAATTCCCCGTCGAGAAGATTTCGTCCGCTTCCAGGAAGTCGTCATAGCCAAGCGTGCGCTCATGGACGTTGTAGCCAGCGTCACGCAGGAGCTTGATCACCCGTTGGCGGGTGATGCCATTGAGGAAGGTTCCGTTTGGAACCGGCGTGTGAACCTCACCGGCCTTGGCCATGAAGATATTCGCCGAGGTCAGCTCCGCCACATTGCCCAGCATGTCGCAGACGACTGCGTTGTCAAAGCCCTTGCCCTTGGCCTCCAGCATGGCCCTCGCGTTGTTGGGATAAAGGCATCCTGCCTTCGCATTGACCGGCATGCACTCCATGGTCGGACGACGGAAGCTTGACAGCGTGATGCTGTTGGCTGCGCCCTTGCCGGACATGGGCGCATCAAAGACGCACATGCAAAAGCGCGTGCTGTCTGGATCTGCGGCGATCACGCCGGGCCCGTCCGCCTCGGCCCAATACATAGGCTTTATGTAGAGCTGCTTGTCCGGGGAGAACTTCGCCGCGGCGTCGGAGCAAAGCTCCATCATCTCGCCAACCTGCATCGTGGGCTTGAGACCAAGCGCAAAGGCGGAATCATTGACGCGCTGACAATGCAGATCGAGGTCGGGCATCACGCCCTCGAAGAACCGGGCACCATCGAACACACTGGACCCGAGCCACGCCGCATGGGAGCGAGGCCCCATCATGGGCGGATTGCCCTCATGCCATGTGCCGTCAATCCAGGTCCACGTCTCGCTCCAGCCGCTCATCGTCCCTTTGTCCTTTCGTGGTGATTTGCTGAGCGGAGGAAACGCCCTGACGTCTCCCGCGTCAACACCCGTTCTCCTGGAGACGCAAATTTAGCCAGAAAATTCTCATGGACCGGATGGATCGAGAATCTCTTCGCCATTCGACGCATTTTCGGAAATTTTCTTGTGCAGACGGCTCCCTGACTTCAGATTGTCGTGAAGCGCCTCGAAGACGAATGGGACGGAAGCAATCAAAAAAGAACATTTAGCGAACATTTGGCCTTTCAACATGCCTGCGAGTGGCCCATAGTGCTAGAAATATTTTTCTTTTTGGGAGCCCGCCTTGGAACAGCGCATCACCATGACCACGCTCGCCGTTGATGATCTTGCCGCGAGCCGCCAATTCTTCGAGGACGGACTCGAATGGACAGCTGCGGAGGGCAGCAACGATCAGATCGCCTTCTATCAGCTGCCCGGTTCCGCATTTGCGCTCTACTGCCGGGCCGCACTGGAAAAAGACCTTGGGCGCACGCTGTCCCGCGACACGCTCGGCGGCATCACGCTCGCCTGGAACGGCCGGAACGAAGGCGAAGTCGACGCAACCTTTGAACAGGCGGTCGCGGCAGGGGCAGAAGTTGTCACCCGCCCGGAAAAGACGTTCTGGGGCGGTTATTCGGGCTATGTTGCCATTCCCGGTGGCCATCTACTCGAGGTTGCCCACAATCCTTTCTGGATACTTGCTGAAGACGGCACCGTATCGCTGACCGGCTGACCTGACGTATTTTTGCTGCCTCTGCGACAATAGTGGCGCACTGCGTGGCTTGACGCGCCATGGCGAGAGCTGTCATCTGACCGGATCGACGTCCTCATACTGCTGGAGTTTTCCGATGGCTCATGCCGCTTACGTGTTTGACGCTTATGGCACCTTGTTCGATGTGCATGCGGCGGTCCGAAAGCACGCGGAGAAACTTGGCCCCGACGCCCAGGCGTTTTCCTTTGTCTGGCGGCAGAAACAGCTGGAATATTCCTGGGTGCGCGCGCTCATGAAAAAGTACCAGGATTTCTGGTCGCTGACGGAACAGGCGCTTGATACCGCCTATGCGCTTTACCCGTCCGCAGACAAGTCCCTGAGAGATGATCTCTTGAACGCATACTGGACGCTCGACTGTTACCCGGAAGTGCCGCAGGTCCTGACGGGTCTCAAGGCGACCGGGGCGAAGATTGCTATCCTGTCGAACGGATCCCCTGCGATGCTGGATGCAGCCGTTCAAGCGGCCGGCCTCGCCGATCTTCTGGATAACGTCTTTTCCGTCGATGAGCTGAAGACCTACAAGACCGACGAGCGGACCTATGAAATGGTGACCAACCATTTCCGCATCTATCCTGATGCCGTCTCGTTTCAGTCCTCGAACCGTTGGGACGTCGCAGGAGCAACTGCGTTCGGCTTCAGGACGGTCTGGATGAACCGCACCAACCAGCCGGATGAATACACAGATCTTGCCCCCAGTGCGGTCCTGAGTGACCTGACGGGCCTCGCTGGCCTCGGCTAAGGCAGAAGAAGAGCGGACGTTCGAACAGGCAGGATCTCAAGCGTGCATTTAGCTGCGCCTGTGAAGCCTGTTTTTCCGCGCCGCAAGCTTCGCACAATTTACAAGGGTTAGATCGGGGACCGCAGTCGTCTGTTGGCCGGTTTCCCGCACGTCCAACAGACGGCTGCATGGCGACAAACCAGGCAGGACCCATGGACACCAAGCATCGTTTCAAGGAAGAAAGACACCATCCGCGCCGTCGCGCGCGCTTGAGGGGCGGCAAGATCGCTGACCTCAACGACAAATTCCTGACCGATTGCACTCTTTTTGATGTGTCCGAGGGAGGTGTAGGCCTGCTTGTGCCCGAAGACGTGATCCTCCCCCTCGAGGTGCTGCTTTACGACGACCGCGACAGGACTTTGGCATTGGCAAGAATCTGCTGGCGCAACGGAAAACAAATCGGAATTGCGTATGAAGTACCGCCTGCCTCAGTCACGCTCTTCAAGGCGCAAAAACTGCAAGCCCTTCAATTCAGCCGGTATGCCGTGAGCGAGGATGAAGCCAAGTTCAAGGAAGACTCCAAGACCGAGGACGGTCCTCAGAAAACCATCGCTTAGCGCTGACGTTTCGTTTCAAAGAAGTCTGGAACGCTGCAGGGTGACGAGATTCAACCTCATGGCTTTCGTCGTCGCCATCAGGCGGTTCGTCACCTGGAGCTTCTTGAAGATGTTCGACCAATGGAACCGAACGGCAGGCTCTGAAATCCCGATTTGATCCGAGATTTCAACGTCGGTCTTGCCCTCTGATGCCCAACACAGAACCTCACGCTCGCGATTTGTCAGCGCCGGACAGTCGTCAGCCTTGTGAAAGCTCAGGAAGCGATCCTTAAAGACCGTGGCCAGCAGGTTGACCTCGGCCAGCTCGGAATAGCTTGGATCCTTGATCACCTCGCGCCGCGAGAGTCCGACGCCTGATATTTCTCCAGAATGGCTTACAAAAGGAATGCCGATCCCGTCGGCAAGACCTGCGTCGGCGGCCAGGTTCATCATGGTCTGTATTTTTTGACGGACGATGGGCGCGACGCGCTCGTCGGCGAGCTTTGTCCTGGTCGCCTCCTCCCAGTAGAAAGCTGTCTGTTTCTTGAAGAGATAGTAGACGACTGGATCGATGTCGAAGAGGGATTGCTCACCGTAGAACTTCATCCAATCGTCCGGATAGTTCGTGGTAAAGCCATGCATCGCTGCGCGGTCAATGGATGGGTGATCGGTGATCAGGGTGAAACAGGCGTTGTCATAGCCGTAGTCCTGCACGGCAGAATAGAACATCTGGAACGCTTCTTCACCCGAAAGGGCATTCAGGATGCGTTCGACGTGCGCCCCAAGATCTTCCATGTCGCCCCCGACCTATCAGAAATGATAGCTACACCGTCAATACTCGCGATGGTAGCGTATTCTTGTTTTCGCCATCTGGCTCCAATATTTTTATTTTTTCGATGCGGCCAGTTTTCTGGCCGCATCTTTTTTGACCTGACGCAGGTGTAGGTTCAGAAGAATGATAAACCCACTTCTATTCAGCAGCCTCCGCAGGCTCATAGCCAAGCGCTGTGTTGAGTTTGGCAATCAGGTCAACAGCGGCCTCTGCGATCACCGTTCCCGGTGGGAAAATCGCGGTCGCGCCTGAGGCATAGAGCTCATCGTAATCCTGCGGCGGCACGACGCCGCCGACCACGATCATGATGTCTTCGCGGCCCTCATCCGCGAGCGCCTTCTTCAGCGCCGGAACAAGCGTGAGGTGGCCAGCGGCAAGCGACGATACGCCAACCACGTGAACATCATTCTCAACCGCCTGGCGGGCTGCTTCCTCCGGCGTCTGGAACAACGGACCGATATCAACATCAAAGCCAAGATCGGCAAAGGCCGACGCAATCACCTTCTGCCCGCGGTCGTGCCCATCCTGCCCCATCTTCGCGACCAGAATGCGCGGCCTGCGGCCGTCGTTTTCCTCAAAGGCCTCGACGAGCTTCAGAACCCTCTCGATGGTATCGGACATGGCGCCAGCCTCCCGTTTGTACACACCTGAGATCGACTTGATCTCAGCCTTGTGGCGACCGAAGACCTTTTCCATCGCCAGGCTGATTTCACCAACCGTCGCCATGGCCCTTGCGGCCTTGACGGAAAGATCAAGCAGATTGCCCTGCCCTGTCTTCGCGCCTTCGGTCAAGGCTTCAAGCGCCGCCTGCGTCTCGGACTCGTTGCGCTCAGTGCGCAGGCGCTCGAGCTTCGCAAGCTGCTGCGCCCGAACGTCTGCATTGTCGACTTTCAAGACGTCGATGGGCTGTTCGCTGGTCGGCTTGTACTTGTTGACGCCAACGACGGTCTGCGCACCGCTGTCGATCCGTGCCTGGGTTTTGGCAGCCGCCTCCTCGATCCGAAGCTTGGGAATGCCCTTTTCGATCGCCTTGGCCATGCCACCCAGGTCTTCGACCTCTCGGATATGGGCCAGGGCCTTTTCCGCCAGATCGTTGGTGAGTTTCTCGACATAGAACGAGCCACCCCAAGGGTCGATGACCGATGTGGTACCGCTTTCCTGCTGCAGGAACAGCTGGGTGTTGCGAGCTATGCGCGCGGAAAAATCCGTCGGCAGAGCAAGCGCTTCGTCCAAAGCGTTGGTGTGCAGGGATTGCGTGTGCCCCTGCGTTGCGGCCATGGCCTCGACACAGGTGCGGATCACGTTGTTAAAGACATCCTGCGCCGTCAGAGACCAGCCCGAGGTCTGGGAATGGGTGCGCAGCGACAGGGACTTCGGATTTTGCGGCTGGAAATTCTCCTGCATCAGGGTCGCCCAGATCAGCCGCGCTGCGCGCAGCTTGGCGACTTCCATGAAGAAGTTCATGCCGATGGCCCAGAAGAACGACAGACGTGGTGCAAACTTGTCGATGTCCATGCCGGCGACCACGCCGGCGCGGGCATATTCGATACCGTCAGCAATCGTATAGGCCAGCTCCAGGTCCGCCGTCGCGCCGGCTTCCTGCATATGGTAGCCAGAAATTGAGATCGAATTGTAGCGCGGCATATTCACGCTGGTGTAGGCGAAGATGTCGGAGATGATCCTCATCGAATCCTTTGGCGGATAGATGTAGGTGTTGCGGACCATGAATTCCTTCAGAATGTCGTTCTGAATGGTTCCGGACAGATCAGCTTGGGCAACGCCTTGCTCCTCCGCCGCGACGATATAAAGCGCCAGCACAGGCAGAACAGCACCGTTCATGGTCATGGACACACTCATCTTGTCGAGCGGGATGCCCGAAAAGAGGGTTCTCATGTCATAGATGGAGTCGATCGCCACACCTGCCATGCCAACATCGCCCGCAACACGCGGGTGGTCGCTGTCATAACCCCGATGCGTCGCCAAATCGAAGGCCACCGAGAGGCCTTTCTGACCAGCGGCAAGATTGCGCCGGTAAAAGGCGTTGGAGGCTTCTGCCGTCGAGAACCCGGCATACTGACGGACCGTCCAGGGCTGCTGAACGTACATGGTAGGATAAGGGCCACGCATAAACGGCGGCAGCCCGGGCCAAGTGTCCAGGTGCGCCAGCTCAGCCGTGTCCTCAGCTGTATAGACGCCAGGCACGTCGATATCTTCAGGCGTAAGCCAGGGCTCAGCGCTTCCCGCCTCAGCCTTGCCGAGGACATCCTTGAAAACGACCTTGGAGAAATCGGGGATCGTGGTCATGCCAAAGCCTCCTCACCTGACGCCATTCCCAAACGGGCATGGAGCTCCTGCAGCAGTTCCAGAAGATTGCCGCCTGCATATATATATGTATCGACCCCAGCCGCCCGAAGGTCCGCCTCCAGGTCGGCAGGCTTTCCAGCCAGATAAAGATGTTCTGCGCCAGCAGCCTTGAATGCTTTCGCCGCGTTGACAGCCTGGTCCTGATAAACACGGTCGGACGAAACGAGGCAGGCAATGCGCGCATCAGAGGCCTTGAAGGCCTCTATCAGGTCTTCAAGGCTGTCCATCGCCTCGCCGCCGAGGCTGTGGATGCCGCCAGCTGCAAAGGCATTGGACACCCAGCTCGCCCTCGCGGCGAACTGGGCAAGCGGCCCGAGGCAGGCGAGGAAGATCTGGGGAGGACCGCCTGCATTGGTATCTGCCCGGTCCCGAAGCTGCTCAAACGGTTCTGCCAGACGCATGCGGCGCAGCGGCGTGATCGAAAAGGCAGGCGTGTCGGACATGGCCAGGGGCAGCAGGCCGGCGATGGTCGCCCCATTGGCAAAAGCCGTGCACATGGACCGAAAACGCTCGCCCGTGGCTGAATCGGAAACCTCGACTGCGGCGCCAAGCCCCTCGAGTTCAACGGACTGATCCTCAAGAACCGCGACAGGCTTTTCGTCCAGCGAAGGAAACTCGCTCACGCCGGTGATCGGACGTTTGCGCCGGGCGACATCAAGATTGCGCTGCCGGGCGGCTGCACCGATCTTTTCAATGAGTGTGCCGCTGGCGAGCGCATCGAAGATCCCGCCTTCGGCCTCGATCTCCTGCAGCCGTGCCCAAGCGCTTGAGACAAGAGCCTCTGTTCGCGTCTCGATTGCGCCGGATCCTGCAGAAGGGTCTGCCACCATATGCAGTTGACTTTCTTCGAGAAGAATCGACTGGGTGTTGCGCGCAAGACGACGGGCAAAACCGTCAGGCAGACCAATGGAACGCGTGTGCGGAAGCACGGTTATGCTGTCTGCTCCACCGATGCCGGCCGCAAATGTGGCCACCGTGTTGCGAAGAAGGTTCACCCATGGATCCACATCGGTGAGCATGCGGAAAGACGTTTGCATGTGAAGCTTCAGCGGCGTCTGCGGGAGACCACAAGCATCAAGGATTGAGGCCCAGATGCGACGAGCCGCCCTTGCCTTCGCGATCGTACCGATCTGATCGGCGTCTGCTGTCAGAACGATCGACAGGTGATTTTGCCAGTTCGAAACCGGTATTTCGCGGCCCGAAAGCGCGCGCATATAGGCGATGCTGGTCGCCATGGAGCAGGCCAGCTCTTCAGCTGCTCCAGCCCCCGCGCCATGCCAGACACGGCCGTCTGCGCCGAAACAACAGCTGTTCGCCCCCATCTGCTCAAGCGCGTTGATCGCATCTCCAAAACGCGCCCAATGTTCTTCAAGCGGCAGATTTAAACGACCGGATGACGCAAGTCGCGTTGCCGGATCATTGCCGAGATTGATTTCGACACGCGCCGGATCAATCGCCTTTTTCTCGAGATACGCCATCAACATGGCCAGGAAGCCGTTTCCAGCATATCCGGCAGAGATACGAAGCTTGATCAGGTCGAGATAGACGCCGTCGAGCAAGGTCTCCATGTCGGCGAGGCAGTTTACATGAACGCCCGAGCTGCCTTCAGTGGCTTCAGCCGTTTCGAAGATCAGCTCCAAACCATCTGCGCCGCCTTCGAGGTCTTCGTGAATTTGGCGATTGGCGTCTACAGCATCGGGAATATCGATCCGCTGAAAAACTGTCCATGGTTGCTGCGCCGCGCGCGTCTTTCTTGGCTCAACATCAGCACACCTATTATAAAGAGGGGCGATATTGATCCCCTCATCGGTTTTGCCATGAAGTTTTGTCCTCGGTGCGCCTTTTAGAGCTCTATCGACTGCGGACAGCCAATCGTCTTCCGAATGAGACAAAAAGTTCAGAGGTATGTTCAACGTCATCTAGATCTCCCAACACCCTCCGTTTTAGTCCCTGACGGGAAGGCAAGGCAACTCAGCAGATCGGTTAAGGCAACGAGCGGATCGGATCGCCTCCCAAGTGCCAATAGCATTTCCAGTGCATTTCACCTCGAGCGTATCACGTCAAAATCAGCTTGCGTCAGCGCATCGTCTTGAGGATTTTCAACGCCGTGATTTGGTAAATGAATCCTTTCCAAATTACCCTAGGGACAGCGTAATTTTTGCCATTGATATTCCATCAGAAACAAATGGACAAAAAACTGGCGTGACAGGCCAAGTTTGACCACTTTAATTGGTGGCATGCTGGATATTTCTAATGTAACTTCTACATATTGCCGCACGGGAAGGTAACAACCTGTGCAACCCATAAACCAAGAACAACTTAAAATATGAGGAAAGGAACCAAGAAAAATTCTGAGAAAAATCCCATCTGCAGTACCTTGCTAAGAAATCGTAAAAATACGACTGGCATTGAACTGCATAAAGCGAAAATAAATCGCTATAACAACGGATGTGCACAATGCTTGATCAAACTGAACTCAAGAATAAACTACGCGCAATTGCGGAAGCCAACGCCGCTCATCACGTGCTCGACATACTGGAATCCAACCTGCGCCGCATGGGAGCGACCCACGTTCTCGTCACCGGCCTTCCGATGCCGAACAGACCAATCGACAGTCTCGTTCATCGCTTTCGCTGGCCAGATCTGCGGAACGACGGCATCGAGAGTACTTCTCTCTCTGCCAACGACAGCGCATTGATGCTGGGTCTTGCGTCCAACAGAGCCAAGGTCTGGAACATCTCCGCTGGCGACATGGAGCATTCCGATCTCCTGGCTGCCGCTGGTGAGGGCAATCAGGTTGTCATCGTTCCAGTGACCGAGCTGCATCCTTTCCAAGCTTTCGTCTTTGCAGCAGGCCCATCGATCCAGGCGACCAAGTGGGAACTGAACGCTCTTGAACTTCTGTCTGGTGCCGCTCTCGCCCGTCTTCGCGATCTAGGTGTCGTCTCTGGCCAACGTCCAGGCGCACTCTCGACCCGCGAACGCCGCGTTCTTGAGCTGACCGCATTCGGCAAGACCGCCGGTGAAATCGCGGATGTTCTCGAGATCTCGCAGCGGACCGTGCATGCGCACCTGCAGAACGCAAGCGTAAAGCTAAACGCTTCCAACAAGACGCACACAGTCGTTGAAGCGCTGCGCTACGGTCAAATTCGGGTCTGACCAAAAAACGACGACCGCCAGCAGCTACATGTGATTGCGTGCTGGTTTCCAAAGAACCTGGGCAAAAAGCCTTGGCCACCTTTTGGGGGGAAACGATACGCGTCGACGAGCTTTTGCCGACGCGAGACACCAAAGACCTCAATCGCGAGGCATCACTCTGGCCAGGGTCAGATCGGGATCACGCCCCAAGAATTTTTGCGCCTTCAATAGACTGAACAAAGTTCATTCTGCCCTCGTGAAGCCCTTCCATTTCTTATTGTCGGCCTCGCGCTTCCAAGCCATCGGCAAAGCCGGCGTCAATATTCCGCGCAGACGCACAAAAAAGGCGAGACGTCGCCGCCTCGCCCTTCTGAATTGTTCAATTCAAAAAAAGTCGTCAGTAGGTCATCATAGCCGGCAGTTCCTTGGCCTGCTCAACCCACTTGGTCACCTGTGCCGCGCCGGGTACCTGGCGCACCAGGTTCTTTTCAGAGTTCACTTCAGACATCTTGTCCGCAAGGTTTTCCGCATTGCGATGCTTGAGCTCCTTGACTGTGTCCACGCCTGCAGCTTCCAGGAGCTCGGAATACTCTTCGCCAACGCCGCTGATGCGCATCAGATCGGCCATGTTGGCCCACTTGAGAATACGGCTTGCTTCGATGCCGGTTTCGTCAGCGAGCGCCTTTCGGCCCTTCGGGTCCTTAGCGCGCTCAAGATAGGCTTCCGTGGTCTTGATCCCAACGGCGCCAAGCTTTTCAGCGAATACTGGACCAATTCCCTCGATTTCAGAGATCGAATACGACATTTTCAAAGTTACTCCCTGATTTCCCCGAACTTCATTTGGGACAACTAAACGATCTGGCTCAATCCCGGGATCTGCGAAATCACTTCATCTACTGCGTCATCCCCTGCTTTTTCCTTAGCATAGCCAACGAGCTGGCGTACAACAGATTGTACCTCGTTCATGCCAAGACCTTCGGAGGTCAACTCGTTCAATGCGCCCATGGCGCCCATTCCCGGGACCATGCCGCCCAAGCCGCCGAGCAGGCCGCCGCCCTTCGAGGAGTCAGCCTCACGTTCTGCAACAAGTTCGGCGGCACCCGGCAGAGCGTCAAAAATCTGTTGCATCTGTTCGGCAGGACCCTCCTTATTGAGAAACTTGAGGATAATTGCCACGGCGTTGCGTGCAACATCCTCACTGATCCCAGTAGCGGATACGATGCGGGTGATGAGTTCTTCCATTTCGGTCTCCCAATGAAGGCGGGCCAGACGGGAACGTTCGGCCAAGATGATGACAAGGGCTATACACTGTGTAACAGCCCGGCGTCGACGGGAACATGACGTATTGGGAAGGCTTTTTTCGTCTCGTTTTGTATCGTGCGAGACTTGGGCAGGCACCGGGGAGACTGGAGCGGAATGGACAGCATTTATATTGGTGGCAGCACCAAAGACGAGAAACTTCTGCTCAAGCTTGCAAACCGGCATGGATTGATTACCGGGGCAACCGGCACCGGCAAGACCGTCTCGCTCCAGATCCTGGCAGAAGGTTTTTCCACCGCAGGCGTCCCTGTCTTCTGCGCTGACATCAAGGGAGACCTTTCCGGCCTGTCGACAGCAGGAGCCGAAAAGGATTTCCTGGAGAAACGGGCCGCCGACATCGGGTTCTCCGATAGATATACTTACGAGGCCTTTCCCACCGCCTTTTGGGATCTTTACGGCGAGCAGGGTCACCCGGTTCGCACCACCGTCACCGAAGTTGGTCCGTTGCTACTGGCACGTCTGCTGGAGCTCAACGACACCCAGGAAGGTGTACTAAACATCCTTTTCGAGCTTGCCGACGATGAAGGCCTGCTGCTGCTCGACCTCAAAGATCTTCGCGCGATGCTCGCGCATGTCTCTGACCGGGCATCCGAGCTTTCCCGGCTGTATGGCAATGTGTCGAAGGCGTCGATCGGCGCCATTCAGCGGCGTCTTCTGGTTCTTGAGCGGCAGGGCGGTGACAACCTGTTCGGTGAGCCGGCACTTGATATCCGAGACTTCATGCGCACCGCGCACGATGGACGCGGTGTCATCAATATCCTGGCCGCCGACAAGTTGATGAATTCGCCAAAGCTCTACGCTGTGTTTTTGCTCTGGCTGCTATCGGAACTCTTTGAAGAGCTGCCTGAGGTCGGAGATCCCGAGAAGCCGAAACTTGTCTTCTTTTTCGATGAAGCGCACCTTCTCTTCAATGACGCACCAAAGGCATTGATTGAAAAAGTGGAACAGGTCGTGCGCCTGATCCGTTCCAAGGGCGTGGGCGTCTACTTCGTCACCCAAAACCCGCTGGATGTGCCCGATACCATCCTGGCGCAACTCGGCAACCGTGTGCAGCATGCGCTGCGCGCTTTTACGCCCCGTGATCAAAAGGCCGTGCGGGCGGCCGCGGAAACCTTCCGGCCCAATCCGAAGCTCGATACGGAGCGGGTAATCACCGAGCTTGGCGTCGGCGAAGCGCTGGTCTCCACCCTCGAAGGCAAGGGCATCCCGTCCATTGTCGAACGGACGTTGGTACGCCCACCCTCGTCCCGGCTTGGGCCGGTGACCAAGGCGGAGCGGCGTGAATTGATCCAATCGAGCGCCGTGTTCGGGCTCTACGAGCGGCTCAAGGACCGGCACTCGGCCTATGAAATGCTGGAACAACGCGCTCAGGACGAGCTGCGGCAAGAAGAAAAGCAGCGGAGCAAGGAAGAACGCCACGCCCAAAAGCATGGCGAACCCCGGCGAACACGCTCAGGCTTCGAACTGCCTGACTTTGGCCGCGATGACCGTCCGCGTCAGGAAAGCAGACGAAAACCCACCAGGCGCCGCAGCAATCGTGACAGCGTTCTGGAGGCAGGAATGAAGTCGGCCGCGCGCAGTCTCGGATCTTCCCTTGGCCGCGCTTTGGTACGCGGCCTTCTGGGCTCCCTCAAGCGTGGGTTTTAACAGCGCCAAAAGGAATTTTATGTCGCCAGCCGACCCAGCGTGAATTCAAGGCCAGATTATTTGGAACACACCAATTCAAACAAGTAATATCTATGTCTTTCCACCTATACTTATTATATTTTAGTTAACTATAAAATTTATCTACGATCTAGAAATAAGTAATATTGACGTTACCTCTTTAGCTTACGGTCTCCAAATTGGCAATTGGAGACGACGCTATGAAATTCGACTTGGTCCGCATGTTTGACGGCAAGTTTCGGAGGGAGATCACCCATCGAACCGCGTTTGCTTTCCGAAATGCCTCCTCTTTGTTCAAGGCCGCAGTATTTGGAGCCTGCTTGATTGCGACCGGCTTCGTTCAGCCGGTGAACGCACAGCAAGCCGCCAAAGCAGAAGCTGCCACGGAGCTTGCGGACCCGTCATTGGATTTCAAGCGGGCCCGGGCCTATCTTCGAAACAACCCAATCTCTCCAGCTGATACCGCAAGTCCGCGTGCGACGCTGGAGAGCTTTCTCTACATCCTGCGGGAGTCCAACACCCTATGGCGTGAAGTCAGAAACTCTTTCGAGCAGTCCTCCAGCCCTTTCCTTACGGCTGAACAGAAAGACAAGCTGCTGCTGGTCAACGCCCTGCTCGACAAGGCTGCGATGATCTTCGACCTGTCAGAAATTCCGGAAGCTTCCCGTGACCGGGCCAGTATAGAAATCACTCTTCAATTCCAGGAAATCCTCGACCGAATTCCGCTTCCTCAGTACGAGGACATTCCGGGACAACCAGCAGGAACCTTCGCCACCATCACGGGCACCTCTGACCTTCCTGAAACCTGGACCATTCCGGGTAGCAGTCTGACGCTGGCGCGCCAGACATCTGGTGAGAGAAAAGGCCACTACCTGATTTCGGACGATTCCGTCGCCCGCATTCCCCAAGATTACTCTATTGTCAGGCAGTTGCCGCTCCAATCCGATCGGAGTGAGGACCTTTTCGAATATTACATCTACACACCGGGCAATCTGATCGCACCGCATTGGTACAAGCTCATCCAGGCAGGACCGAATTGGCTGCACCTCCATTTCGCAGACCAGGCTTACTGGCAATGGATAGCCCTCGCCCTTCTCGTTGGTCTCTATATTACGATCGGCGGAACCTATGTGAGTTGGAGGCGCTGGAAGGCGGTTCCAGTAAGTGAACGTGCACGCGTAACTCTGGCAATTCGGCCCCCGATTCTCATCATCCTTGCGGCCAGCCTGTTCAGATATCTTTGTGAAGATCAGATCAATGTGACTGGTCTGCCGCTGCAAGCAATCAGCACCCTCACTACAGCCATCATCTGGTCTGCCTCTTCATGGCTTGCTTACCAGGTGCTCCAGCTTGTCTATGTCTGGTGCTTTCAATCACCCAGATCACAACTCCAAGCTCTGGATGCCAGCTTGTTGCGCACCGGCTTCAGGGTCTTTTCCCTTGCCGTTGCCCTTCTGGTTCTTGGATATGGTGCAACCAAGATCGGGATACCCGTATATGGCGTCATCGCCGGTCTCGGTGTTGGCGGTCTGGCGATCGCCCTTGCCGCCCAACCGACAATTGAGAACCTGATCGGCGGCATAATTCTCTACGCCGACCGGATGGTTCGCGTCGGTGAATTCTGCCAATTCGATGATCTTGCAGGAACGGTTGAATCCATTGGCATCCGCTCCACCCGTATCCGTGCGCTCGACAGAACCCTGATCACGGTGGCCAACGCTGACCTCGCGAAACGCAAGGTCATAAACTATAGCCAGCGCGACCAGTTTCATTTCCGCCACAAGATCGGTTTGCGCTACGATACATCCCCTGAGGTTCTCAAGACCATCTCGACGAACATCGCTGCCTATCTGAAAGCACATGAAAAGGTTATGGAAGACCCACTGCGTGTACGGCTGATTGGCTTCGACGACTACTGTGTCACCATCGATGCCTATGCCTATGTGATCGCGTCCAGCATGAATGACTTCCTGGAGATCCAGGAGCAGATGCTCTACGATATCCGCCGGATTATAACAGTAGCCGGTTCCGACTTCGCCTTCCCGTCTTCGACCCTTTATCTGTCACGCGATGGGGGCCTGCCTGCGAGCCACGCCAATGCTCCAGAAGCCTTAGACAAGGAAGACGACTGGAAAGCTGCGTCATGATGCACCGATTGAAATAATATCAGGACTGTTCCGCACAAAAAGATGTCAGTGGGGAAGCCAACAATTCATTGCGATCTTTTGTCGGTTATGGCCTGTTAGGCTACCTTACGGACCGCATAGTTTTGCGGCCCGAGTCAACGGTTCCCATCTCAAGGATATGTCATGAGCACCATCGAGAAGGTCCTCACCCGGATCGACGCCGATCTGGACAATTCCCTTTCTCGCCTGTTCGATCTGCTCAAAATCAAGAGCATCTCGACCGATCCAGCCTATAAGGACGAATGCCGTACTGCGGCGGAATGGCTGGCGAAAGAACTGACCAGCATCGGCATCGACGCAACTGTCCGCAGCACTGCAGGCCATCCGATGGTCGTCGGCCACCGCAAGTCCGGTAAGCCCGGACCGCATGTGCTGTTCTACGGCCACTATGATGTTCAGCCTGTCGACCCGCTGGAGCTGTGGGACACCGATCCCTTCGAGCCGCGGATCGCAACCCGCGGAGATGGTACGAAAATCATCGTTGCCCGTGGTTCTGCCGATGACAAAGGTCAGCTGATGACCTTCGTTGAGGCTGCGCGCGCGTTCATTGCAGAAACGGGCGATCTTCCGATTGACGTCTCGGTCCTGTTCGAGGGCGAGGAAGAATCCGGATCGCCATCGTTGCATCCCTTCTTGACTGCCAACAAGGACGAGTTGTCCTGCGATCTGGCTCTTGTTTGCGACACGGGCATGTGGGACGCCGATACCCCGGCCATATCAATCATGCTGCGCGGCATGGTCGGCGATGAAGTCATCGTGAAGGCGGCCTCCCGCGACCTACACTCCGGTCATTATGGCGGCGCGGCTCAGAACCCCAACCACATCGTTGCCAGCATCATTGCCGGACTTCACGACGAAAACGGCCGGATCACCCTGCCCGGCTTTTATGACGGCGTCATCGACATGCCCGAAGAAGTCACCGCCATGTGGGACAAGCTCGGCTTCTCAGCTGAAGACTTTCTCGGCGACATCGGGCTGAAATACATGCGCGGCGAAAAAGGCAGGCAGGCGCTCGAGCACATCTGGACACGCCCGACGGCAGAAGTGAACGGTATGTGGGGTGGTTATCAGGGCGCCGGTTCCAAGACGGTAATCCCCGCGGAAGCTCATGCCAAGTTCACGTTCCGCCTCGTCGGCGACCAGGATCCGGACAAGATCCGCGACGCCTTCCGGGCGTATGTGAAGTCCAAGATCCCGGCAGATTGCACTGTCGATTTCATCGCAAAGGACGGCAGCCCGGCTTTACGTCTCGACTTTGACATGCCGGCTCTGGCCAAGGGACAGGCAGCGCTCAAGGCGGAATGGGGCAAGGACGCGGCCCTCACCGGCATGGGCGGTTCAATCCCGATCGTGGGTGATTTCAAGCGCATGCTCGACATGGATTCCCTGTTGATCGGTTTTGGCCTGGAAGATGATCAAATCCACTCGCCAAACGAGAAATACAACCTCAAGAGCTTTCACAAGGGCATTCGCTCCTGGGCACGCGTGCTTGACGAGTTGGCAAAGGACTGATGACATTGACCGGGCCGCTGGTGCGGCCCGTTTTCTTTTGAATCCGATATCTCAGCAAAAACGAGACCTCACATGAAATCCGTTTGCGTCTTCTGCGGTTCCAGCTACGGATCGAACCCGGTCTATACCCACGCTGCCAGTGAAACCGGTACGCTGATCGCCAAGCAGGGGCTTACCCTGGTCTATGGCGGCGCCAAGGTTGGCCTTATGGGCACTGTTGCTGATGCGGCTCTGGCTGCCGGCGGCGAGGTCATCGGCGTCTTGCCTACCTCGCTGCAGGAAAAGGAGCTCGCCCACGACGGCCTGTCCGAACTCCACATCGTCGGTTCGATGCACGATCGAAAGGCAAAGATGGCGGAGCTGTCCGACGCCTTCCTGACACTGCCCGGCGGAGCTGGGACCATGGAAGAACTGTTCGAAGTCTGGACCTGGGGCCAACTCGGTCTGCACAACAAGCCGTGCGGCTTTCTCAACACCCAGGGCTTTTATGACAAGCTTCTCGGTTTCCTAGACTTTCAGACCCAAGAAGGTTTCATGAAGCCGGTCATGCGCGACATGGTCCAGGCCGCCGGCAATCCAGCCGACCTCCTAGAGATGTTTCGCGTCTATCAGCCGCCCGCCACGCCAAAGTGGATCGAAACCAACGAAACCTGACGCCGCCTTCTTCCGACCGCCTCGGCTTCATACAATCCATCTGTCGACAATCTGTTAACCCGTCTTTGCATAGCGCATGGACGGGTGTTAAGAGCTGGCGTCACTGGATTAGTCCCTCCAGCCAGTTCCCTTCCGGAGTTTCCTGTTTCATGCGTTCACCGCTCCCTGGTTTTGCCTGTCTTCTCGGTCTTCTTGCCGCTGCATGCTCTCCGACAGTCGATTACGACGGCCCTGTCCAGATCGCCCGAACATCAAATGTGACGCTGGTGCAGATCAACGACGACACAGTTGGCGGCATCACTGCGGAAACCACCTACGGCGAGAAGTCGATCGCTGCAGCCCTGCCCGGTTTTACCACCGAAGGCGTTCAGACCGCTGTGGAAGACACCACGGAATGGGCGATTGCGGCGTTCAATTCGGATGGTTTTCAGGTTCTTCAGGTTTTCAAGGGCAAAGGCGGCAAAGTGCGCACCGTCCATGGCGTAACTCACCACCTGCAAGGACCAAATGGCGAGCGGATCGGCATGACTTTCTCTGAGATCGGTTCTGCCCGTGCAGATTGCCGGGTTGGGCGCAACTTGTGGCGCGGCATGGCGATCTGTAAATCCAAGGGGCACAAGAACGTCGAACTCGTCTACGCGATCCCCGGATACCAGGGACCGTTCGATCGGCTTCCACCGTCCAAGGAGCTTTTCGACGCCCAGTTACAGCGGATCGTCTGGACGCCCCGCTCCTGATCCAGACTTTACTGTCCTCGAATTGACTATACGTGTGGCTCTGAGCCGACCGGCACTTCACCAACCGGTCGCCAGACGTTGCGCTTCTTGGCGTATTTCTCCATCGCATCTGCGATGGGCATGAAAAGCTGCAACTCCCGCTCACGGATGCCGGGCAAGGACTTGGGATCAAGCCCGGTCCACGGCAGGAAGGGGTTCCGGCGCATGTGCCAATGCACTTCGCAGCGTACGGTCGGCTTGTCAGACGGCGTCCGCCCATGAAAAGCAAAGGTATCTGCCACGACCAGCGTATTGGCTGGCACGGCCATGCGCTTCGGCTGCGGCAAACCGAGTGCCTCCAATTCCTCAGCGCTGATCCGGAATGAGCCGCTGGCATGATGGGAGTCCTGGCCTCGACTTGCAGACATCGAGCATTGGTGCTGCCAATCGAGGCGTTGTTCCGTCAACTTGTGAGAGCCTGGAACGAAACAGAAGGGGCCGTCGTCCTCGCCAACATCCTGCAAAAAGAGCCAGGCTTTTGATGTGGCATGAAAGGTGTCCGCATGGACATTAGTCTGCGGATCTTTCTTGCCAGAAGGCTGGGCGATGACGGTCTGCAGAAAACCCATGGGCTGTCCGCTCTGAGAAGCAGCATAGCGGATCTGGGCCACCGCTCTTGGATCTCGAAGTGTGCGAGCAATCGCTGGATTGACGTTCAGGACCGCCGGAGGCAAGGGCGTCATCCGCGTCACAGCCGCACCCTGCCGCATCTCACGAGCCTCAAACGGTTTTCCAAAGATCTCCTGTTTCAGGGCTTCGAAGTCCGCGTCGGGCAGGAAATTGCGCGTAACAAAATAGCCGTTTTCATCGAAAAACGCGCGCTCATCGGAGTTCAGTGTCGACGCCAGCCTCTTGCGCCGCGCCGCCGCAAGATTGGCTGCGATCTGGACTCGCTTTTTATGAAGCCCCCAGCGATTGAGGGTCTCGCTGCCCAAGATCGGGTTTTTCTTCAAGGACTTTTCAGCTCCGACAACACCCATCAACCAGAAGGGTGCGTTCAGATAGGCAAGCGGTTTCATTGAATTCCTCGACAAAGACTCAAACCAACAGTGGTCAAAGTTACCATGCGGCTTTCGCTTTCAACAGCCTTTCAAACCTCAACTTCGTAAGTCCAAGTTCCACCGTGACGAGAGCTGATTCCTCCGCTAAGCCTTGGGAATGACCGAGACAGCACCTCGCAAATCTCGCGACCCGAAGGCTCTGGCTACCGGAATACGCGCAGGAAACCGGGCGAGCCTCGCTCGCGCGATCACGCTGGTTGAGTCGCGCAAGGCGGAGCATCGCGCTATCGCCCGCGGGCTGATCCAGGACTTGCTCCCGCTCACAGGCAAGGCGCAGCGCGTCGGGATTACCGGCGTTCCGGGCGTTGGAAAGTCGACGACGATCGATATGCTCGGTTCCAATCTGACGGCCCAAGGACACAAGGTCGCGGTCTTGGCAGTGGACCCATCCTCGACACGCACCGGCGGCTCCATTTTGGGCGACAAGACCCGGATGGCGCAGTTGGCCGTGGATCAGAACGCCTTTATCCGGCCCTCTCCTTCAGCCGGCACGCTCGGCGGCGTTGCCGCCAAGACTCGCGAAACCATGCTGCTGTGTGAGGCTGCAGGCTTTGACACCATCCTGGTCGAGACAGTTGGTATCGGACAGTCGGAGACCACTGTCGCCGATATGGTGGATTTCTTTCTGGTGCTGATGCTGCCAGGGGCCGGCGACGAACTTCAGGGCATCAAGAAAGGCGTGCTTGAGATCGCCGACATGATCGCAGTGAACAAGGCCGATGGTGAGGGTGCGCTTCGCGCCCAAAGCGCCGCCTCAGACTACCGTGCTGCCCTTCATATCCTCGCGCCGCGCTCGCCCACCTGGAGCCCGCCCGTGGTGACCATCTCGGGGCTCGCGAATGAGGGCCTGGATGCCATGTGGGAACAGGTGACTCATCACCGGGACAAGATGAGCGCCACTGGAGAATTTCAACAACGCCGCGCTGACCAGCAGGTCGCCTGGATGTGGGATCTGTTGCAACAGCGCATGATGGAAGCTCTGACGGGCAATGCACAGACAGCCGAGCGGCTCAAGCGCCTTGAAGGTGAAGTGCGCGAAGGGCAAACGGCCGTCTCCGTCGCCGTTGAGGAAATCTCCAGTCTGATCGGCGTTTGAAAAGAAACCTTATGACCAAAACCATTCTCGTCACCGGCTTTGAACCCTTCCCCGGCATGCCGATCAACCCTACAGCTCAGCTGATTGCTCGCTTGCCAAGACGGTTGCCCCCGAGAGCAGGGATCCGGTTCGAGTTTGTTCGACTTCCGACCACCTGGGCCGGACGGCAGACGGTCACCCAGCAATTGCGCAAGGATCTGAAGCCCTCTGCGATCATCCACTTCGGCGTTGACGGAACACGGCGTTGCATCAACATCGAGACCCGCGCCGTCAACCGCGCGACACAGGTCAAGCCAGACGCCAAAGGCGATCACGCCGCCCCCGGTCCTCTGGAACAGGACGGGCCTGCGGCCAAGACATCGACCTTGCCAGTGCGGGCATTGAAAGATGCCGCGGCACGCAGCGGAGTGCCCGTCTCCCTGTCACGTGACGCCGGCACCTATCTTTGCAACGCCACGCTCTGGGACAGCATCTCGAGCGGCACTCCGAGCGTCTTCATCCACGTCCCAACGCTGCCAAGAGGAAAGTTTGACACGAGACCTTCCCTGCAAGACATCGAAGCAGCAGCGGTCCAGATTTTGTCTGAAGTCGCGCGGCGGATCTAAAAATCTTTCGAACTCGGCCTCCGCACGACCTCCGTAGACTGGCTCCTATCCCGCGAGAGGCGGGTCGAGAAGGGCAAACCCCTCCTGACGTCGATAGGGGAAGTGCGGATAAGGCGCTTCCTTGAGGCTGGCTTTGTCCAGCTTTTCAATCTGCTGATCGGTCAAGGACCAGCCAATTGCACCGAGATTTTGCCTCAGCTGTTCCTCGTTGCGCGCTCCGATAATCACCGACGACACTGTCGGACGCCTCAGAAGCCAGTTGAGTGCGACCTGCGGGATGGTCTTTTCTACTTCTTCTGCTACCTCGCCCAGAGCGTCGATCACCTTCAGCAAGTGCTCGTTGTCCACCGGTGGACCAAAGTCTGCGGTATCATGAAGACGGCTGAGTTCTGGAAGTGGGCGGTCTCGTCTTACCTTGCCGGTCAAACGCCCCCATCCGAGTGGGCTCCAGACAAGTGCGCCCAGTCCCTGATCCGCTCCAAGCGGCATGAGATCCCATTCATAATCACGTCCGATCAGGGAATAATAAACCTGGTTTGCAACGTAGCGAGGCAGGTTATGTCTGTCAGCGATGGCCAGCGACTTCATGATCTGCCACCCGGAAAAATTCGAAACGCCGACGTAGCGGAGCTTGCCTGCTGTTACCAAGGTGTCCAGGGTTCCGAGAACCTCCTCGATCGGCGTACTCGCGTCAAAGGCATGCAGCTGGAAGATGTCGATGTAGTCGGTTCCAAGACGGCGCAGAGCGTCGTCTACAACCTGGATCAACCTCGATCGCGACGTCCCCCGGTCATTTGCACCTTCACCGGTCGGCAAGCCCGCCTTTGTGGAAATCAAAATCTCGCCTCGGCGGCCTTTGATTGCCGCACCCAGGACCTCCTCGGACGCCCCCTCGGAGTAAACATCGGCGCTGTCGAAGAGATTGACGCCAGATTCCAAACAGATATCCACCAACCTCCGGGCTTCAGCGACATCCGTCCTGCCCCATGCGCCAAAGAGAGGCCCAGAACCTGCGAAGGTGCCAGTACCGAAACTGAGTGCAGGGACCTTGAGACCAGACGAACCGAGTGAACGGTATTCCATGCGAGTTCCTTTCCGAAGGTAGTTTTGACAAGACGCGGCCGGAATAAGGCTCGCTTCTTTCGGAACTCAATTTAGGTTTGGGAAAATCAATGATATAGATAGCGCAATCTCATATCATTCATGAATTGAATTCACTAATGGCTCGCTACGACATCAATCGCTTTTGGGAAATGAGCGTCTTCATCAAGGTGGTCGAAGGCGGCACCTTCTCGGCAGCGGCGATCACCTGCAACATGACACCATCGGCCGTAAGCAAACTGATTTCACGACTGGAGAAGCGGCTAGAGGCACGGCTTCTCACCCGCTCGACAAGACGCCTGCAACTAACTGCCGAAGGCTGCTCCTTCTACGAGCGATCAAGCCGTATCCTGTCTGATCTCGATGACGCAGAGCGTCAGGCGAATGCAGGAGAGCACCCGGCTGGACGCATTCGCATAAGCACAAGCGCGTCCTATGCAACACATGTTCTCATCCCGATTATCGGCAGTTTCGCTGAACGTTATCCGGACATTACCCTCGACATCATTCAGACCGACGTGGTGGTCGACCTGCTGGCGGAACGAACCGACGTTGCGATCAGAGCTGGCCAGATGACTGACAGCAGATTGACGGCGCGCAAACTTGGTGAAACGGCCCGCGTTATCGTGGCTTCGCCCGAATATCTCGCAAAGAATGGAACACCCCAGTCGGCAGACGACCTTCACCGCCATCGGATCATTGGCCCAACCTATATACGGACCATCGAAGGCTGGCCCTTGAGGGGAGAAAGGGACGTCTTCCCCATGCCGGTCAAAGATCATATCCAGGCCAGCGACGGTGAGGCCATCCGCCAATTGGCGCTTGCAGGTGCAGGACTGGCGCGCCTGACCGCCTTTACGGTCCAGAGTGATATTGCGCACAAGCGTCTCGTTCCGGTTCTCGAGCATCTCAACCCCGGAGACCGGGAGGAGTTCCATGCGGTCTATGTCGGCCAGGGCGGACCGGTCCCCGCCCGAGTGAAAGCATTGCTGGACTTCCTCAGGGAGAACGGAAAGGTTCACTAGTATCGGATCCAACTGCAACTCCATCCGGCACAGGCGTTGCAATGCTCTCCGCATGAGCCGATTTTTTTCCAGATCCGGGACACAAGTCCCCTCGCCTGTCGACTTGAGCCGCCGCACGTTTCTTGCTGGCACATTGGGTAGCACCGCCTTGTGCCTATCCGGGACGGCGTCGAGCGCAGCCATACAGATCGCAGACCTGCGCGGTTCCATGGACGCCAGCGAGCTGGGGCTGGTTCCAAATGCCTCGGACGATCAGACGGCACTCTTCCAAAATGCGATCAACCGGGCGGTCGAGAAAGGCCGCGCGCTGTTTCTGCCGGCCGGCAACTATCCGGTTGCCAATCTGCGTTTTCCCTCAGGCACGCTCATTGTTGGTGTTCCAGGGCGCACCCGCCTGATCTACCAAGGCGGAGGCGGACTGCTTGCCACAGCAGAAGGTGTTTCCAATGTCTCGCTGTCTGGCCTCACATTTGACGGAGCTAACCGTAGCATTGGCGGTCACACAGAAGGCCTCCTGCATTTCGTTGGCGTTCGCGAACTGTCTTTGACGGACAGCTCCATTGTCGGATCAGCTCAGAGCGGTGTTGTGGCCGACAGGTGTTCGGGCCGGATTTCGGGTTGCACCGTCACAGGCGCCGCAGAAGCGGCCATCCGCTCGAACGAAGCCACCGGCCTTCAGATCACGGACAATGTCATTGCCGACTGCGCCAATGGCGGCATCTGGGTGCACCGCTGGAAACAGGGTGAAGATGGCACCCTGGTCTCCGGCAACCGGATTGAGCGCATCGGCGCGAAACACGGTGGGACAGGCCAGTGGGGCAACGGCATCAATGTTTTCCGCGCAGATGGCGTGGTCGTCTCCGGCAATCGTATCGCTGACTGCGCTTTCTCCGCGATCCGATCCAACACGGGCTCAAACGTTCAGATCATCGGCAACTCCTGCCTGCGCTCCGGCGAAGTCGCGATCTACTCGGAATTTGCCTTTCAGGGCGCCCTGATTTCCAACAATCTGATCGACGGTGGCACGACCGGCATTTCCATCGCCAACTTCATGGATGGTGGCCGGCTGGCTGTCTGTTCAGGGAACCTGATCCGCAATCTCTCCGCCACGGGGCCTTATCCGCCAGAAGTTGCAGGCTTCGGCATTGGCATCGCAGCAGAGGCAGACACCACGATCACCGGCAATGTGATCGAAGGTGCTCCGCGTTTTGGCCTTTTGCTCGGCTGGGGCCCATACATGCGCAACATCGTGGCCTCGCAGAATGTCCTGCGGTCCTGCGGCACCGGTATCGCTGTCACCGTGGTGGACGGAGCCGGATCAGCCGTGATCAGCAACAACGTGGTTCAGGGGTCCGACAAGGATGCAATCGTCGGCTACCGCTGGCTCGACAAGGCCACCCGTGAACTCAACAACACCCAGGACTGGTCACATCTGTCTGTGATGGGCAACCAGGTCGCGGCCTAGGTCTGGCAATCAGCCAAGGCTGAAACGCAGGGACAGGCAGGACAGGCCGCCGTCGACCTTGCGGGCTTCGTGGGTCGGCAGTACGACGACCTTGAAGCCGGCAGCCTCAACGGCATCTCGCGTCTTCGGATAGCCCTCGGGCACCAGCACAACATCGTTCACCCGGATAACGTTTGCCGCATACTCTTCATCTTCCGGCACCTGAACGGTCTTCCGATCACCGAAAAATCCGCTGTCGATCATGACCTTGGTCGCGAGGATGACACCCTCGCCCAGGGTCGAACAGGCGGTCTTGAAATGCAGCACCCCCTCAGGCGTTTCCGCGACGCGGGCGTTGTAGCCCCATTCCGCCAGAAGCGCAGCGAAGGCCTCCGCGCCGGGTCTGTCTGAGCGGGCGGACAGGCCAATCAGAATCTCATCATCCAGCGTCAGGACGTCGCCACCGTCCACGTGCCCGTCTCCAGGGATCTCGACGACCTTGTCGAAACACGCCTCAAGTGCAGTTCGAATTTCAGCCGCCTCGCCCTTTCGACTTGCAGCGCCGGGACGCAGGAGGATGGCACCTTCAGGCAGACAAAATGCGGGATCTTCTACAAAGCAGCTGTCGGGAAACCCTTCCAGTTGCGGCAGTACATCGACGGTCAGTCCGGCGGCTTTCAGCGCTTTGACGTAGGCGGCATGCTCAGCGCGAAAGGTCTCGCCGCTGGGGTTGCCTGCATCAACAGCTCTGAGGCCATCAGCCACGCTGTCGGCAGGAACGCGCGTGATTGCGTGAGTGAAACGCCAGGAGAGACCTTCGCGATGCGGCATTGGGCGAAACCTTGAGTTTTCGAACTGGGCTCAGGCGAGCGCGTCCTTGAGGGCGGAGAGGAAGGTTTCGGCCGGCCGCACTTCGCCAGCCTCGAAACCGGCACGGGTGCGGATCGGCGGATTGACATAGGCATCCAATGCCTTGGCTTCCTCTTCGCTCTTGTCGAGCAGAACTTCAAGAACAGCGCCCATCATGACCTCCGCCCCGCGCGTGCCACCATCGTCGCACTTCAGCGCAACGCCGAGGCCCTTCTCGGGGATCGATGCGCAGAAAACACCTTCAGCGCCGAACTTGACGAAAACGCGCCCCTTGAAGGCCGCCATGATGTCGGTGCAGAAACGCTCCGTCCCCGCCACCATGAAGGGCTCATTGACACAGGCCTCATACAGGCGCTCGCAGGCCTGCGCCCGGTTCGGCTCCAGATCCTTTCCTGTGCCGAAGACGGCAAAGGCTCGCGCGATACCCTTGAGCGGACTGGCATAGGTCGGGATCGAGCAACCGTCTGTACCGCAGACATCGACCGTCAATTCCTCGCCGGTAAATTCTTGGATCGTGGCTTTGATTTCCTGCTGCACTGGATGATCCGGCAGCACATAGCCCTTGGTAGGAGCCCCCAGAGCCTTGGCAAGACCAAGAAAACCGGCATGTTTGCCCGAACAATTGTTATAGAGCGCACCCGGCTCCTCATCCGCTCGGACCAGATCGGCGATGTCCTCGAGCCGCTTCGGCCACTGAGAGCCGCACTCCAGATCATCCTCGCTCAGGCCAGCCTTGATCAGCATGACACGGGCGGATTTGACGTGAACTCCTTCGCCGTTGTGAGACGCACAGCAAAGCGCCAGTTCCGCGTCATCGAAATCCAGTGCGTCTGCGGCTCCGCTCTCGACCAGGGGCAAGGCTTGAAGCACCTTGATGGCGGAGCGCGGAAAAACCCGGGCCTCCGCATCGCCAATCGCGCAGACAAGCTTGCCACTGTCGTCGACAACCGCCAGAGACCCGCGGTGACGGCTCTCCACCAACTTGCCGCGGGAGACTTCAACGGTGACTGGGTTGGTCATGAACGACGCTCCTTGGTCGAAATTTGAATGGCTGAAGCGGCTTAGTGGGCCGCCACCTCCTGAAGATCAGCCGTCATCCAGTTTTCCAACCGGCTCATGGCCTCATCAATGACATGATCCTGTTTGCAGAAACAGAAACGGATGAAGTTGGTAGGCGCATCGCCGCCGTAGAAGGCGGACACTGGTACAGCTGCAACACCGGCTTCCTTGACCATACGCTGACAGGCCTCAACGTCCGTGCCGCCTATACCAAGACCCGTGATGTCGCAGGTCAGGAAGTAGGTTGCCGCGCAGGGCAAAACGCCGAAGCCAAGTTTTTCAAGCGCCTCGGCCATGCGATCACGTTTGGCGGCAAGGTCCGAAGCAAGGCCCTCATAGTAGGCCTCATCCTTTGTCAGCCCGGCAGCGACGGCCTTCTGCAGGTTAGGCGGCGTGGTGAAGGTGACATATTGATGGGCCTTGGCAATCGGGTCGATGAGCTGTGCCGCGCCCGTGATGTAGCCGACCTTCCAACCGGTCAGCGAGAAGGTCTTGCCCGCAGAGCCAATGCGCAAGGTGCGCTCGGCCATACCGTCAAATTTCATGAGAGGATGATGGCGCGTGCCGTTAAAGACCAGGTGCTCATAAACCTCGTCGCAGATCGCATAGACATCATGGCGAACACAGAGCGCCGCGATGGCCTTGAGCTCTTCTTCAGAGAACACCTTGGCAGCCGGGTTCATCGGATTGTTGATCAAGATCGCCTTGGTTTTTTCCGTGAAGGCGGCTTCCAGCGCGGCAAGATCAAGAGACCAACTCGGCGGTGTCACCCGCAGGCGTACCGGGATGCCGCCCGCACGCTTGACCAGCGGCAGATAGCAATCGTAGAGCGGCTCGATCAGGATCACCTCGTCGCCCGGTTCAACAAGCGCAAGTATGCAATCATTCAGCGCTTCGGTCGCACCGGAGGTCACGACAACCTGGCTCTGCCAATCTATATCCAGGCCGTAGAACCGCTTGTTGGCGGCGGCAACCGCCTGGCGCAGTTCCGGCAGGCCCAGCATCGGGGGATATTGGTTCGGCCCGTCAACCAGTGCCCTTGCTGCGGTCTCGCGAATGTCCAAGGGACCGTCCACATCCGGAAATCCCTGCCCCAGATTCACGGCTTCATGCGCCATGGCCAGCCGCGACATGGTTTCGAAAATCGTGGTTTCCAGCCCGGTGAAAACGGGATTGGTGGATTTCATCTTGGGACCTCCCGGCCGATCGCGATTTTCACGCGATTTCTAGTGTCGAATTTCGCGTTGTAGCCTTGAAGATGAACCACGTCGAGTGGGTTTTCTTTCGTGTCTTAAAACCATGTGAATCCGGGCCTTTTGGGAGCAAAAGCGCCCCAGCCAATCGACCGGCTTCTCCCTCTCCGCAAATTGCCTCCGCTAGAGGATGAATGCTGCGTTTGCGCTCACATACAGCCCGCACGGCGACGTGCTCTTAGGGCAGGCTTGCGACAAGCTCTTGCCTAACTCGATCGGCGGGTGCCCTTATCGGCGGGCGCCCTAAAAGAAAACCTGATCCTGCATGCAAAAAGCCCGGAGCGATTTGCCCCGGGCCTTCTTGTTTATCCGGCTGTGTTCTAGGGCTCAGTGGCTCTTGAACTTGCGGATTTCACCTGATTTCAAGCGTTCCATGTAGCTGATCATCTCCCGCTTCACCACCGGCATCAGGACATAAAGACCAATGATGTTGACGACCGCCATGGCGAAGATGGCCGCATCGGAGAAATCAATGACCGGCCCGAGATTGGCCGCGGCACCGATCACAACGAAGATGCAGAAGATGACCTTGAAGGCGATCTCCTTGGATTTACCTTCGCCGAACAGGTAGGTCCAGGCTTTCAATCCGTAGTAGGACCAGGAGATCATGGTCGAGAAAGCAAACAGGATCACCGCCACGGCCAGCACATATGGGAACCAGCTGAAGGCACTGCCGAAAGCAGCCGAGGTCAGACCAACCCCTGATGCGCCGGAAGCGGTTACGATGCTGCCGTTCTCGACCATATAGTTTCCGGTCGCCGGATCGATCACCAGCTGCTGCGTGATGATGATCACCAACGCGGTCATGGTACAGATGACAACCGTGTCGATGAAGGGTTCAAGCAGGGAAACAACGCCCTCGGTGATGGGTTCCTTTGTACGAACCGCGGAGTGCGCGATGGCCGCAGAACCAACGCCTGCTTCATTGGAGAAGGCTGCGCGCTTGAAGCCTTGGATCAATGCCCCGACGAAACCACCCGCGATACCCAGACCGGTAAAGGCGCCTTCGAAGATCTGGCCAAATGCCCAGCCGACCTTGTCCAGATTCATCAGGATGATGACCAACGCGGCCAGCACATAGAGAATGCCCATGAACGGCACGACCTTTTCGGTCACGCTCGCGATCGACTGCAGGCCGCCGATGATCACGGCAAAGACGACACCGGCGAAAATGATGCCAGTGATCCAACCCGGATAATCACCAACGATGCCGGCGATCTGTTGGTGAGCCTGGTTGGCCTGGAACATGTTGCCGCCACCGAGTGAACCAAGGATACAGAAGACCGCAAAAAGCACCGCTAAGATTTTTCCACCCGGAACGCCGCGCTCGGCAAAGCCCTTGGTGATGTAGTACATCGGGCCACCCGAGACTGTACCGTCGGCATATTCATTGCGATACTTCACGCCAAGCGTACACTCCGTGAACTTGGAGGCCATGCCCATCAAGCCCGCGAGAATCATCCAAAACGTTGCACCCGGACCGCCGATGCCGACGGCGACGGCCACACCGGCGATGTTCCCCAGCCCGACGGTTCCCGAAAGGGCTGTGGCCAGTGCCTGGAAGTGACTGACCTCCCCTGCATCATTTGGATCTGAGTAATCGCCTTTGACGAGCGAAATCGCGTGACCGAAGGCGCGGAACTGAATAACGCCGAAATAGACGGTAAAGATAGTTGCGGCGACGACGAGCCAGGCAACGATCCAGGGAAAACTGGTGCCTGGAAAGGGACTAAATATCAGGCTGACAAACCAGCCCGTCGAGGAAGAAAACAAGGCATTGACCTGCTCATCAATGGATTGAGCGACCGTTGGACCTGCTGAAAGCACAAGGGCCGCAGCTCCGAGCGCGGCTTTTCTGATTGTTTGCATGACACCCTCTGGATTTTTCTTATGGAACGATGGTCACAGGCACGTCGGCGTGCTGGGCAAGACTGCCGGCAACCGAGCCAAACACGCGGGTCGACAGGCTGCTGTGGCCTGTGCGTCCGATGAAGATCTGGTCTGCACCGCAATCCGTTGAAATAGACATCAGCGTATCGACGATGTTGCCGTAGCGGATCACGCTCTCAACTTCGGCATGTTCAGATTTGATCTTTGCAATCAAGGGTCCAATCAATGCCTGTTCGGCACGCTTGAGTTCCTCGTTACGCCGTTTGTGTCGCTCTTCAATCTCAGTGGGAGTCAAAAAGGAATAGGGAGACCATTCAAGTACATGCGCCACAACCAGAACTGCATTGCAGCTCTTGGCCTGGGCTATGGCAAAGCGTATCGCACCCTCGGATGCTTGGCTGCCATCGTAGCCGACAACAAATTTCACACTCATAATTTGCCCCTTCCTGACAACTTTAACGATGTCACGAAAGCACAATGTAACCGAACTGTCACCAATCCTTAATAAATCATGTAGAGTTGCTTCCCTTGCTGCGATGCGAAACATTGGCTAAAAGTCGGTCAAATTGATTTGGATCAAGATCTGGCAGCGAGGCCAGATCGCTGCCATTTCCAAACTCTGCCGAACAAATTGATCGCGACCAACTAACGGCCGCTAAAACCAGATTGGAGTTGTCCTTGTCCGCACGCGCCGAGGCACCTGCCCCCGTCACATCGACCAAGCTGACCCCGAATAGAATCAAGATCGAACTTCTTGCGGGCCTGACAGTTGCGCTCGCATTGGTTCCTGAGGCTGTTGCCTTTGCCTTCGTTGCGGGCGTCAATCCGCTGGTTGGCCTCTACGCCGCCTTCTTCGTCGGCCTGATCACCGCCTGTTTTGGCGGACGTCCGGGCATGATCTCCGGCGCGACCGGCGCGCTCGCGGTGGTCATGGTGGCTCTCGTTGCCCAACATGGCGTTGAATATCTCTTCGCAACCGTTGTGCTCATGGGGATAATCCAGATAGCCGTCGGTCTTTTGAAGTGGGGCAAGTTCATCCGCATGGTGCCTCACCCTGTGATGCTTGGCTTCGTCAACGGTCTCGCAATCGTCATCTTCCTTGCGCAGCTCGGACAGTTCAAAGTCGACGATGGCGCGGGTGGTTTCCACTGGATGACTGGTTCTGATCTCTATCTGATGCTCGGCCTTGTTGCGCTGACGATGGCCGTTATCTGGTTCCTGCCCCGCCTCACAGGCGCGTTCCCGGCTCCGCTTGCCGGAATTCTCGTGGTATCCGCTCTCGTACTCGGCTTTGGACTCGACACGCGTTCGGTGGGTGATCTCGCCTCGATCGCCGGAGGCTTGCCGGAATTCCACATTCCCATGGTGCCACTCAGCTGGGAAACGCTTGAAATCATCCTGCCCTACTCGGTGGTCCTGGCCGCCATTGGCCTGATCGAGTCCCTTCTGACGCTGAACCTGGTGGCGGATATGACCAACACCAAAGGTGGCGCATCTCGTGAGTGTGTGGCGCAGGGCGCTTCCAACGTGGTGACCGGGTTCTTTGGCGGCATGGGCGGCTGTGCCATGATTGGCCAGTCGATGATCAATGTGAAATCCGGTGCACGGACCCGCATCTCGGGCATCGCCGCGGCGCTCTTCCTCCTGTCGTTTGTCCTCTTTGCCGCCCCGCTGATCGAGCAGATCCCGGTCGCGGCACTGGTTGGCGTGATGTTCATGGTCGTGATCGGCACCTTCGCCTGGACCAGTTTGAAGATCATGCACAAGATCCCAATGACCGACGCCTTGGTGATTGTGATCGTAACCTGTGTGACCGTCTATGCGGATCTGGCCATGGCCGTTGTCGTAGGTGTGATCATTTCTGCTCTTGCCTATGCCTGGAACGCTGCCAGTCGCATCGATGCCCGCACGGGGGTTTCCAAGGAAGGCTGGAAGGTATACCGGCTGTCAGGTCCGCTCTTCTTTGGCTCCGTGACAGGCTTTCAGGACCTCTTCGACATTAACAATGATCCCGACGACGTTGTTGTCGATTTCATGGACAGCCGTGTTGTCGATCACTCCGGTCTCGAGACCATTGACGCGCTTGCCTCCAAGTATGTGGCAGCCGGCAAGCGCCTTCACCTTCGTCACCTTTCGCGCGATTGCCAAAAGCTGCTCGAAAAAGCCGGCAACTTAGTCGAAGTTTCGGTTCTCGAAGATCCTGACTATGAGGTTGCCGTCGACTATGGCGACAAGTTCGAGGCGTCGCAGAAATCGAACTGACGCTTTGAAAGGCGGGTCTTGAACGGCCCGCCTTCGATCCTTGGGCCCCAGGCATCAGACGCCTTTACCTTCAAGTGTCCTTCGGCCGATACTCGCTCCGGCTCAAACACCGGACGGATTCGGCGACGTGAAGCTACGCAGACGCATCAAACTCACACCGACGTTGACAATCGTCATCGGCACCTTTGTGCTTGTGACCGCAGCCCTTGTGCTCGCGGTCCAGGTCATTACGTCGGAAAAGATCGTTCGCTCGCTTGGCGGCACCCTCGTCGACATCGGAATGGACGCGCTTCAGAACGACTTCGCCTCACAGCTTGATGCAATCGAGGCACAGGGCGCATTTACGGCCAAGGCCGTTATCGCCGGTTCGGTTCTCATCGATGACGTAGAGGAGCTTTCCACCTTCACCTACGGCGCTCTTGCCGGAACACCACAAGCGTCGCTTCTGATTGTCGCCTCGAATGACGGCTACGCGGTTCAGGTTGACAGGGGAGCCGGTGATGGCGTGATCGTTCCGTTCAGGGCTCCTGTCGCCAAACTGCCGAACCTTGCCCCCCAGATGGAGAAAGCAAGAGACGCGACCGAGGGCTTCTGGACACCCGTTCAGTTCATTCCCGGGCGCAGCCACAGCTACGTCGCCTATGTCACCCCCATTCGAGATGAAGACACGTTTCTGGGGGCCGTATTCGTGGGCGTTTCACTTGAACGCCTCTCCATCATCACCAAGAAGGTCTCGACGGATGATCTCACCGTCTTTTTGACTTACGGCGCAGGCAAGCTCCTGGCGCATCCTCGGCTGGATGAGGTTGAAGACCAGCTCTCGCCAAACGCTCCTCTGATCGACATGAAGTCCATGCCCGACACCTTCCTGGCGAGCCATGAGGATCACGAGGCGCAATCCGCTGAAGACTATCAATTTACCGGCGAGATCGACCTTCTGGCCGGATTTGACGCCGACGGTGCCCGCCGGTTTGTCGTTTATGAGGACAGTGGCGAGAAATTCGGAACGCTGCCCATCAAGATCGGCGCGCATTTTTCCGCCAGCGTCCTTGAACAGCCGCTTCACCTGCTCACACGCTCAATCCTCATTGGGCTCGTGCTCCTGGGCCTTTCACTTGTCGCGACAGGTTTTCTCGCCCATTACATCGCGCGTCCGATCAAGCGCGCAGCAGATGGTGCCCGTTTGGTCGCGCGACTTGATTTCGATGCAGTCCAACCACTGCCGGGAAGCGCGGTGCGCGAACTTGAAGATCTCGCAAACGGCTTCAACGCCATGCTTGGGGGATTGTCCGCCTTCATCCGCTATGTGCCGAAATCCCTCGTCAATCAGCTGATCCGGGAAGGCCGAGCAGACGCGCCGCCTGAGGAGCGGGAGCTGGCGGTTCTCTTTACCGATATCGTCGGTTTCACGACCTTGTCGGAGACCATGACCACCAGCGAGATCGCAACTTTTGTCAACCAGCACCTGTCGCTGATCGGGGCCGAAATAGACGCCCAACAGGGCACGATCGACAAGTATATCGGTGATAGCGTCATGGCTTTCTGGGGTGCTCCGCAGCAGATGGATGCGCCCGACATTCCCGCAGCTGAGGCGGCGATAGGTATTGCAAGAGCGATTGTCACTGACAATAAAAAGCGCAATGAAAACGGTCTTCCACCCGTCCGCATCCGCATCGGGCTTCACAGGGGGCCGCTGGTTGTCGGCGATATCGGCGCCGTCGGCCGGGTCAACTACACGGTGATCGGCGACACTGTGAATGTGGCGTCTCGCCTGGAATCCCTGGGGCGGGATGTGGATCCAGACGCCGAGGTGATCATCCTGGCCTCCGGCGATATCGGGGCGCGCCTTCCCTCCACGATCCCCTTTGAGCCCCTGGGCGCTCACAAGGTCAAAGGCAAGGACGCGCTTGTGGATGTCATTCGGCTGAAGCCGTGATCAACGGGCCTTCTGACCGTCAGTCTGGCGTATGTCTTGACGTCAGACGGCGGACTCGAAAGCATCCAGCGTAATAGGCACGCTGCAGGCGAAGACGCTAGGATGTCTCGGCGAAACGATCCGGGCCGAAACTCAGGCCGCGCAAACCATCACGTACGCCGACATGTGTCGGCGCCTCATCAACAATGTCAATATCCTGGAGCTTTCTATATGACGTAGGATGCCAAAGGCGCGAAGCCGTTGAAGCCAACACTCGAATAGGTGGTCGTATACGCCCCGCAGGCCTCGATCAGCACCTTGTCGCCGATAGAAAGCGAGACCGGAAGCTCGTAGGGCGTCTTTTCGTACATGACATCAACGCTGTCGCAGGTCGGACCAGCCAAAACGCACGGCGCTGTAACGTCGCCATCACGCGGTGTGCGGATCGGGTAGCGGATCGCCTCGTCCATGGTCTCGGCAAGACCGTGGAATTTGCCGATATCGAGATAGACCCAGCGGACCTCGTCCTCGGCCGACTTCTTCGAGATCAGCACGACTTCCGCCTCGATCAAACCAGCGTTCCCGACCATGCCGCGCCCCGGCTCAATGATCGTCGACGGCAAACGGTTGCCGAAGTACTTGGTCAGAGAGCTGAAAATGGCTTCGCCATAGCTCGGCACTCCGGGCACGTCCTTGAGATAGCGGGTCGGGAAGCCCCCACCCATGTTGACCATTTTCAGCTCGATGCCACGGAGCGCCATTTCCTGGAAAACGCCCGCTGCCATGGCGAGAGCGAGATCCCACGCGCCGAGGTTGGCTTGCTGGGAGCCGACATGGAAGGAAACTCCGTGTGCGATGAGGCCGTTTTGATGGGCGTGTTCGAGCACATCGGGTGCCATGGCAGGGTCGCATCCGAACTTGCGCGAAAGCGGCCATTCTGCTCCGACACCGTCGCAGAGGACGCGGCAAAAGACTTTGCTACCTGCTGCAACACGAGCGATTTTTTCGACTTCTTCGACGCAATCGACCGCGAAGAGGCGGACGCCAAGCTGATAGGCACGCGCAATGTCACGCTCCTTCTTGATGGTGTTTCCGTAAGAAATGCGGGCAGCATCGGCGCCGGTGGCCAAAACCATCTCGATTTCACCAACAGATGCACAGTCGAACGAGGAACCGAGGTTTTCCAGCAGGTTCAGGATCGCAGGATCGGGATTTGCCTTCACCGCATAATAGACCGAGGTGTCCGGCAGGGCCTTGGCAAAGGTCTCGTAATTGTCGCGCACGATGTCGAGATCGACAACAACACATGGACCCTCAGCATCACGTCGTCGCAAAAAGTCCAGAATGCGTTCGCTCATCGGGGTCTTCCCCTTCCAATTCATAAAGGCCACACCATTCCGTTGCAGATGGGCCTCAGGTTCACGTCGCAGGGTGCTGAAAGTGCAGAGCAACGACCCCGGGATGGAACCGGAGCGCAGAATACGACTTGCAGCGACGGTTGGGCGATGCTGTCTTGACAGACAACAAAGCTTTCCCGCGTCGGGAATGCCGTTGATTGGATCGGAAGAACGAACCGCACGTCGGGCAAGGATGTAACAAGTGCCTCATCAGTGACGCCGGAGGTTGGAGACCCCAGCCGAGACCAAAAGGCCCTCTTACGTCGTTGCTTTAAGCCGTCCGGATTTGCTGCCCCGCCCCTTGGCGGTGTTTTTTGGCAGCTACCCCTTAAGAGGCCTCCTTTTCAGGGACCCCATGAACGGCCTCGGGCACGTGCGAATTTGGGCAAGACGTAGATGCGATGAAATCCTCTCATGATCAAGGGGAAATTTGCATCGCGCGCATTTTTTTGAGTGGATCCTTTCTGGTCGAAAGCCGGAAGACAACGGAACGTCTGAAACGGTGCTGGTAGAGTGGCCAAAAGAAAAAGGGGTCGCGAAAACGCGACCCCTCTCATGATGAAAGCTGGAACCTGCGGGGGCATCAGGTGGACCTGCTTTCATCTTGCTTCAGCAAGCGGTTGGGTGTCAGCCGCGCTGCTTGCGGCCTTCATGGTCGTGATGGCCTTTGCCATGACGAGCCTTCTTGCCACGCTTGAAGTCCGCCTTGGTCACGACGCCATCTCCATTGCGGTCCATACGCTCGACCAGATTGGCGCTACGCTCGGCATGTTCTTCTGCCGTGATGGACAGATCGCCATCGACATCAAGCTTCTGGAACATCCGAACGACGCGATCTTCGTTCATGGTCATCCAGATCGTGCTAAAGTCGGTCAGTTCGAAACCGCCGGAGCCATCGGTATCAGCGGAAGCAAAGAGCTTGCCGCGGACCTCTTCAAACTCGGCGCGGGTGACCTTGCCGTCCTTGTCGGTGTCGAGCATGGTGAAGATGTTCTCCATCAGGCGGCCACGCATTCCGCCTTTGCCACCCTTGGAACCGTGGCGACCTTCATGATCGCGCTTTTCCATCTCGTGACGCGGTCCACGTGCCTCGCGGCCCTTGCCTTTTTCCTCGCTATCCGGGCCTTTGCCCTTACCAGCTTTTTGGTCAGGACCACGCTCGCCGTCTTTCTGGCCCATGCGCTTGCCCTGTTCAGGCTTGCCGCCACGCGGCCCGGCCATACGCTCCAGCTCGCCGTTGCCATCGCGATCCAGTCGCGAGAACATACGATCGGTCAGGTCGTTGAACTCTTCCGTCGTGACCGTTCCGTCTCCATCCTTGTCGAGACGCTGGAAAGCACGAACGCGCGGGCGGGAAGTCTTCTCTTCAAAGCCAACCTTGAATTCAGCCAGGTCGATCGCGCCGCTTGCATCGGTATCGCCTTCTGCGAACCGTTTGGCGACGACTTCATCGACTTCGGCCTGGTTCACGACGCCGTCCTTGTTGACGTCAAAGCGTTCCATGAACTTCCGGCCCTGGTGGCGGCCGCCTTTGCGTCCGGACCCCATGCCACGCCCCATTTCGTCACCGCCCATGCCACCGTTCATGGCATACTGCCCCTTCACCGGTACCGGGCTTTCTGCCTGAACTGCGGTGATTGCAACGCTGGCGACGCCAGCGGTCAGGGCAGCGATTGCGATTTTCTTCATGGGTTTCATGATCTGTCAGCTCCTTGGTTGCTGCGTTGATGAACAGAACATAGGAACGACTTGTCGCAAAAATACGGGCCAAAACCGCGTCAAGTGTCGCGGTGTGTGCCGGTTGGCGGGCGCGTTACATCTTGTTACAAGATTGCGCTGTCCGACCGCAGAATTCACTTTAGCTATATGACAAGAGCTTTTCTGACGTTGGCAAACAAATTCCGACATCGGATCATGAGGACCAGGGCAGACTTCCGGAGACCGACTTGAGCGAACCCAGCCCCCACATTCTGGTCGTAGACGATCACCGTGACATTCGCGAGACCCTCGCGCGCTATCTCGTCAAGAACGGCATGCGCGCGACTACCGCGGAAAGCGCCGCCCATGCCCGCAAGGCACTCAAGGCGGCTTCCATTGATCTGGTCGTCCTCGACATCATGATGCCGGGCGAAGACGGTCTGTCGTTATGCCGCCATCTTGTCGAAGGCAGCTCCCTACCCGTCATTCTCTTGACAGCAATGGCCGAAGACACAGATCGGGTGATCGGTCTCGAGATCGGCGCTGATGACTATGTCACCAAGCCATTCAACCCCCGAGAACTCCTTGCGCGGATCAGGGCGGTTCTGCGTCGAACCAGTGCGGTGCCGAAGGAGCGCGACCCGCTCGAAGAAGAAAAGCTCGCCTTTGAAGGCTGGACATTGAATGTCCCCAAGCGGGAGCTGACCGACCCGGATGGTGTCGGCGTTTCGCTCTCCAGCGGCGAGTTCCAGCTGCTTTGCGCATTCCTGAAGCGGCCGAAGATGGTGCTGAACCGCGATCAATTGCTCGACCTGACCACCGGGCGCACACCAAATGTATTTGACCGGTCGATCGACAATCAGGTTTCCAGGCTTCGCCGGAAGATCGAGAGCGATCCCAAGAACCCCACCCTTATCAAGACGGTTTGGGGCGGCGGCTACATGTTCACATCTGATGTGGACGGAGTTCACGGATGATCAGAAGGATCGCCGATCGACTGAGGGCGACGAGCCTCGGAACTCAGCTTGTGGGTCTCTTGCTGCTCGCGGTTATCGCCGCACAGGTCATCAGCACCTGGCTCTTTCATGACGAGCGCAGGCTCGCGCTCCTCGAGGTCGCGCGCGACAATATCCTGATGCGCTCGATTTCGATGGTCCAGCTTCTGGAAAGCACACCGGCCACCTATCATACAAGCATCCTGAAAGCTTCGAGCAGCCGGTTCACCGCTTTCTGGACAAGTGAAGATCCAGTCGTCAAGGAAGATGCCGACACCCAGACCGAACGGCGTCTCGAGACGTATCTTGGCAGCCGGCTGACGCCGGACCGCGAGGTGCACCTGGAACTGCTTGCGATTGGCCACGGCAAACAGCCAAACCGCCAGAACGCCGACCCGGCACAAGTCAAACGCGATTTTCCTGCACGTCTGAAGCGGCTGGCGAAACGGCAGGTCGATCTTGTTCTATCGATTCAACTCGCTGACCATGGCTGGCTGAATGTGGCGACCGACTATAAGCCGCCGCGCCGGACTTTGTATCCACTTCTCGTGCAGATGGTCCTGACAATCGGTGCGATTTTTATCATCGTTTTCCTGGCAGTGCGCCGTGTAGCAAAGCCTTTGCGGCACCTGGCTGGCGCTGCTGAAAAGCTCGGTCGCGGTGAGGATCTTCCGGCACTGACCGTGGAAGGTCCCAGCGAAGTCAGGGCGGTGACCCGGGCGTTCAACGAGATGCAGGACAGGCTCACTCGCTTCGTGTCGGATCGTACCAGGATGCTGGCGGCGATCAGTCATGATCTCCGGACCCCGATCACGTCGCTCCGCCTGCGTGCCGAGTTCATCGATGACGAGGAAAATCGCGAGAAGATCATCGAAACGCTCGATGAGATGAGCCAGATGACGGAAGCGACGCTCGAGTTTGCTCGTGACGAAGCAAACAAGGAAGACGCCGTCCGCACAGATCTCACCAGCCTTTTGGAGAGCATTGCCGCTGACCAACAGGATCTCGGCCACTCGGTCTCGGTTTCGGACGGCGACAAGATCATCTTGTCCTGCCGCCCGCTTTCCCTCAAGAGAGCGCTCCGAAACCTGATCGAAAACGGCATCCGCTATGGCGAAAGGGTCGAGGCCACCATCGCACGAGATGACAGTGAAGCGGTCATCCGGTTCCGGGACTTCGGTCCGGGCATTCCGGGCTCGCGGCTGACAGATGTGTTCGAGCCCTTCGTTCGCCTCGAGGAATCACGCAGCGAAGAAACGGGCGGTATCGGCCTGGGCTTGTCCATAACGCGCTCCATCATTCATGGGCACGGCGGAGAAATCACGCTTCGGAACCACCCGGACGGCGGACTTGAAGCAACGGTTCGCCTTCCCGTCGAACGATCCTCCTGAAGGCCACGAGGCCCTAAAGCACAGCGCAGCTGTCGCTTGGGGCCTCGTCCCGCTCGGTCATGCCGTAGTCCCGAATAACGCCAGTGACGCGCAGCCGATAGTCCTTGAACAGGACATTGCGGCCCGCGGTCTGCGCCTTGCGATGGGCCATGACATTACGCCACTCGTCGAGGGCCTTTTCATCGCGAAAGACCGAAAGCGACAGCAACTTTCCCGGTGTGGTCAGGCTTTCAAACCGCTCCACCGAAATGAAGCCGTCGATTTCCTCCAGAACCGGACGCAAGCTTGCAGCAATGTCCAGATAGCGCGCCTTGTGCTCTTCATGAGGGTGGACTTCGAAAATCACGGCAATCATTGCTGGCCTTCTTCCTGTGCCAATTGGCTCGGTTGCAGAGTGGACGCGAGCTTGAGGAATGTCCGGTCCTCCCTCAAGAGGAATTTCTCCTGCTGCGCAAATTCGTAGTTCTCCCGGCCAAGCGGATCCTCCGACAAGCGCTTGCGATAGGCCTCATAGGCGGCAAGGCTCTCGATGTTGTAAACGCCGTAGGCCAGAGTGCTGGAGCCCTCATGCGGCGCATAATAGCCGATGAGTTCGGCCCCGCAGCGGGGAATGGCGACGCCCCAATTGCGGGCATAGGTCTCGAAAGCCTCCCGTTTTGTCGGATCGATGTGGTAGCGAATGAAGCAGGTGATCATGGCATTCTCCTTTGCGCTCAAGATGCCATCTCATTGCCATGTTGAAGGCGCGCTATGCTTCGACTAGGATCGAAGTATGAGAGACGGACCCGACATTGCCCTCATCGGCTCACTCATAGGCGACCCTGCCCGCGCGAACATGTTGACCGCTCTCATGAGCGGCAAGGCGCTGACAGCAAGCGAGCTAGCCGCAGAAGCAGGCATCACGGCACAAACGGCTAGCTCTCACCTGGGCAAACTGGCCAGTGCCGGGCTGATCGACCAGCGTAAACAGGGGCGTCATCGCTACTATGTGCTGTCCGATGACGACGTTGGCCAGGCGCTTGAAAGCCTCATGGGGCTCGCGGCCAAGAAGGGACACCTGCGGGTTCGTACCGGCCCCAACGACCCTGCGCTTCGAAAAGCGCGGGTCTGCTACGATCACCTGGCGGGGGATTTGGGTGTGCGCATCTATGACTGCCTTCTTTCACAGAGCTACGTTACGCCTGCGGACGACGGCAGCATACGCCTGACGGAGAGCGGCAATGCCTTCCTGCAGTCGTTCGGTATCAATCCGGCTCACTCCTCGCGATCCCGCCGTCCCCAATGCCGCGCCTGCCTTGACTGGAGCGAACGGCGGTATCATCTGGCGGGCTCTACCGGCCATGCCATCTATTTGAGGCTGCTTGAGCTTGGCTGGGCACAGCGCCTGGAAGCATCGCGGGTGGTTCAGTTTTCCAGCTCCGGCGAAAAGAACCTTTTGGCTCAGTTTCCGATCTTGAACGGCTGACATCTGCAGAACACAAAAAACCCGGCACAAGGCCGGGTTCTTGAGTTTGAACGAATGCGTCCGATGGGACCCAAGCATTCGGGTGCTCTATCCTGACTTGATGTCAGCTGTTCTTGGTTTTGTTCACTTCTGAAAGGAAGCGATAGAGCTTTTGGGGAAGCCACGGCAGGCGATCACGGTTGTAATCCTGACGATGGTTCACCAGTAGTGTTCGGGCGGTATGCACATTCATTTTCGGTCTCCTTCGACTTCTTTTTCTCGTTTTGCTCGACCTTACCCCTGCATAATATGCGCACTTTGTGCACTTTTACAAGGCGTACTTTGTGCACCTCACAGTTATTTTTCTGTTTGTTTGCCTGAAAAGCTGACTTCAGGTGCAGCTACGAAAACAGCCTTCACACTCGATGCGTGAAGGCTGCAAAAGTTTCAGAAAATCTGCTCAGACCGGAAAGATTCGATCAGGCTGCCGTCTTCGCCTTGAACTCGATCCGCCGGCGATGCAGCACTGGCTCGGTGTAACCGTTGGGCTGTTCGGTGCCATTGAAGACAAGGTCGCAAGCAGCCTGGAAACCGATGGAACCATCAAAGTCCTCTGACATCGCCTTGTAGAGCGGGTCACCAGCGTTCTGCTCATCGACGAGCTTCGCCATGCGCTTCATGGTTTCCATGACCTGATCCTCGGAGCACACGCCGTGGCGAAGCCAGTTGGCGATATGCTGAGAGGAAATGCGCAAGGTCGCGCGGTCTTCCATCAGGCCGACGTTGTTGATGTCGGGAACCTTGGAACAGCCAACGCCCTGCTCGACCCAACGCACCACATAGCCGAGAATGCCTTGCGCGTTGTTGTCGAGTTCGGCCTGAATGTCTTCTGGAGACCAGTTCGGACGGGTCGCGACAGGCACAGACAGGATGTCCTCTAGCTTGGCAGCCTCGCGGGATTTCAGCTCGGCCTGACGCTCGGCGACATTGACCTTGTAATAGTGCATGGCATGAAGCGTCGCGGCAGTTGGTGACGGGACCCAGGCCGTGTTTGCGCCCGACATCGGATGGCCAATCTTCTGCTCCAGCATGGCTTCCATCAGATCCGGCATGGCCCACATGCCCTTGCCAATCTGGGCATGGCCCGGCAAACCGCAGGCAAGACCGACATCGACATTATTGTTCTCGTAGGCGCTGATCCAAGTGGCCGCCTTCATGTCGCCCTTTCGGATCATCGGGCCAGCTTCCATGGAGGTGTGCATTTCATCGCCAGTGCGATCCAGGAAACCGGTGTTGATGAAGAACACACGATCCTTGGCAGCGCGGATGCACTCCTTGAGGTTGACCGTCGTGCGGCGCTCCTCATCCATGATGCCCATCTTGAGGGTGTTGCGGGCCATGCCCAGCGCATCCTCAATCCGGTCGAACAGTTCGACAGCAAAGGCGACTTCTTCCGGACCGTGCATTTTCGGCTTGACGATATAGACCGAGCCGGCGCGGGAGTTCGTGTGGCCGCCATTCGGGCCGATGTCATGGAGGCCGATCAGAGAGGTGATCATTCCATCGAGAATGCCTTCCGGCACCTCATTGCCGTCCTTGTCCAGCACCGCGTCGATGGTCATCAGGTGACCAACATTGCGCACCAACAGCAGCGAGCGGCCATGCAAGGTCACTTCATCGCCGTCCGGGGCCGTGTAGACGCGATCACCGTTCATGCGGCGAGTGATGCTCTTTCCACCCTTCTCGAAGGTCTCTTCCAGATCCCCTTTCAGCAGGCCAAGCCAATTGCTGTAGACAACAACCTTGTCCTCAGCATCGACGGCCGCGACAGAATCCTCGCAGTCCATGATGGTGGACATGGCAGATTCCAGAATAACGTCGGCAATTTGAGCCTTGTCTGTCTTGCCAATCGGGTGATCCGCCTTGATGACGATTTCAAGATGCAAGCCATTCTTGGACAGAAGCACCTTGGACGGCGCGTTTGCCCCCCCGACATAGCCCACAAATTGGGCCGCATCCTTCAGAGCGACGGCTCCCGAAGCCGTCGCGAGCTTCAGAGCAGCTCCCTCGACCGCCAGACCCGTGATATCGGACCAAGAACCGCTTGCCAGCGGAGCGCTCTCATCCAGAACCTTGCGTGCATAGGCGATGACTTCCGCGCCACGGGCCGCATCGAAGCCACCGGCCTGGGGCTTGGAGCCCATGGCATCTGTGCCGTAAAGCGCGTCATAAAGCGAGCCCCATCGGGCGTTAGCTGCATTGAGCGCATAGCGGGCATTCATGACCGGAACGACGAGCTGGGCGCCCGCAACAGAGGAAATTTCGGGATCGACGTTGTCGGTCGCGACAGAGAACGCCTCACCCTCTGGTACCAGGTAGCCAATTTCAGTCAGGAAAGCCTTATAGGCAGCCATGTCCGGCACGCCCGGATTGGCCTTGTGCCAGGCATCGATTTGGCCCTGAAGGTCATCGCGCCTGGCAACCAATGCGAGGTTCTTGGGCGCAAGATCATGCACGATTGCCGAAAGAGCTGACCAGAACGAGCCTTGGTCGACTCCTGTTCCCGGCAACGCCTTGTCATTGACGAAATCGTATAGCTCCCGTGCGACCTGAAGGCCGTCTGCGTCAATGCGCGCCGTCATATCCCTGTCTCCTTGCTCGCTCAGTCTTTTCGATCATTCGATCTTGTTTTGGCTTTTTAGCCACTCAATCGTGAATTTGGTCTGCGAGACGGTCAGAACTCGCGCGCACGCGACCCCGTCCATCGACGCCCTCTTTTTCGCGGCAACGACCCGCTGCGTCAATCCAGCGCGGGCCGCAAGTACCTTTTCTATTTTGGAAAAGATAATTTCTATTTTCTCCCGTCAACTTAGTTCGGAACCCTTATCAAATGCCCTTGCAACGGCCCGCTATTTCTGCGAAGCCGGTGAGGTGGCCGCTTATCCGCTGCCAACTGCTCCGACATTCACGCCCACCGTTTCTGGTAACCCAATGAGCTTCGCTGCCACGCTCTTTCGAGGCTATATTTTCGGCAATGCCTCCCTGCTTCTTATCCTCACGACCTTGATGTGGGGCGGCAACACGGTGGCCGGGCGGCTGGCAGTCGACGAAGTCTCTCCCATGGCCGTCGTGGCTCTGCGCTGGATTATCGTCAGTGTCGTCATGGTCAGCGTGACCCTTCCAGGAATCAAAGCTGAATGGCCCCTGATAAAGGCTCATCTGGGTCGTCTGTCGCTAATGGCCCTTTTCGGTTTTACCGGCTTCAACTCGCTCTTCTATGTCGCGGCTCATCGCACGACTGCTGTTAATCTCGGGATCATTCAGGGCGCAATGCCTGTTCTTGTCCTGATTGGCGCCGTGCTTGCCTTCGGAGTCCGGGTTCGTCCCCTGCAAGTGGCCGGGATCCTGATCACGCTTGCCGGCGTGGCGATGGTCGCCGCACAAGGAGACCCGGACATTCTCCTGCATCTGTCGATCAATCCGGGCGACGGCATCATGTTGATCGCCTGCCTGTTCTATACTGGCTACACGCTTTCGCTTCGGAACCGCCCGCAGGTCTCTGGCCTGGTGTTCTTTGCAGTTCTGTCGGTCGTGGCAGCTCTCACGTCCCTTCCCGGGCTGTTCTACGAACATGCCATCGGCACCCTTCAATGGCCGACCTTTCAGGGCTGGTTCGTGGTCCTCTACATTGCCCTCTTCCCATCAAGCCTTGCCCAGATCTTTTTCATGCGCGGCGTAGAACTGATCGGGCCTGCACGCGCTGGGGTCTTTATCAATCTGGTGCCGATTTTCGCCGCGGGCCTCGGCATACTGATCCTGGGCGAGCCTTTTCATGCATATCACGCGATTGCCCTTGTCATGGTGTTGGGAGGCATCTGGCTCTCAGAGCGCAAAAGCGAGAAAAAGTAACAAAATCCAAAGCATGATCCCATTCGCCTCGCAATTGACCCAAGGTGGCCTTGGCATTACCGCAAGGGCTTGGCAAATTGGTGGATATGGAAACACCGATCATTGTTGCGGCCTTTGCCGGCCTGCTTGTCACCATTTCCCTTTTGCAACCACTGGCAAGAAAGCTCGGGCTTTCTCCAAGCGTGCTTCTGGCTACGGTGGGGACCCTGATCGGGATCGCGGCGACCTACCTTCTCTATACGCCGCGCACTGACGCTTTCAACGAACTTGCTCTGGTCTTCGTCGATCCACCAATCGATTCAGAGAAAATTCTCTACATTTTCCTTCCGATCCTATTGTTTCAGACCACTTTGACGCTGGACGTCCGGCGGATTTTTGAAGATATCGGACCGATTTTGGTGATGGCAATCGTGGCTGTCTTTGTCGCCACCTTCTTCATCGGATTTGCGCTCTACCCCCTTGCAGGGTTTTCGCTCGTGACGTGCCTGTTGCTCGGCGCCATCGTCGCGACCACCGACCCGGTCGCCGTGGTCGGCATTTTCCGCGATATTGGTGCCCCGCCACGTCTTGGACGAATCGTGGAAGGTGAAAGCCTTCTGAACGATGCGGCCGCGATCGTTCTCTTTGTTATCCTGCTCGGCATCCTGACCGGCGCCCAGTCGACCGATACCAGTGAGGCGGCGATCGCCTTTTTCAGATCCTTCGTCGGCGGCGTGATTGTCGGCACCTTATTGGCCCGCGCCTGCGTCATGGTGCTGCCGGTGATGCGTGACCTTCCTCTCGCACAAGTGACGCTCAGCCTCGCCCTGCCCTATCTCATCTATGTCATTTCGGACCAATTTGCGGATGTATCAGCCGTAGTTGCCGTTGTGGCCGCCGGAATCGTGTTCAACCTCTACGGCCCGTCCCGTATCGCGCCCAAGAATTGGACGTTCCTCCAAGACATTTGGGAACAGATTGCGTTCTGGGCGTCGTCACTGATTTTCGTGCTGGCATCAATCATGATCCCGAAGCTGGTCGCCGGTTTCACGGAACTCGATATTCTGCTCCTGCTCATCCTCGTGGTTGCAGCCCTTGCCGCTCGAGCAGTCGTGATCTTTGGCCTATTGCCGATACTTTCGGTGCTCAAGGTCGGCGAACGCGTCAACGTGAGGTTCAAGACAGTGATGCTGTGGGGCGGCATGCGCGGCGCCGTCACACTGACGCTTGCCTTGAGCGTTTCGGAGCATGCTGCCCTGAGCGACGAGATCTCTTCCTTCATCACCAAACTGGCCACCGGCTTCGTCCTGTTCACGCTTCTGGTCTACGGATCAAGCCTGAAGCCTCTGATCAAGCTCTTGAAGCTCAACAGGCTGTCGCCGCGTGATGAAGCTGTCAGAAACCAATTCCTGGTGCTGGCGCTTTCGGACGTGCGGCAAGGGATCACAGAGACCGCCAACGCCTATCAGATTGCTCCCGAACTGTCTGAACGGGTGACGAGTATCTATGAAGAGCGAACGAAGACGGCTTCGGAATCCTCGGTATCCCTCAAGGACCTCAAGGACAAGGAGCGCGTCATCCTGGGCCTCGTCGCGCTGGCCGACCGGGAACGAGAACTGGTGCTCAAACACTTTCACGAGAAAACGATTTCCAACCGCGCGGTCTCCAAACACCTGGCAGCGGCCGGGCGGATTGGTGATCTGACACGAGCCGAGGGCCGTTCCGGCTACAATCGAGCAACCCGTGTGCCCCTGCAGTTCGGAATTCGCTTGCGCTTCGCTCAATGGCTGCATCGCAGGCTCAAGATCCAGTGGCTTCTCTCAAGCCAAATATCGGATCGGTTCGAATTTTTGCTGGTTAGCCGGATCGTCGCGGGCGAACTCATTGCTTTCAATCAGCGTCGGATCCGCCCTCTGGTCGGTGATCGTGTCGGCGGCATCCTCAATGACACACTATGCACCAGGCGCGAAGAAATCCTGCGCGCCATAGAAGCCCTTCGATTGCAATATCCGGACTATGCCGATGCACAGGAGGTGCTTTTCCTCCGCAACACAGGCCTGCGGCTAGAGGAGACGGCCTACGCCGATGCGCATTCTCAAGCGCTAATTGGAGCCGAACTTTACAATGATCTGACTGCAGAACTTTCAAACGCCCGGCTGAAGACACATCAGCGGCCCAAACTTGATCTTGGCATGAGGACCGAAGACCTTCTTGGGCAACACGAATTGTTCTCGAGCTTGAGCCAGGCCCGGCGGCGAGCGGTCGCCAAGTTGATGCGGCCCAGGTTCGCAATTCCCGGAGAGAAGCTGATCCAGATGGGAGACAAGGGCGACACGGCCTTCTTCATCTCCTCCGGCGCTGTCGAGGTACGGACCGCCAACAGTTCTTTCAGGTTGGGGCGCGGCGAGATGTTCGGGGAAATCGCCCTGATTACGGGCAAGCCACGTAGTGCGGACGTGAAGGCGCTTGGCTATTGCCAGCTGCTCACGCTTTCAGCGGCGGACTACCGGACGCTCGTGGATCAAGCGCCCGACATCAAGGCACACATGGACAATCTCTCGTCACGGCGTCAGAGCATCAATGCCGGCAAGCATCTGGACGCTGACGAGACGTCGACCTAAAGGTCAATATGTCTATTGTTTCTCAGAGACTTACCCAGCTGTTGTGCAGATGACCGACAGAGACTTGAGCATGGCCGCCTCGGCGCCGAAGCAACATGCATGGAGCATGAAAAAGCCGGCTGAAAGAAGCGTGCCTGTCGCAAGCGCGCCAAGCAACCAGGGATCTTGACGGATTTCCTCCAAGATATTGCCGGTCTCAAGCTCCTGTGACAGTCCGGCCTGTGCGTATGCGCTCATGATATTCCCCTCCACTCAGTGACAAGAGATCAGGCGCTAAAGCGCCTGATCGTATGATCGTCAGGCGTCTTCTTCCGCCGCCGTGTCCTTCTTGCCGAACATGCCCGACAACCAGCCTTTTTTGTCTTCAGCCTGTTCTTCGTCAGCACCCCCATCAGACTGACTTGGTGCAACGGTTTCGCCAAAAGTCTTGAAGAACTCCCCAGCGAGACGCTTCGCTGTTGAATCGATAAGGCGTGAGCCGAGCTGCGCGAGCTTGCCGCCGATTTGAGCGTCGACATCATAGTGAAGAATGGTGGCGTCCGGGCCATCTTCTTCCAGGCGAACAACAGCGCCGCCCTTGGCAAAGCCGGCAACGCCGCCGGACCCTTCGCCAACAATGCGATAGCTCTCTGGCGGGTTCAGGTCCTCAAGAGTCACCTTGCCGCCAAACTTGGCCTTGACCGGACCAACCTTCAGCAGAACCTTGGCTTCCATTTCCGTATCGGAGTGCTTTACGAGCTCCTCACAGCCAGGGATGCAGGCCTTCAAGACATCCGCATCGTTCAGTGCTGCCCAAACGGTCTCGCGCGGAGCCTCGATGCGTTGGCTGTCTTCCATTTTCATGAGAAATTTCTCCAGTTTTCGTGAACGTCAGACGTAAGCGGTTTCATTCGCATTGCCGCGCTGGTCTTTGCGGCGGAGGCGAAGAATTTCAGCTAGGATGGAGAGGGCAATCTCCTCCGGGGTGATTGCGCCAAGATCGAGCCCGGCGGGAGCCTTGACCCGGTCGATTGCAGCCGGATCAATTCCCTCCGTCAGCAGCTTGGTCCGCAGGCTTTCAGCCTTCCTGTGACTTCCGACAAAAGCCACGTGCTCGGCCCCAACCGATACGGCCGCCTTGAGCGCGGCCTGATCGCCGCGCCCCTGTGTCGCCACGACGAGGTAGCGAAGCGCCGTCGTTTCAACAGGAAGAGCATAGCCGTCGATGCGCTCATTGGCGGCGGCAAAGGCATCCTGATCCTCCGAAGGGGCGCAGACGGTGATATCGAAGCCGACGCGCGGTCCAAGAGCAGCAAGTGCGATTGCCACGGGGCTGGCTCCAAGGATTACCAATGAAGGACGTGGCAGAACCGGCTCAACGAAGACATCCATGGTTCCCTGGCTCGGGCACATGTTGCTTGCGAAACGGATGCCGTCTTTTTCCTCGCCGGCGGCAACGCCTCGATCCTTGAGCAGGTCTTCCGGCTGAATGGAAATCAAACGCGTTTCGCCGTCAGCCAAAGCTTCCCGCGAGGCCTTAAGCACTGCGCCGCGGGCACAGCCACCGCCAATCCATCCTCCTGCGATGGAGCCATCGGCACGGATCACCGCCTTTGCTCCGGCCTTGGCAGCTGTCACGGAAATGGTCCGCACGACTGTCGCGAGGCTGAAAGGCTCGCCTGCGTGCCGCAGACGACTCATGAGATCATGTAGATCCTCATGATCTCGTTGAGGTAAATTGAGGCTGTGGGAAGGTTTCATCGGATCATCCTCAAAGCTTCGCGAGATAGGGTTCGAGCGCCGCCAGGCTGTCCAGATTGTGCGCCGGGGCAAACAGGTCAACGTGAGGAAGTGCAGCGGACATCCCCCCTGCCGTTGGTTCGTATCCCTGCCATCCGATCAAGGGATTGAGCCAGACAATGCGTCTGCACCTCCGGCGCAGTGCCGCCATTTCCGCGCCAAGTTGCTGCGGATCGCCGGTGTCATAGCCATCGGACAAAATCATGACGCATGTGCGCGAATGAATGACCCTCGCTGCATGCCAGCGATTGAACTCGGCGATGGCCTCACCGATCTTGGTGCCTCCGCCTACGCCCTGCGCCATCAACCCCATCCGGTCGAGCGCTCTGGCCGCATCACGTTCGCTCAGCGCCGAAGAGACATGCACAAGACGCGTGTGAAACAAAAACGCCTCTGCCTCGCGGAAATTGTCAAGAATGCCGTGAACAAACCGGGTGAAGACACCGGTGTAATTGTTCATGGACCCTGAGGCATCCAGAAGCACGACCAGACGCAGCTGACGCTCCCGTGGCCCCTTTCGGATCAATTCAATTGGAGTGCCGCCGTGCGAGATCGAATGACGGATAGTCCGGCGCAGATCGAGGCGCGGTCCCTTGCGCTTTTGCCGATCGCGGCGGGTAAGCCGCACCCGCATGGAGTGCGCAAGACGTTCGGCGAGCCGGTGCGCGCGTTCCATAGCTTCCGGATCATGGATCTTTCGGAAATCGGTCTGGCCAAGATTGTCGGCAATGCTGGCGCCCTCACGCTTCGCATCGGTCTCGGCCTCGCTGTCTTCATCTTCCTCCTCACCGGCTGTCCGCTCGACATCACCAGCGGGGCCGTCGGTGGTTTGAACGCTAGCGTCGGCCAACTCGCGGATGGTCTTCACGCCCTTCTTGGGGCTATCGCCGACGCTCTTGATCGCTCCCTTGAGCCCCTTGGCAAACCAGTAGGCGTCGAAGATCTCGTCAAAGGCTTGCCAGTCCGACCGGCGGCCGCAGAACAGTGCCCGGAAAGCACCCTTCAGCTCATGGGGCCGCGAAGACAAGGTTGATCTGAGCAAGGCGAGAGCATCATTTGTTTCAGCCAAGCCGACCTTGAACCCGCTGTCACGCAGGGAGCGAACGAAACCGGCAAGCCGCATGCGCAATGCGGCGCCGATGTCATCGCAGGTTTCAAGGACGAGAGCGGCCATGTCAGGCAACCTTGCCCAGGAGCCGGTCGGTCACGTCCCTGGTGACGCGCGCCTGGTCTTCTCTTGTCTTCAGGACGCAGGCCAGCGTCTCAAAGACGAGCTCGCGCTGATCATGCAGGTTGTTGCGACCGCCAAGACCAATCAGCGCAGAGGCCCAGTCGATGGTCTCGGCAACGCCGGGCACCTTGGCCAAGTCTTCCTTGCGCAAGTTGCCTATCAGTTCTGCGATTTGCAGCGCCAGCTTTGCATCGAGACCCTCGACACGGCTAAGCAGGATCCGCGCCTCACGATCGGGCGCCGGATAGTCAACGTAGTGATAGAGACAACGCCGCCGCAGGGCATCGGAGAGTTCGCGTGTGCCATTGGAGGTCAGCACGACACGCGGAATGCTCTTCGCCCCGACGGTCCCAAGCTCGGGGATCGACACCTGATAATCCGACAGGATCTCTAAGAGGAAGGCTTCAAACTCTTCGTCAGCCCGGTCAATCTCGTCGATCAGCAGAACCGGAGCCGTGTCCTGCCGGATCGCGGCCAGCAAGGGGCGTTCCAGCAGGTATTTTTCGGAAAACACCGCTTCCTCGATCGCATCGGCGGTTTCGCCGGAGCCTTCATGGGCCTTGATCGCCAGAAGCTGGCGTTGATAATTCCACTCGTAAATAGCGTCCGAACGATCCAGTCCTTCATAGCACTGCAGGCGGATCAAGTCGGTATTTTCAAGCTTGGCCAATGCCTTGGCAACTTCGGTCTTGCCAACGCCGGCCTCGCCCTCAAGAAGCAATGGCCGCTTCAGCATTTCGGTCAGGACCAGCGCTGTCGCGAGACCTTCGTCTGCCACATAGCCGGTTTCGGCCAGTGCCGTTGCCAGTTGCTGCTTGGTTGTTGTCATGGGACTGACTTCATCGTCACAAGGTGATCATTAAGGCTGAGTCACCGGCCGCGGGTCAGACCCGCGACCGGTAAATTCAAACTCAGCCGTGTGCGCCCAGGTTCTTGGCAACCTGCCAGACACGCCATGCATCATGCGGCATCTGGATGTGCGTCGAGCCAAGGAAACCAAAGGCGTCGTTGACCGCATTGGAGAAGGCCGGGACACCGCCCACGTTGGGGCTTTCGCCAACGCCCTTTGCACCAATCGGGTGATGCGGACTTGGTGTCACCGTGTGGTCGGTCTCCCAATGCGGGGTCTCGACCGCAGTCGGCAGGAAGAAGTCCATAAAGGACGCTCCCATGACATTGCCCATCTCGTCGTAGCTGATCTCCTGACCCATCGCGATGGCGAAGGCTTCTGTCAGGCCGCCGTGAACCTGCCCCTCAATGATCATCGGGTTGATGCGTGTTCCGCAATCATCCAGAGCATAGAAGCGACGGGTTTTGGCGACGCCAGTGTCGACATCGATATCCATTACGCAGAAATAAGCGCCGAACGGATAGGTCATGTTGGGCGGGTCGTAGTAGGATACGGCCTCAAGGCCCGGCTCAATGCCGGGGGGCGGCGCGTTATAGGCTGCCCAGGCGATTTCCTTCATCGACTTGCGTGCTTCCGGATTGCCCTTCACCTGGAACCCATCGATGTCCCATTCGAGATCGAACTCAGAGACTTCGAGCATGTGTGCCGCAATCATCTGCGCTTTCGCGCGGATCTTGCGAGCCGCAAGGGCGATGGCTGCACCTGCGACCGGTGTCGAACGCGAACCATACGTCCCAAGACCATATGGCGCGGTGTCCGTATCACCTTCTTCGACCATAATGTCCGCTGCCGGAATACCAATTTCGGTGGCAATGATCTGCGCCCAGGTGGTTTCGTGACCCTGCCCCTGGGACTTACTGCCCATGCGGGAAATCACTGAGCCGGTGGGATGAATGCGGATCTCCGCGCTGTCGAACATGGCCACGCCGAGAATGTCGCAGTTCTTGGAGGGACCGGCGCCGACGATCTCGGTGAAGAAGCAGACGCCGATACCCATGATTTCCCGGGTTTCGCCGCGCTTGAACGCTTCCTGCTTGGCCTTTTGTTCCTCGCGTAGCCCGCGGTAATCGATGGCATCCATCGCCTTGTGCATGGCGGTGTGATAATCGCCGCTGTCATACTCCCAGCCGAGAGCCGAGTTGTAGGGGAACTGCTCCGGCTTGATGAAGTTCTTCAGACGAAGGTCCGCAGGATCCATCCCAAGCTTTTGGGCCAGAACATCCATACCGCGCTCGATGCAGTATGCTGCCTCGGTCACCCGGAAGGAGCAGCGGTATGCGACACCGCCCGGCGCCTTGTTGGTGTAGACACCGTCGACGGACAAGTGCGCCACCGGGAAGTCATAAGACCCGGTGACGATATTGAAGAAGCCGGCGGGCCACTTGCTGGGATCGGCGCAGGCGTCGAAGCCACCATGGTCACCCAGAACGTGAACCTTGAGACCTGTTACAGTGCCGTCCTTCTTGGCCGCAATCTCGGTGGTCATGTGGTAGTCGCGCGCAAAGGACGTGGTGGAGAGGTTCTCCATGCGGTCCTCAACCCACTTCACCGGCTGCCCGGTGACAATCGACGCGACAATCGAGCAGATATAGCCCGGATATGCGCCAACCTTGTTGCCAAAGCCGCCACCGACATCAGGCGCAATCACATGTATCTTGTGCTCGGGGATGGTCGAAAGCAGCGAGGCGACCGTGCGAATGACGTGAGGCGCCTGGAAGGTGCCGTAAAGCGTCAGCTCACCGTTCACCTTGTCCATAGAAGCAAGGCACTGGCAGGTCTCCAGTGGAGATGGATGTGTCCGGTGATAGGAAATCATCTCCTTTACCGTGACCTCGGCCTCAGCAAAGGCCTTGTCCGTTGCATCTTCATCACCAACTGACCAATTGAAGATGTGGTTGTGATGCTTACGCGGTCCGTGAGCCCCTTCCATCTTGCCTTCCAGATCAGGTCGCAGCACCGGAGCGTCCGGGTCCATAGACTTGAACGGATCGACCAGGACAGGCAGTTCCTCGTACTCAACCTCGATCAGCTGGATCGCATCGTCGGCGATGTAGCGGTCTTCGGCTACGACGAAGGCGACTTCCTGGTTCTGATACAGTACCTTGCCGTCGGCCAGAACCATCTGGACGTCGCCGGCCAATGTCGGCATCCAGGCCAGGTTCACGCCCTTCAGGTCTTCCGCAGTGAGGACCGCGATCACACCCGGTATTTTCAGGGCCTCGGTCGCATCGATCTTTGTGACCTTGGCGTGGGCGTAGGGAGAGCGGACGAAATCGCCATGCAGCATGCCAGGCATTTTGATGTCGTCGACATACTTGCCCTTGCCCTGGGTGAAACGAATGTCTTCAACGCGCTTGCGCTTGCAGCCCATGCCTTCGAGGGCGGCTTCGCGCTGTTCCCGTGACGGGGTCATGTCATTCATTCTGCAGCCTCCTGATAGTCACGGCCGTTCAGCTTCGCTGCGGCGTATTGGATGGCCTTCACGATGTTCTGGTAACCGGTGCAACGACAGAGGTTGCCCGCAATGCCAAAGCGGATTTCCTCTTCGGTCGGATCCGGATTTTCCTGAAGCAATGTATGCGCGCGGGTGATCATGCCCGGCGTACAGAAGCCGCACTGCAGACCATGCATTTGGCGGAAGCCTTCCTGGAGCGCAGACAATGTGCCATCCGCATTCGCCATTCCCTCGATCGTGGTCAGCTCGGCGTTGTTCGCCTGGGCGGCAAAGAGCGTGCAAGACTTGACCGACATGCCGTTCATATCAACGGTGCAGGCGCCGCAATGGGACGTCTCGCAACCGATGTGCGGGCCGGTCAGGTTCAGGTCTTCGCGCAAAAAATGGATCAGAAGCGTACGTGGCTCAACGAAGCGCTGCACCTTCTTGCCGTTGACGGTCATCGTCACCGGGATCTGTTCAATCTCGCTCATGGTCTCTCTCCCTCAGCCTTTTGCGCGTTCTGCGGCACGGGCCAGAGCCCGCTCCAGCATTACGCCGGCCATTTTCGTGCGATACTCGGCAGGTCCACGGCCATCGGCGGCCGGCATGGTGATGGCTTCGGCCGCTGCGACAGCGCGCTTGACCGTATCGGCATCGAGTGTCGACCCGTTGAGTATCTCACTCGCCTCAGCGGCATAAAGCGGTGTGTCAGCCACGTTCGTCAGCGCCACCGAACAGCTTGAAACCGTGTCGCCGGACATGGTGACCAAAACGGCGGCCGCGGCGGTGGCATAGTCGCCGACTTTGCGTTTCAATTTTTCATAGGCAAAGCCATGGCCTGATGGCGGGGTCGGGATTTTGACTGCCGTCACCAGTTCTTCAGGAGCAAGTGCCGTAAAGTAGGCCGCCTCGTAGAAATCGCGAGCTGCGACGTCCCTCTCACCATCCGGACCAGCGAGCACGTAGACCGCGTTCAGACATTGCATGAGGCCAGGCATATCGTTGCCCGGATCGCCGTTGGCGAGGTTGCCGCCAATTGTGCCCATGTACCGGATTTGAGGGTCTGCGATCATCAGTGATGTTTCGCGAATGATCGGCAACTTGGCGATCAGCAGATCCGAATTGACCAATTCGTGCTGGGTTGTCATGGCGCCGATAACGATCGTGTCGCCGACTTCCTGAATACCCTTGAGATCCGCAACGCCGCTCAAATCAATGAGATGTTCAGGCGCTGCCATCCGCAGCTTCATCATGGGGATCAGACTGTGTCCGCCGGCCAGAGGCCGAGCTTCATCGCCGTGGCTGACCAGAAGCGATACGGCTTCCGAAACAGACGACGGCCTGTGATAAATAAACTCTCCGGGGATCACGTGCTTCCCTCCCTCATTCGCCGAACCGTCAGACGATGACGATCAGCTTAAACCTCTCCAAGGTGGTCAACGCGTTCCCAGTTTGCCGGCCTGCGGATCCGCTCGCGAATGCGGATTGAACCGGAGGCGTTTCAGCATCGACTGGGCCAACTGCGACAACCGACCACAGGGTGCAAAGCAGTGCACTGCAAAAACAACGAGGCCTGCACGGACGGAGCGAAAAACGCATGGAAAGCGAGCCACGCGCATGAAATACGTCAGCAATATTGACTCATTTCATGAGCTACATTGAATGGCAAAAGAAAATCAATTTCATAAATTTCAGATGCTTATGTGAAAAAATTAGGATTTGAAGACGATAGGATCCAGACTCATACAGCTTTGGGCGCATCTGCACGAAATGCGGCTCTTGAGCATTTTGGACGCACTGCACATACACCTTATACGTGTCACGAAGGGAGAGAAGTGTCGTGTGCCTGGCGCTCGCGCGCTATTGCGCTGCGGCCGTTGATTGCAGCTCGTTGTCCCTGTCACCGCGATCAACGAGACGGGCTTTGACGCGGCTCCAACGGGAACGGCTGACAGGAACCTGGTGTGGCTCTTCGCCCTGCAGCGTCAGCACACCGCTATCCCCGGCGCGCTTGTAACCATCCACGCGTGTGAGGTTGACGATATGGCTGCGATGGACCCGGCTGAACAATTTTGGATCCAGGAGCCGTTCGACTTCGCTGATAGCCAGTGGGCAGAAGAGTGTTCGCACTCCGTCGAACAACTGGGTGTAGTGCGCATCGGCCTGAACGGAAACGACGTCCTGAATACCGATCTGGCATTTCACACCATCTCGCTCAACCGGCAGTGTCCGCTTGAAACCGGAGCTTCCTCGTTGACCTGGCGCTGCCTGCAGCCCGGCCGGAGGTCTCTTCGCGTCAGCTTCTAATGCCTGCTCCCTTGCCTCGGCTGAGACGGCATCTTCCATTTCTGCGTCTACATCATTCGCAGCAAGGCTCTGCGCTGTTTCTTCGAAGTCACCGCCAAGATTGTGCGAACTGGCCACCAATTCCTGACGAGCAGGCACGAGGGCAAGAAGAAAGAGGCCCGAGACCAGGAAAGCAACGCAAGCCACCACAATTGCAAGCGTGCCGGGCGAAACGGACGGTAACCCAAAGCCGACAACCTCGTCACGCGGGGTGAGCGTCATGCCCGCCATAGCGGTATAATGCATAGCCGAAATCGCAAGAGCCAGCACGAGAGCGGAAACAACGATAGGCGGTTGCCGGCCAACGCCGAATGAAAGCCAGAGCGCCAGGCCGGCGGCGTTAAAGGCAACGAGAAAACTAGCGACGATATAGACCGGATCGTGGCTCATGTTCGAAGACGCATGGAGGGCGTACATGCCCAGATAATGCATGATGCAGATGCCCGCTCCCATCACCAGGGCCGACAAACCGAGACGGAGGGCCGTGAGAGATCCATGGCTGGCGGCAAATACGGCCAACCCAACGACAAGAACACACACCAGAAAGGAGAGCAGTGTCGGCAACACGAGAAAATCAACGGCCACGGGCAGTTGGGCCGCGAGCATGCCGACGAAATGCATCGACCAAATCGCCAAGGCCAAGGTCAACGCAGCGCCAGCAAGCAGCAACCTTCGTCGCGGATCAACCGCATCTGTCACCTGAACAGAGAGGCTCAAGCCAACGAAACTGCCTTGAAAAGCCACCACCAGGGACAAAGCAACGAGCCAAGGCTCGTGCGAAACGGACATGCAGGCTCTCCTCCCTCATGCGGTCGTTTAAGCGTCTTGCCAACCAAATCGAAGTTTAGACTATTGCGGCCGCACCACCAAGCAATGAGGCCTAAACAAATCCTCGAATTAAAGAATAACAGTGTTTTAGCACGCTGTTCAAAATTAAATTTCGTATGAAAAACAAAGGGGAATTTCAAACGATGCACGCTAAAAACCGAGCGAAACCTAAGGATGGAAAAGAAATTGCCGCAAATTCACAACCGATAACTCGCGTAAAAGCTGTCGTCTGATTGCAAGGTCAAAGTCCTAGGCCACAAACCGCCCTTGTCCATGTGTCTTTTGACAAGGTATCTCTTGTCTCTCAACCGTCCATCTGGAGGAAATAGCGATGGCCCTTGCAGGAAAAACCGTTCTCGTCACCGGCGCAAGTTCGGGAATCGGACGGCAAACAGCTAAGGCGTTTCTGCAAGCTGGCGCGAGCGTCATCCTCACTGGCCGGCGGCAGGAGCGCCTTCAGGCGACCGCCGATGAAAGCGGTGGTGATGCATTCTGCGTTCCCTGTGACGTTTCGGATGCCGATCAGATCGAGGAGCTATTCAAGGCGATCAAGCACCGATTCGGTAGGCTTGACGTCTGTTTCAACAACGCCGGAAACAACGTGCCCGCGAAGACGATCGACGAGATCACGGTGGCGGAATGGCAGACGGTGTTGAACGTCAATCTGCACGGAGCTTTTCTGATCGCACGTGGGGCCTTCGAGATCATGCGCCATCAGAGCCCGCAGGGCGGACGCATCATTAACAATGGCTCGATCTCTGCGCATGTGCCACGTCCTGGCTCGGCGCCCTACACCGCAACGAAACATGCCATCACCGGACTGACGAAGTCATTGTCTCTGGACGGGCGGCCATTCGACATTGCCTGCGGCCAGATCGACATTGGCAATGCAGCGTCTGAGATGACCGCCAACTTCTCGCAAGGCTTGCCGCAAGCGAATGGCAGCTTCATGCCCGAGCCGGTGATGGATGTATCCCATATTGCCGACGCGGTACTCCATATGGCGGATCTGCCGCTTTCCGCCAATGTGCAGTTCATGACCATCATGGCGACGAAAATGCCGCTCATTGGACGTGGCTGATCCTCAGCCTTTCTTTCCGACAACCATCTCCCGCTTGCCGGCAAAGCCCCTGCGCTTGTCGATGGCGAAGCCGGCAGCCTGGAGATTGCGGCGAACCCAACCGGCGGAGGTGTAGGTTGCAAGGGTCCCATCTGCTGCCGTTAGATCACAAGCCGCTTTCAGCAGCTCCTCGCTCCAAAGCTCCGGGTTTCTTGAGGGGCTAAAACCGTCGAGAAACCAGGCATCGATTTCAGGCATGACAACCTTTCCACCCAGGAGGTCATCGACCATCACGCGCGCATCACCGATCGCCAAAAGAAGCTCGGCGCCCTCGAAGGCGAAGCGACACCAACCGGGTTCCGGAGCCCATGTCTGAAGAAGTTCTTGCGTTTCAGTCGCTAGCTCCGGAAAAGCACCAAGTGCACGTTCCAGCTGATCTTTGGTCATTGGAAACAGTTCGAACGACAGAAATTTCAGCTGTGGAGCCGTGCCAAGCCTACGCAGTGCATGTAACGTGGTGAGAAAGTTCAGCCCAGTTCCAAAACCGAATTCAGCGATTGCAAAAGTCTCACAATCCTGCCAGCGCTCCGGAAGACCATTTCCGCCCAGGAAGACGTGGCGTGTTTCTTCCAGTCCGCCGGCACGAGAGAAATAGGTATCCTGAAAGGCTGATGCCTTTGGCACGTCTTCCTCCAGCCACTCCAGGTCAGGCGCAGAATGCAACGCCGACCCACCGTCAGGCGGCTTTGGTATTGTTTTGCTCATCGGGCAGTGTCCGCAGCTCTTGAGTTCTTCTGCCTGTCCTTTTAAGCGGGCAGTTCCAGCGGATAAAGTCCGTTGCCTGTCTGTCCACCGTCCCCAGCTTGCTGGGCGAAAGGCCTGTCATGCCCACTGCCCTGCCCAAACGCTATGACCTTGCCGTGGTCGGCGGAGGTATATTCGGCCTCTCCATCGCCTACGAGGCTCTTAAACATGGCATGAACGTTGTCGTGCTGGAGGCAGACAAGGTGGGCGCCGGTGCGAGCGGCGGACTTCTCGGCGCGCTCATGCCGCATATGCCGGCGCGCTGGAACCCCAAAAAGGAATTTCAGTTCCAGGCACTCTCCAGCCTCGAAGCGCACGCACGTGCGCTGGAAGCTGCGACAGGCCTTACCACGGGCTACAAGCGCTGCGGCCGGATCCTTCCGCTGACCACCCAGGATAAATTCGACCATCATATCGAGCGCGCTGAGGAAGCGCTGGACCGCTGGCAACCACAGAGCACCGGCTTTACCTATGAAGTCGAATCTGCCGGCAGCCGCTCTGACTGGCTTTGCGCCGATGCTGCGCCTTTCGGAATTGTCTATGAAACCTTGGCGGCCCGGATCTCGCCAAGAGCCTACTTGAGAGCGCTTGCCTCTTATGTCCGAGACCACGGGCTGTTGCTCGAGGGAACTGTTTTTGATGGCTACGATGAAGCCGCTGGCTTATTGCACCTATCGACCATGGGACAACAGCTTGCCGCCGACAGACTGGTTCTCGCAAGCGGCCCTGCCTGTTTCAAGCAGATTGCAGCCTTAACCGGTGAGGTGATCGGGCGTGGTGAAAAGGGGCAGGCGCTCCTGCTGGCAGGGGCCGGCCTCGAAAATCATCCAGCCATCTATTGCGACGGCCTCTATGTTGTGCCCCATGACGATGGAACAATCGCAGTCGGCAGCACATCGGACAGAGACTTTACGACTTCGGCCATTGACCCCGAACGCACCGATGAGCTGATACGACGCGCCACGACGTTCTGTCCGGCTCTCAAGGGGCGCGAGCTTTTAACGGTTTGGGCAGGCATTCGCCCGCGCTGCAACAGGCGTGACGCCTTGGTCGGGCAATTGCCCAACAGTTCGCGGGTCTTCGCTGCCACCGGCGGCTTCAAGATTTCCTTCGGCATCGCCCATCTGATCGCAAAGTGCCTGGTCGCAGATCTCATGAGACAAGAAACCGAGATTTCACTTCCGCCGAGCTACTTGCCAGGGCACCATTTTTCGCAATTCGGCCAAGATCACCCGCGTTGAAGAAGTCAGCCCCCAAATTACTCGATCAAAATAAAAAAGGCGCCAAATAGGCGCCCTTCAGAAACTCTCGATTTCGGCTTGAATCAGCCAAACACCAAGCTTGCCATGAAAAACAGAAGATAGCCGGTCAAAGCCATGGAGCCCCAGAACAGAACGTTCTTAACGACCAAAAAAGCAGGCGCCGGCAGCGATTTCCGTCTGGTTTCGCCGATGTGTGCAGCCGTGAAAGCCATTGCCAGGAAACTCCGGGGTTCGGTTGTATTCTGCAGGGACATCCTAGGCAGGCCAAGTTTAACGGCGCGTAAAACAGGTTGGTTAATTTTTTGTAAATTTTCCACATCAACTGCTGCCTTAAAAATGGCGTACCGCTTCTGCTCTCTTCGTCCTTGTTCACCTCAGCCAAGACATTACTCTTTTCCGCTCAAGTGCAATCAAGGAAGCATGAAATGAGCCTGAACAGCGTTCGCGACCATCTTGCCGAGGCTGCGCCGGAGCTTCGCGTCCTCGAGACAGACGCCAGCAGCGCCACGGTCGAGCTCGCGGCCGCAGCCCATGGTGTTGAGCCGGCACAGATCGCAAAGACACTGTCCTTTCGATTGAAAGACGAGGTTTTTCTCGTTGTTGCGCGCGGCGATGCGCGACTGGACAACAAGAAAGCCAAGGCCGCATTTGGGGGCAAGGTGAAAATGCTGGGCCGTGAAGAGGTCGAGGAAATGACGGGGCACCCTGTCGGCGGTGTCTGCCCCTTCGGTCTCGCCAAGCCTTTGAAAGTCTACCTGGACGAGAGCCTCAAGGCCTTTGACGAGGTCATCCCGGCGGCGGGAGCAACCAATGCAGCCGTCCGCGTTTCACCCCTCCGCATGGCGGAGATCACGTCAGGTACCTGGGTCGATGTATGTCAGGACCCTGCCGGCTGAGAACTGCCGGCGTGCTTGCAAGTCATATGTAAGCGGATGCGGCGATTGGGCGCTTTCGAACTCGTTGCAGGAAAACTTGATCCTGATAGGATAGTTTTTATCAACAAACGATGAGGCCCCAAATGCTTGGCATGTCCCGCCGGGAGTTTCTCCTTGGCAGCGCAGGAACTCTGTCGGCCTTTGCCGGCGGAAGTCTGATTGCGAACCATGCGAGCGCAGCGGATCTGACGCTGCCGATCAAAACGCTGAGCCACAGTCTACTGCCCGATACCGTTACGGAAAACATGATGGGATTTGGGGTGGGCGGACCACCACCCGTGCTTAGGCTCAAGCAAGGTGAAGCCTTCACTGTTGATGTGGTCAATCAGCTGGATGAGGCCTCCATTGTGCATTGGCATGGCCTGCGTATCGACAACCGCATGGACGGCGTCCCTTATCTGACCCAGCAGCCCATTGAGCCTGGAGAGCAGTTTCGCTACACGCTCGTAGCACCTGATGCAGGCACGTTCTGGTATCACCCACATTGCAATACGCTGGAGCAGATGGCCAGGGGCCTAACTGGTGTCATGGTTGTGGAAGAGGCAGAAGATCCCGGGTTCGATCAGGATTTGCCGCTGAACATCCGTGACTTTCGCCTCGCGGGTGACGGGCAATTCACCAGCCTTTTCAAGCCGCGCAACGCCGCGAGGGGAGGCACTCTTGGCACCGTGTCCACAGTGAACTGGCACAGCGAGCCGGTCTATGACTTGCCTGCCGGCAGCCTCACCCGCCTGCGGCTCGCTGTCACCGACCTGACGCGGGTTGGCACTTATGATCTCAGCAAGGCTGAGGCCACCGTCATCGCACTTGATTCCAATCCGCTTTCGAAGCCGATTGCCCCGGAAGGCATTGTGCTTTCACCCGGTCAAAGGGCGGACATCGCCCTGCGCGTTCCCGAAACCGAGGGCGAGATCGTCACCTTGAGCCGGCGCTCAAACAAAGGCCCAAAGGTCATTGCCCGGTTTCGCGCAATTGGAACCAGCTCCGGCAGAAGCCTTTCCGAGCTCCGCCCACTGGCTCCCAACCCCGTGCCGGAAGCCGATCTTGCAAATGCAGAGGTTCTCGATTTCGTTTTCGGCTGGTCGCCGGAAGGCACGCCACCCCAGCCCAGCATCTGCGGCAGCCTCGGATACACATTCTGGTCGATCAACCGCGTTGCCTGGGAGGGTGATACGCCCAACCCGATCGAACCGCTTGCGCTCATGCGGCTCGGAAAATCCTATATCCTGCGGTTCCGCAACGAGACTCCCAACGCACATCCCATCCACTTGCATGGTCTATCGTTCAAACTGCTGCGATCGAACAAGCGGACCTTGCCACCGCTGGTGACTGATACGGCGCTTCTCCTGGCCGAAGAAACCATGGAAGTCTCGCTCGTGGCCGACAACCCGGGCAACTGGGCATTCCATTGCCACGTAATAGAGCATCAGAAGACAGGTCTCACCGGCTACATCCGCGTTGATGCTTAAAAGACCTGTGGCCTGCCCCTGGCAATCTAATCAAATACCCGGCGTTGATACACTTTATTGCGGCAGGTCCTCTGGCCTCTCGGCGCAAGGCCATTATAACCTTGTTTCAGGATCATCGGGGTTTTGGCTATGATTAGGCAAATATCGACTTTCTTCGCAATCAGCCTGCTGTCGCTTTCGCCGCTCGGAATACAGGCGCAGGAACTGAAAATCGCGGATGCGCACATCCACTACAGTCACGACGCTTGGGATATTTTCCCACCCGCAAAGGCTGTCGAGATTCTCCGGGACGCCAACATCCGCAAGGCTTTCGTTTCAAGCTCCAGCGATGATGGTACTCAGATGCTTTACGAAGAAGCGCCTGACCTGATTGTACCGGTCCTGCGCCCCTATCGGCGTCGCGGCGAGACACGCAGCTGGCTGCATGACCCTACCGTCCTTGATCACGTCCGCAGTCGTCTCGAAGCTAATGAATACGCCGGAATCGGTGAGTTTCATGCCTACGGCGAGGACATCAACGGCGACGTGATGCAAGGCATCATCGCTCTGGCACGGCAGTATGATCTATTCCTTCACGCCCATTCAGACGCAGAAGCCGTCCACCTGATTTTCAAACATTTTCCGGAAGCCCGAGTTCTCTGGGCTCACTCGGGGTTTGACAGCCCGGATGAGATCCGCGCTGTTCTGGAGCAATATGATACGCTCTGGGCCGATCTCGCCTTTAGGTCAGACCACGCATCCGGAAGCGCGGTTGACGACGACTGGCAGAAGCTCTTTGAAGACTTTCCAGATCGCTTCATGCTCGGTACTGACACCTATACGCCAGAACGCTGGCCCTATATCGCCGCACACGCGGACTGGAGCAGGGAATGGCTAGCGACGCTGTCGCCGGAGCTCGCCGCAAACATTGGCCACCGCAATGCGGAGGCACTCCTGACCGCGTCGAACAGCCAATGACGGTGAATATCGCCAGAGCAATCTGCTTTGTCGCAGCGACAGCTTTCGTCTCGGCTGCACCGGCACTTGCAGATTGCGGAGATGAGTCAGGTTTTTTGATCAAGGGTGACACCGCAGTGCTGCGCGCCACGCCGCCGCCATCAGCTCTTGAGGTCGGCGAGCTCTTTGCGCTGACCCTTGAGATCTGCAAGGCGCCCGCAGGCATGGAGATCATCCGTTTAAACGCCCGCATGCCTGCCCATGGTCATGGCATGAACTATGAGCCAGAACTCTCACGTCTGGATGATGGACGATATCTCGCCGAAGGGATGCTCTTGCACATGCCCGGAGAATGGGAGTTCGTCGTGGATGTCCGGAGTTCCGATCAAAGCGAGCGGCTGTCTGTGGCGGTTGACCTGAAGCCATGACCCGCCGGGCTGCGTCCATTGCCCTCTTGCTCTGCGTCGCAAGTTCGTCCTTTTTTGACAGGACAGCGGCTCACGCCAACGATCATTTCACTTCTGACGAACGGTCGATGATCCGTGCACATGGTCCCTGGCCACTGAAGCCGCTGCCCGACCCTTCAAATCGCTTTTCCGGCAACCAAACCGCGATTGCATTCGGCAAGGACCTGTTTTCGGACCCTCGACTTTCGCGCGACGGAAATCTCTCCTGCACGAGTTGCCATGTGCCCGAGCTCGGTTTCACCGATGGTCTTGAGAGAAGCACGGGCATCGGCGAAGTTGATCGAAATGCGCCCGCGATCGCCAATCTCGCGAATTTTCGCTGGTTTGGCTGGGACGGTCGATCCGACACGCTTTGGGGTCAGAGCATACATCCCATTCTCAACGACCTGGAGATGGCGGCAACGGCCGCTGACATCGCAACTCAAATGGTTGGCCAGGAAGATCTGTCTGTACGATATGAGCAGGCGACCAAGACCAACCCGGCTTATGAGACACCGGAGGCTCTTCTCGTTAACACGGGTAAGATCCTGGCAGCCTATCAAGAGACCCTGCGCACTCCTCGCACGCATTTTGACGATTATCGAGATGCACTCGTTACAGGTGACACAGCCGGTCAAGTCGCCTACCCGGATGCGGCCAAACGCGGTCTGAAGATCTTTACCGGCAAGGGCAAATGCAGCATTTGCCATTTTGGGCCGCTGTTCACGAATGGTGAGTTCCATAGCATCGGCATCAAGCACTTTGCAGCAGCAGATCGGGTCGACACCGGGCGATACGGCGGCCTGAAAGCCTTTCGCGAGAGCAAGCTCAACCGTCTCGGGCCCCATAGCGACGAAGACCAGGCGCTCGCGGCCAAAGCGCCAAGCGCCTACGCAGCCTTCCTTCACAGCAACTGGGGTGCCTATCGCGTGCCCTCCTTGAGAAATGTTGCCGAGACCGCTCCCTACATGCATGACGGCAGCCTGGCGACGCTCGAAGATGTTGTCGACCACTATTCCGACATGAACATGGACCGCCTCCACTCGGACGGCGAAACCCTTCTGGGGCCGCTCGATTTGTCGGCGCGAGAACGCTCGGACCTCGTTGCGTTTCTGCACACACTGACCGCCGCGCCTGTCGCTCACGCGGCCGGAGATTAGTCCGCGCGGTCGATCAACAATCTTGTTCGAGAAAACGTGAAGAGAAATCCGCGCCGCTGACATTACTTCAGCCAGCAAGAGCTCTATACTTACACCGTGGTGTTTCCATTCGCGCCCCGCCGCTCTCGGTTCATCTGGCATCGGGCAAAGCGTCAAGTTATTCGAAGGAGAAACAGGCATGAAAGCCCCAGCCTACAACCGTCGTTCCTTTCTGATTGGTGCAGGTCTCTGCAGCGCCTCCCTCATCCGTCCTCCTTTGGGCCTCGTGTCCGCAGCAAATGCGGCAACCGGTGTGGCTCCGACAGCCTCCATGCGCGGCGGCAGCAACAACTACAGTCCAAACGCACCGCTGGTCGACAATCTGGGTAAGGGTTTCTGGGTCTCCGGAACAGTCAGAAAGGCTGGCGGCGGCGAGCCCCTTTCCAATGTGCGCATTCAGATCTGGGCAGCAACAGAGCGCGGCGGCGAGCGCGAACCGAGCAACCATGGCAGCGTTTTGACCGCCGCCGACGGCACTTTCCGGCTTGAGATGTCTCAGATCTTGCCCAACTTTGGCCAACCCCATGCGCATCTCGCCTATGATGACGGTGCCTTCAAAACGGTATTTCTGCGCCCCGTGATGGGAAGCAGAAGCGACACCAGCGTACAGGCCCATTTCGTGCTTGCATCAGCCTGACGCCGTGCGCCAACGCGTGCCGCCAGACAACAAGAAAGTCGTCACCCGGCGCCTCGTCGGCGGCTTGATCTGGGCAACAGTGGCAGGCCTTTCACTCTGGCCGGTTCTGATCGCCGCTGCGAGCCCATACATCGTCGGCCGCAGCGCAATCTACATCGCGGCAGGTCTTGCTGGCGCTCTGTCGCTGACGCTCCTCTTCGTCCAGCCGCTTTTGGCAGCAGGCCTTCTTCCTGGTCTGAGGGGTCTACGCGGTCGCCGGTGGCATCGTGTGGCCGGTTTTCTAATTGCGGCGGTCGTGGCGGTGCACATTGGTGGGCTTTACATCACCAGCCCGCCGGACGCCCTTGATGCATTGCTTCTGGTCTCGCCGACTCCCTTTTCCATTTACGGTGTGGTCGCCATGTGGGGTCTCGTCCTGACGGTTCTGCTGGTGGCTTTTCGAAAGCACCTCCGCCTCCGCCCGTTGGCCTGGCGCATCATCCACAATGCTTTGGCCGCAAGCGTGGTGGCTACCAGTGCCGCCCATGCCCTTCTGATCGAGGGCACAATGGGCACCCTGTCGAAAATCGTCCTTTGCATCTGCGCCGTGCTCACCACAGCCGCCGTTACCCTCTACCTTCGGGTGATCAAACCACTCAGACAGCGCAGGGCTTCGGCCCAACGGGCTCATCGAGCAGCCCCTGACCTTTCCGCAAAATCGTGACCACGTCGGCTTAAGGCCTGTCATTGCCGAGAGATATTCCAGACCTGTTTTCAGGGTAGGATCAAACCATTCAAACAACGTTTGAAGTTTTCCATCAATCAGGCTAAATCCATGGTGGGAAACGAGGAGTGGAAATGGTCTCGGAAACAACGGCACAGCGCATTCTTCGGAACGCAGAATATCTGATGGCGTCAAATGGGATTGCGTCGACTTCGGTCCGGCAGATTACGGATGCCTCGGAGGCTAATGTTGCTTCTGTAAACTATTACTTCGGCAGCAAAACAGAACTTCTGCTGGAGTTGTTGAAAGATCGGTTCTCACAATTGGACACTGAACTTTTGACAAGGGTGAATGCTGTCGAGAAGAACGCCGCGGGAGCCGGTCCCAAGGCGCGTGATCTGACAGCCGCCTATTTTGACGCTCTTGCTTACCTGGGTTTTAATTCGGAAACTGGGCAGCTGGACCCTTTTATCCTTCTTATTCAAAGAGCCGCTGCTGAGCAGGAAGAGATTCTCGAGAAAGCCCAGGATTTTAGCGCACCTGGCCTCTCCAAATTGATGTCTTTGTTGGCTGACAGTATCCCTGGGAACCAGGGTCAGGACATCGAGATTAAAACACTTCTACGCCTGATGTTTACAACATCCGTTGCTGCAATGCCCACGATGAACGCCGAGCGTAAAAACGACATGCAGTTTTCAGCTGTCCGGGATTTTTTGTTTGCGGGCGTAGAAGCTTACCTATTGCGCATAGCAGGGAAACCCTGAGTCTAATTCTCTTGTAAAATCAGCCCACTTTTGGCATCACCGAACGACTTCAACTTCCGGCTTTCGCAAAGCCGCAATTCAAAACGAACGCTCAGCCAATCGACAGACATAGCCAGGCGTCCAGATATGGAGACGACAATGCGCGCATTTCGTTGGGCTGCTGTTATTCTGGCGTGTGGGCTCGGTAGTCAAATTGCACTCGCAGATGCCTTATCGATCGAAACTGCAAGAGGAAATATTGACGTCCCACGCGATCTCCAGAAGTTGGTTGTCTTCGACATTGCAGCCCTGGACACATTGAACGCCCTCGGCGTTTCGGTCGCAGGAACGCCTGAGCAAGTTTTTGTCGACTACCTGAAGCCTGTGGCTAAAGACGCCGAGAAAGTAGGATCGCTCTTCGAACCTGATTTTGAAGCCATAAATGCCCTACAGCCTGATTTGATTGTCGCAGGTGGGCGATCCTCCAAACAGGTCGAAGCGCTTTCAGAATTCGCGCCGACCATCGATATGACGATTTGGGGCGATGGCCTTTTGACCCAGGCGATTGCACGGCTACACGCTTACGGTTCGCTGTTTGGCAAGGAAGACGCTGCCCAAGAGCTGGAAGATGACCTCAATAGCGCCGTCAATGCATTGAAGGCGCAGAGCGCCGGTGCGGGAAAAGCTCTCATCGTTCTTACAAATGGGCCAAAGATCAGCGTGTATGGCAAGGGTTCTCGCTTCGGATGGCTACATACAGAACTAGGAATCGAGCCAGCGATCGAAGATGTTAAATCTTCGACGCACGGTGAAGCGGTTTCCTTCGAGTTCATTCGAGATGCCAACCCGGACTGGCTGATTGTGATTGATCGTGCTGCAGCGATTGGTCAGGACGCAGCACTGGCAGCCGAGACGCTCGACAACAAACTGGTTGCTGAAACCACGGCCTGGAAGTCTGGGCAGGTTATCTTTCTTGACGCGAGCAAGGTTTATATCGCAGCGGGCGGCTATCAATCTCTGATGGGCACTTTGGCTGAAATTTCGGACGCATTCCAGAAAGCCAACTAATCGGACACCCATTCCTTGCGCCCTCACCTTGCTCCCTTGCAACGGACATCGGCATTCTGGCCGATTGTCCTTGCGATTCTCCTTGTCGGACTGGTCGCCGGGAGTCTTGTGACCGGAGCAGCGAATGTGTCAGCTCTCGATCTCTTTCGCCGTGGTGAAAGTGGCGATATTTTGCTTGTCAGCAGGTTGCCCAGGACACTGGCGACCATCCTTACCGGTGCGTCTCTGGCTGTCGCTGGCGTCATCATGCAAACGCTCGTCCGCAACCGGTTTGTAGAACCGGCGACGACCGGAACCGGCCAATGCGCGGCGCTTGGGCTCCTTGCAACATTACTTCTGGTTCCTGGAGCCCCCCTCTTGGCCAAGATGGCGATTTCCAGCGCTGCGGCATTTGCGGGAACAGCAATCTTCCTGGCATTGGTGCGGCGACTTCCTCCGACCCAACCTCTCCTCGTTCCCCTGACTGGCATAGTCTACGGTGGCATAGTCGGGTCTATCTCGATATTCATCGCTTATGAAAATGACTTGCTTCAATACATCTCCGTTTGGATGAATGGCGAGTTTTCCGGGGTTCTCCAAGGCCGCTATGAACTACTTTGGGCGTCCGGCGCAGCTGCCCTGGCGGCCTATTTCTATGCAGATCAATTCACGGTCGCCGGGTTCGGGAAGGACACCGCACATGGTCTCGGGCTTAGCTACCGCACTGTGATGATCGCCGGCCTGAGCATTGTCGCCCTGATTACATCCTTTACGATACTCACGGTTGGCATGCTGCCTTTTGTCGGGCTTGTCGTGCCGAATATCATCAGTCGGTTCCGAGGGGACAATACGAAGGAAACCTTGCCACTTGTCGCCGTTTTGGGGGGCGTTCTTGTGCTCGCAAGCGACCTCATTGGCCGCTTGATACGCTACCCCTACGAGATTCCTGCGGGGACGATTTTCGGCGTCCTCGGCACAGGCGTTTTCCTCTGGCTGTTGTTTGCGAGGCCAACTCGCCGTGTCTAGAACCTTCTGTATTCTTGGCTTGTGCACCCTCCTTTCAATCACTGCCTTCATGGTCCTTGGCGCCCGTGGTAATTGGGATTTTATCCTGGTTTTCAGAGGCACTAAGCTGGTAGCTCTCGCCCTTGTCGCGACCTCGATCGCGGTTGCCACCGTCCTCTTCCAGACACTAACGAGCAACAGGATCCTTACCCCGTCGATTATGGGTTTCGATGCGCTCTACATTCTGTTTCAGACCGCGCTGATTTTTACCCTTGGCGGCTTTGGATTTTCGACTCTCGCCCCGGAATTAAAGTTCGCCCTTGAACTCTGCCTGTTGTCCGCTGCATCCCTAGTGCTGTTCGGGAGTCTGATTGGCCAAGGCATGCATGACCTGTTTCGCATGTTGCTGGTTGGCGTTGTGTTCGGGGTCCTTTTTCAAAGCCTTACGGTGCTCTTGCAGCGCATGATCGACCCGAACGAGTTTTCAGTGGTTCAGGGATCTTTGTTCGCCAGTTTCAACAACGTGGACACCACACTTATTGCTCTGGCAACACCATTGGTTCTCGCGTGCTGCGCTTTGGCATGGCACAAGCGCAGTGTTTGGGACGTTATGGCCCTGGGGCGTGAACAGGCCATCAGTCTTGGCCTGAATTACAAACGCGAGCTGATGATTGGGCTTGCGTTGGTCACAGCGCTGATAGCCACGTCAACGGCGCTTGTCGGGCCAGTTGCTTTCTTCGGGCTTCTGGTCAGCGCAATCAGTTATGAAATCACGAAAACTTATCATCATGGCCCGATCTTCCTGTCGTCCATCCTTATTTCCGTCATCGTTCTCGTCGGCGGTCAGGCCATCTTCGAACGCGTACTCGGGTTGGGGGCGACCTTGAGTATTGTCGTCGAGTTTCTCGGCGGACTGGTGTTCCTGTTTTTAATCCTGAGGAGGGTTCGAGTTTGATCGAAATCGAAAACGTCACCTTCCATCATGGCAAGTCACCAATCTTGAAGGACGTCTCACTCACAATCGAAAGAGGCGGGATCACCGCATTGATTGGGCCAAATGGTGCAGGCAAATCAACGTTGTTTGCTTTGATGGCAAGGCTGCTGCCCCTTCAGTCCGGCAAGATCTCTTTCGATTCAATGGACATTCGTCAAACGCCTTCGAGGGAGCTTTCGAAAAAGCTGGCGATCTTGCGGCAGGACACCCATGTCGCATCCAGAATTACCGTGCAAGATATGGTTGGATTTGGGAGGTTCCCGCATCATCAGGGTCGCGCAACCAGACAGGACCATGACAAGGTTAGAGCTGCTTTGGATGTATTTGACCTTGCTGACATTGCGGAGCGTTTCATCGACGAATTGTCCGGCGGACAACGTCAACGCGTTCTGGTGGCGATGGCCTATGCACAGGACACGGAATATCTTCTTCTGGACGAGCCTCTCAACAATCTGGACATGCATTTTGCCCGCAATCTGATGCATCAGTTGCGCGATCTTGCCGACAATCACGGCAAGACGATTGTCGTCGTGCTGCATGAGATCAACTACGCAGCTGCTCATGCGGACACAATCATCGCCCTGAAAAACGGCGTGGTCGCCGCCCATTCCAAAACCGATGAATTTATGACCGAGGAAACCATTTCCCGGATCTATGACATGAGCGTCAAGGTCAAGACCGTCGACGGCCTGAAAGTGGCCCTGCACCACGTCTGAGAAAAAGCAGCATCGGCACGGAGCCGATGCTGCTCTCTTCATTTTAAACGGCTGACCTGTTCGATCAATACCGCAGTTTTGCCGTCAAACGGAACGAACGTCCTGGTTCATAGAGTGGTGTGATGATGCCGTCATATTCGCCGCCATAGGTTGCTCGATCGGAGTATGTCTCATCGAAAATGTTGTTCGCCTCGAGCCGGACTGACAAAAACTCATATTGCTTTGGCTTGTATTCCGCGTAGGCACTAACGACCGTATAGGGATCGATCGTGCCATATCCCGAGGAAATAAATCCGTCGTATGCCAGAGCGGCATCCAGTGTTGCCCCAAGCGTCACGTCGTACTGGTCAAACGTATGGGCGATCTCACCAGAGATTATCTGACCAACGGCGGCACCAATGTTAATCAGGTAGTAGGACTCAAAGCCTGTATCACTCAGGTTCAAACGCGTATCCGCATAGGACAGTTTTACAAAACCGTTGCCCCAGTTGTAACCACCCGAGAGCTTGTAGCCCCAGCTGCTGAAATCCACGTTGCTGTCGCCGTCGCGGTAGTTCCAAAAACGGGTATTGAAGACATCGGCTCCAGCAAACCAACCTGCGTTTTCATAGCTAAGCCCAGCGGTCACATTGTCCGAGCGAACAGGCTCCAGATTCGAATAGTCCCAGGTTCTCCAATATTCGAAACTCTCTTCGAGATCGATACCGCCAAAAACATTGGAATAGCCAGCATTGACCGAAACGCCCTTGATAAGCTCGACCTCTGCAAACGCATTTCCGCTCAGGCCAAAATTGTCCACATTGGTGCCGTCTTTGCCCTCGAAATAGTTTCCGTCAGCGCGGCCACCGAAGGAGAGTTTGAGGCGATCAACCGGAGTCAACCGGGCCTGCGCAAACCCACCAATGTTTGAAACCTGCTCCGAATAGGCCTCATAAGAATCGCTGTAGTCCGTGTTCTGAGAAATGAAGTCGACACCGGTTGTAACCGTATTGCCTTCACTGATTTCGAAGACATTCTCGGCCTTGGCAGTCCAGGTTCCACCTGTGGATTCACTGCCATAAGGCTCGGGAATCTTGAAGCTGTTCTCGCTATAGCCAACGACGACCTTTGGATTCCAGAGGCCTTCAATCTCTTCCTTGCCAAAGTTGAAGGAAAAATTGCGCCGCGTTGTATCGTAGACTCGTATGTCAGAAGTACCGAACAACCCACCAACATTCGCCCGGTAAGGTCTCAGCGCATCATCGATGATTTGCTGCGCGCTGAGTTCAAACCGGTAGCCCGTATCCGTTTCATAAGCGCCCTTCGCCAGAACGCTTGAGAAATCGGCGCCAGTTCCCGGAACCGCCCAGCCATCGCCATTTTCATAGTCATCGCCATTTGCAAACTTGGCATAACCCAGCAATTCAAATCCCTGATGGCGTGCATAGGCCGCCGCGCTTTCAGTAAATGTCTCACTGTTCGTGTCATAGCTAAGAGTAGCGAAGGCTCCAAAATTCCGATCGTTGATCAAGAGATCCTGGACATCGACAGTTTCATAGACGATAGAGCCGCCGAGCGCCCCAAAGCCAGCGTCCGCGGGTGCGACACCTGGATCAACGCGTACCGCCTTCAACAGGGCCGGGTCGATGTAGTTGGTGCTCGTGTGGTGAAATATCCGGTTTCCCTGCTGAACACCATCTACGGAGACAGCCAGGTTGTTCTCGTCGATACCATTCACAAATACCTTTTGCGCAATAGGAATACCGCCTCCGACCGAAATTGAAGCGTTCCCGGCAAACAAGTCGCGCAAGGTTTGGGGATCAGTTCGCTGTATTTCCTCGATAGCGATGTAGATCGACTGCGCCCGGTCTGCACTGCCTTGATGCTCATCGAACCTGTCGGCCGCATCTGGAGACACCCGAATGGTGTCCAGGGTCACTTCACCGCTAGCCGTTGAGGCAACCGATGCATCCTGTGCATTGGCGCTCCCGACAAAGAGCACTGATGGTAAGACTGTGCCGGCAAGCAGCAGCGAAAGACGCACGCGGTCAAGCATGGCCAATTCCTTTTGTGTTCAAAATTTCAAGATCAGCTGAATTCGGCTGAACAGCCGAACATGGCTCGAACCGCCCCCAGTTGCACGGCACAACAGGTTTTATACATGAGTTAAATTGTCATGTAAAACACTGTTTGAAATAATGTTTTGCTCATAGAAAAGGCGCTTAAGCGGCGAAATACGCAAGCAAGAAGTGTGTATTTATCGTTTTATTTCAGTATCTTAACCTATTTTTTGGAACACCGACCGGAACATGGAGCGTCATTCTTGCAAGCCGAATGTCCCACAGGAACTTGGCATTGGCGGAGCATTACACCCACACCAAGCGCAGCCTGATCTAGAATTCGGCTCCAGACGAGCGAATAAGACGAACGTCGGAAACCAGTCTGTTTCTGGAGATTGAGAACAACACATCTGCGGCGCCGTAAGATTCTGATGGAGCGCCTTGTTCATGGAAGATCGCTTCCGAAATACGGAGCCCATGACAGATGCACGCCTTGTCCGGTAGCAACTTAAGCCAAGCAATCAAGCGTCTTTAAGCTGTCGGTCGCCATTCAAGCTTCAGTTCTTCTCGCCAGGCGAACCGCTCAATGTGACTGTCGATGACACCCTTCATCCGAGCCATGTTCTGATCTTCCTCGGCTTCACAGTGGATTGTGAGACACGCGTCAGTGGCGACCATGCGGCAGAAGCCGAACGGAAATGACACCTCACCTTTGTTGTCATCCCAATCTGCGGGAACCTTGTGGGCAAAGTGCTTGCAAAGTTGCTGTAGGTATTTTGAGGCTGAGGCGGTATGCGCGGTCGATGTGACGACTATCATTGCCCTGGCTATCCATTCTCTTGCATTAAAAAAGTGAGCCGGGAGACCCCGGCTCACGCGAAAAGCTTGACATGCAAACTTAAAACTTGGCTGTTGCCGTCAAAAAGAAGCTCCGGCCCGGTGAATTGACAGGCGTCACGCGGCTCGTCGCGCTGTAGGTTCCCCGGCTGTAGTAGGTTTCATCAAACAGATTGTTGACTTCGCCGCGAAGCGTGAAGTCCGTGTCACCGAACTTTGGAGCCCATTGAGCGAAGATATTTACAACCTCATATCCCGGAATAGGATCGTCATACCCGTTGTCTGCCAGCGCCTGATTGGAATACTCAAAGGCAATTTCCGCGTTAGCTCCAAGCGTCAAATTCCAATCCTGGAACGTGTATCCTGCGCCAAGCGACAGCATGTCTCCGACCGGAACGCCGTTGTTGGAGTCTCCAAACAGCGGAATGCGATCTCCATACTCAACGTCAGTGTGCGTATAGGCGGCCGAAACGTAAGCGTTATCCCAGTTGTAGCGAGCTGAGATGTCAAAGCCTTTTGAGATCAGATCATCGCCGTTGACCCGCTCCGCAGTTGTAAATCCTGAACCATATTCATATGTCGTCGTATTAAACATCTTAGTATAGAAAAGGTCGGCGCCAACAACGAGACCTTTGTATTCGTAAGACAATCCAACCTTTGCATTGTGAGCCGTCGTCGGGTTCAAATCGTCTGCATAGGTATAGTCAAGGGCGTGAAACAGAGCTGCTTCGGATTGCTCGATGCCTCCAAATACATACGAATAGCCACCGTTAAGTGACAGACCGTCGATGATTTCATAACCCAGGTTTATATTGGGCGAGAGACCGAAGTTATCGAAGGTCTGGTCGTCTACCGAATGATAACTTTGAAAATCGGCTCGCAGACCTGCAGAGACGTCCAGCTTCTCGATTGGGGTAAGACGTGTCTGCACATATGCGCCGACATTGGTAATGTCTTCAGACACATCTGTCGAAAAATGGAACCGTTCGATATCTACCTGATCATGGTAGAAATCGACACCGGCCGTCACAGTCCCCAGACCAAAATGAAACCGGTTCTGCAGATGGCCGCCGATCGATTGAAGATCAGAATTGAAATCTCCGCTTGCCCGTGTGTAGCCGGAATTGTTGGGGCGGTTAAGTTTGTTCTGATTGTAATAAAGTAGTACTTCAGGGTCGAAGTTACCGCCAGCCCCCTCCAAGGTGTACTTGAAGGTCGCTGTCAGCCGCTCATATAGGTTTTCGTTAAAGTCAGTTCCAACGGCTCCCATGTTGGTACGTAACCGCCGATAGCCGTCATCCCTGTAGTATTCCCCGGTCGCTTCGAACCGGTGGCCTTCGACGCTTTGGTAAGCCAGCTTGCCTAGGCCATTCCAGAGATCGGCAGCGGTACCCAGTTCAGTGAACCCGTCGCCGTCATCGTAATCCTGCCCCTCTGCACGAGTGATGGCGCCCAAATACTCAAATCCTTGGGCAGCACCGTAAGCGGCCGTTGTTCCAGTCAGCGTCATCGAGTTGGTATCATAACCGAACGAAACCAATCCACCCAGTGTCTGACCTTCTTTGAGGAGGTCCACTGCATCGACCGTTTCAAAATCGACACTGCCTCCGAGCGCACCAGGGCCACTGTCTGCCGGTGCCACACCGTCATTTATGCCAACAGATTTGAGGAACAACGGGTTGATGCCCAAGGTGCCATTATGATGCCAGACGTTGTTTTTTTGCCTGGCGCCATCGACCGTTACATTTAGTTTGGACTCATCAATGCCGTGCACATAGAGCTTTTGAGAGGCTGAACTACCTCCTGCCGTCGCCACTGATGGCGTGCCCTGGAAGAGTTGCTTCAGGTCAACCGGTTGTGTTTGCTCAATTTCGTCGCGACTGATGTTGGCGCTGGTTTCAAGGGTCTCGAATTTTTCAGAGCCGTCATCTTTTACGACAATGGTCTCTAGCTCCTGTACTTGCTGAGCTCCGGCGGCCACTACCGAAAGGGTAAAACCACTGACGGACGCCAATATGGCCGCTTGCCTCACGATTCTACGTTTCATTCTTCAAACCCCAACCCTCGTCAGTCCAGCCGCGGCGGCTTCAGGCCTTTTCAACCGAGCTTAAACTTGACTAAAAACATCATGTATTTGATAAAGGCAGTGTCACAATCAAACAATTCCGAAGGCGTTTGCGTGTCACTCAAACTCTTTTGCGAAACTGAACTTTTGGCAAAAGTGCTTTCTCTATTAGGATCTTATGAAGAGCGTAAGTGACAGAGCGAAATTCATCTTGCCCCTCGGTTTGCCAGTCCTGGACACTTGAATCTCATGTTCGTTCCGCTTGATCGCCATAAGCACTACGTCACAAAAGAAGATCTTATGGATCAACCTGGCGCTCAACGCATGCGTTGGGTCGGTCCGTCGCTTGAAACAAGCGATGAGGTTCTGCGCGGTGCAATCGGGTTCATGGACGTTGAGGAAGGGCTATCAGTTCACTATTCGAATGCTGAAGATCTGCATGACCTCAAAATTGAGACCGAGTGCGGCCCAAGATTAAGTGCCTCGCTCTTTCTGGAGGGGCAGGTCGACGCCTTTGTCGGCGACTTCAAGATACCGATGCCTTCCTACGACAATGACGCTCGTCATTGGTCACCGATTGCAACGGTGTTCTCGCAAAACCGTATCGAAAAATTTGTACGGCATGCGCGCAAAGGTGTCCGTTTGAAGAAGGTGACCATTTCCATTTCGCACGACTGGCTCTTCACCCATTTGGATAAGTCTGATCCCAGATTTCACATTTTCAAGGAATTCGCCGAGACGCATGTCTCGAGCTTGAGCTGGGTCCCCAGCACCCATGCAATTGGCCTGGCAGAACAGATCATCGCCGCTCCCAACAGATCGCCTTTTCAGCATCGTCTTTATATAACCGCACGGGTCTACGGGTTGCTGGATGAGGCTTTTCAGCACTTCTCAGAGCGACCTGTAGATCCACCCGTCAAAGCAATAGATGGACAGGATCGGCACAAATTGCTGGAAATCGATACATTTCTTGACGATCAACGGGGCAATTGCGTCGCGGTCGAAGAACTCGCGCGGCACATCGGCATGAGCCAGAATTCACTGCAGCGGCTGATCTCACGCGCCTACGGACTGTCAGCGTCCCGCTTCATTCGGAAGTTTGGTCTGGCAAAAGCAAGGACAGCTCTCGAACGAGATGGGCTTACGATCGCCGAAGCCGCGCATATTGCCGGCTATTCCTCGCCAGCCAACTTCTCAACGGCATTCAAAAGAGAATTTGGCCTGACACCAAAGCAGATCATTTAATAAAATCAGTCTTATAAACCTTCCACGCCGTTCTACTCGACTGAGCCAGCTTTCGCTTTAATTGCAAACGCCGCCTTGTCCTCGATTGCATGAACCCCGCACCAGAAAAAGGGGGGGAAAGACCAATCAATCGAAAATTCTAGCTCAAAATCGTCCTGTCTTCTGGGAGCCGGTCGCGGAGCGAATGACCAGGTACTGAGCTGCGACCCGACTACAGGACAGGGCCGTTTCTCATTGGGTTTTCGTGAAGGTGCTGTAGGCCGCAGGGCTTTGATCTGCAACCATGCGCAAGATCGTGACCCAGCACGCCAGCCCCTCTGCAATCGAGCTCTTGCGGAAGAACTCGTTGGGCGCGTGAAAGTTCTCGTCGGAAATGGCAAAGGAGAACATCACTGTATCGATGCCCAGCTCTTCCTGCACGATGGATGTCAATGGCAGTGATGCACCGATACGAACTTTGTGCGGCGTTTCTCCGGTGACCTGTTTGAGTGCATTCATCCCGGCGGTCAGTAGCGGGTGGTCCTCGGGCAACAGATAGGCCGCTGATCCTTGTTTTGAATCGCGGATCTCAAGTGCTGCGCCGTCAGGCAACTGCGCGTGTAGATGAGCGATCACCGCGTCCTGCGCTTTAACGGGATCCTGGCCGGGCACGAGCCTCATCGTGAGCTTGGCGGATGCCTCCGTTGGAATGACGGTCTTGGCGCCTGCGCCCGTATAGCCTCCCCAAAGACCGTTGATATCCAGGCAGGGGCGCAGCCAAAGCCGCTCGAGAAGAGAATAGCCTGGCTCGCCGAAGGGGGCAGCGCCGATATCATCCGCAATACGGCCCGTGTCGGGCAGGGCCCTGGTAATTCGCGCGATCCCGTTGCGTGTGGCATCATCCGGTTCGTTGATGCCGTCATAAAAACCGACGACGGCAATGCGACCTTCGGTATCGTGCAGAGAAGCGATGAGTGCAGACATCACATGCAGCGGGTTTCTAAGAATGCCGCCATAACGGCCCGAATGCAGATCTTTGCTGGCCGTCGTCACAGCGAATTCGAAGCCAGCCATGCCGCGGGTGCCAACGTTCATGCTCGGCAAGTCGGGTCGCCAACGTGCCCCATCAGCCGACAGAACAGCATCGGCTGCGAGAAGAGCGCGGTTGGCAGCCAAGATCGCAGGCAGCGAGGGTGAACCTGTCTCCTCCTCACCTTCCAGAAGCAGTTTTATATTCACGGGAAGCCGACCCTCGACAGCAATAAACGCAGCCAGAGCATGCAGCGCAATAAGCATCGGGGCCTTGTCGTCCGAGATGCCACGCCCGTAGATTCTGTCGCCGACCTGTGTCGCCTCAAAGGGCGGCGTCTCCCACTTCTCCAACGGAGCGTCAGGTTGGACATCATAATGGGCATATACCAAAAGTGTCGGTTTTCCGGGCGCATCCAGTCGTTCGGCATAAAGGGCTGGCTGACCTCCATCTGCCTGCAGTCGCTGAATATTCTGAAAACCAATGTCAGTTAGCAGCGCCTCGAGCCACTGTCGGGCGGTCTCCATGCCATCCGCCATGGCAGGATCTGCTCCGACCGATGGAAAGCCGACAAACTCAGACAAACGTCCGATGAGGAGGTCCTGCTGCTCGAGTGCGAAATATTCGACCGGATCTCTCATGAGATTCCACCATCAACTGAAAGGATTTGCCCGCTTATCCAGCCCGCGGACTCAGATGTCAGGAACGCCGCGGCGCTGGCAATGTCTTCTGGGGTGCCAAGCCGGCGTGCATGAATGCGATTGATCAGCGCTGCCTGACCGTCGGCTCCCATTGCGTCCCATTGGCGTTCGGTGGCAGGATTTGATCGAATGAAACCAGGGGCGATCGAATTCACCGTGCACCCACTAGGGCCGAATTCCTGAGAGAGTTGTTTGGTCAGCCCCACAAGCCCATGCTTGGCCGCGGTGTAGGCCTGGATGCCGGTAAGCGATGGCCGGAGCCCAGCGCCAGACGCAATTGTCACCACCCGGCCCCAGCCGGCGGCACGCATATCTGCCGAGAGGGCATGCATAAGATGAAAGACGCTGTCTAGATTAGCCTCAAAAACGGCGCGCCAATCCCCGGCGGTAACTTCGTCGAGTGATTTTCCGACCTGTCCGCACACACCACCCGCGGCAGAAACCAGGATCTGAGGAGCGCCATGATCTCTACGGATGCGCGAGATCATGTCCGCCACCTGATCCAGGTCTCCCAGATCCGCACCATAAGCCGGCAGCGCGAGGTCAGTAGCAGCTGCCTGAAGTCGTTCTCCGGGCAAGTCGGACACAATAACGCTGTGCCCATCCGTCTTCAGTCGGGCTGCTATGGCCGCACCAATGCCGCCAACCACACCCGTAACCAATGCCACCCGGGTCATGGTGCTATACCTTCGAGGGCGTTGAATGTCTCGGCCGAAAGATCACGCTTGCCGTCTTCGATCTCGTGAACCAGTTGGACAAGGCGGGTAAGCAACGGGACCTCGATCCCGTGCCCACCAGCAATTTCGACGATCTTACCTACTTGCTGATCGACCTCGGTGCGCCGCTTGCGCACGAACAAATCCCGGTAGATTCCACTATGTGTCTTAGCGGTTTTGGAGTTGAAGGCGGCCAACGCGTCGAGGCTGGCTTCGGCCAACGATGGCTCGGCACCTGGCCAGTAGGCGGCCGGGTCAAAGCCATTGAACGGTTTTGGATCAACCCCCTCGGCACGCGCAACCTTCATCACCTCCCGCGCAAGATCGGCGAGCGCCAGGCGGCGTCTTGGGTGGGCGAAATTGTAGCTCATGCTGTCGGTCGTCAAAGCGGTCCCAAATAGCATTGCGCCATATGCGAGCTTGCCCCAGAGATAGGCCCAAATGTCAGTCGTCAGAACGGCATCCGGCTCGAAATCCCTCAGCAGCTGCAACATATCTTCCGTGCGCGGCTTCGTCAGCGCATCGAGTTCTCCAACCACCACCGCCCCTCGATTGCCGAACAGTATCTTGCCTGGTTCGATCCAGTCCGCGCCGAAATTCACGAAGGCACCCATGGTTCGGTTCAAGCCAGCACGCTCGGCTATGGTGAGCTCGTTTAGGCCGTTTTGCGCTGAAAGAATAAAGCCATCAGCGGCCAAATGCGGGAGCAGCATCGTAAGCGCATCGTCAGTCGCATGGGCCTTGACCGCAAGAATGATTATCCCGAACGTCCCAGTCACGTTGCCCGGCGTCACACAGGGTACCACCTGGGTAAATGTTTCCACCGGCCCCTCAACGGCAAGGCCAGGGCCAGAACAAGCAGCTGCGTGCTCGGCGACAGTATCGACCATCAATACCTGGTGACCCGCTCTGGCAAGATAAGCGCCGATCAGACCGCCGATGGCACCTGCCCCCCAGATTAGGATCTCCCCTCGCTGTTCAGGCATCTTTCGCGCTCAGCTCGGGCCAGGGACCACTTAGCGCTTCGCGCACTTCTTCGACACCGATTTTCCAAAGTGCGAGCATGTCTTCGTCGCTACGCTGATAGGGTCCTCCGAAGGCCCCGTCACCAATCAACGTGCGCAGCTCTTCTGGCGGGCTAGCGCGCATCATCGCAAAGTCGAAAAGGGCCTTGCTATCAGAGGGCGCAGGCGCGTGGGGCAGACGAGTCCAGGGATAATTTTCCATCCAGTTTGCGTGCGAACCGGTCGGATCCAGTTCCTGTACCTTGGCCCAGGTTCTGGGCGCGTTCCACCAGTTGTGAAAGCGAATAGAGACATCGCCAAAGTCCGCCATCAGTTCCTGCGCAAGAGCACCGATCGGATTGTTGCCACCATGGGCATTGACTATCAGGATTTGTTTGAAACCGGAGCGTCGCATAGAGGCCACGATGTCTCGAATGAGCGCAATCATCGTCTCGACCCGCAGACTTACAGTGCCCGGAAAAGCCGTAAAATAGGGTGCCAAACCATAGCTGACGACAGGATAGACTGGAATGCTAAGCGGTTCCGCCGCTTCCTGACTAACGCGCTCCGCCAAAATGCTGTCAACGCTTAGGGAAAGCTGCGCGTGTTGCTCGGTCGAGCCGACCGGAAGAATGCAGCGCGGATCGCGTGCAACCGCAGCTTCAACGTCGCGCCAGTTCATATCTGATAGCTTCATGTCAGGCTCTTTTTCAATCGTTCACCGTCTCCAGGTGGTCCTGGTCGCTTTCATCATCAGATGAAGGCAACGTGCCGGACCAGTCTTCCTCGTTCAAGACGATCTTGGATAGGATTTCGAGAAGGATCTGCCGCTCCCCTGTCGTCAAACAGGCTAGCATGCGCTTCTCAATCTCGGCGAAAGTCGGCATGGTTTCATCAAAGAGGACACGCCCCTCTGGCGTCAGGCCCAGGATCTGGCGTGGCCCAATCCCGGAAACCTCGTGCTGATCGATCAGCCCGAGTTCACGTAAACGCTTGATCGCACGCGAAAGCGTATTTTTCGGAAAGCCGGAGGTCCTTGAAACATCCATCGCGCTTCCGCCGTTGGAAATAGCCAACGAATAAAGCACAACATACTCCGGCCGGCGCAGGCCATATTTTTCCTCAACCCAAGTGTAGAGCGGGCTGTTGTAGAGCAGGGCGAGATAGTTGAGACGAAAGCTGAATGGGCAGGGATTTTCCCAGAGCTTGGCTTGCAACATATCGCTCGCCAGAAGGCGTTCGCTCAAATTCTGCTCATTTTTTTCAGTCACGATAGTCATCTGCCTTCTTTTTCATCGTAAGCAGTTTTTTGTTCCAAATTGAACTTGACTTCAATTTTAGAGGCTCACATTTTAATATTTCAAGTCCCAAATGGAATTAAATTCTGCTTAGAGTTCAGGTTAACCGATACGCGGGGACGGTATATGCCTTGCCGCGCCGACAGAGAGGATAGACCATGAAATTGAACCGACTTATTGCCGGGCTAGCGCTTGGTGCCGGGCTAATGTGCGGCGCATCGGCCTTTGCTCAGACACTGAACGTTGCCGTTCGCGGCGGCCCCGACTCCATGGACCCGCACTATTCTGCACTAGGTCCGCATGCAGAAGCGGCAAAGCACATTTATGATACGCTTGTCTGGTCGGCTGAAGACCTGCAGATTGAGCCGGGTCTTGCCACATCCTGGAAACCGATTGACGACGACACTTGGGAATTCAAGCTGCGCGAAGGCGTCAAATTTCACGACGGCTCTGACTTCGACGCTGAAGATGTCAAGTTTTCTATCGAGCGCATTCCAGCCGTAACCGGCCCGACCACTACCGAAATCTATGTGCGCCGCATCAAGGAAGTGGAGATCGTCGATCCCCACACACTCCTTCTCCACACGGATGGACCGGCCGCAACACTGCCCTATGATTTTGTGCGTCTGTTCATCGTTTCGTCCGAAGCCGCTGCGGACTATTCCACTAGTGAAACCGCAGCCGAAGGCTTTAACTCCGGTACGGCAGCAGTCGGCACAGGCCCCTACAAGTTCGTCAGCTGGGAGCCCAAAGGTGATCTGGTACTTGAGCGCTTTGATGACTACTGGCGCGGTGAAGGCCCCTGGGAAACTGTTGTTCGCAAGGAAATGCCCGACGATAGCGCAAGGTTGGCCGCCCTGCTTGCAGGTCAGGTAGATGTCATCAACTACGTTTCATCGGTCGACTATGTGACCTTGAAAGACAATCCTGCAATCGATGCGGTGCAAGGGGATTCCGTCTACATCATGAACCTGCAGCTAGATCAGCGCGAAACGACGCCGATGGTTCGTGCCAAAGACGGTTCAGCTCTGGACGAGAACCCCTTCCTCAAGCAGGAAGTGCGCGATGCGCTAGACTTTGCCATCGACCGGGAAACCATGGTCGAAATCGTTCTGGAAGGTCTGGGCAAGCCCGCCAATCAGTTGATGCCCGCCGGATTCTTTGGATCTTCCGAAGACATCCCGACGCCTGTCTATGACCCGGCCAAAGCCAAGGAACTGCTCGCCGCCGCTGGCTATCCGGACGGCTTTGAGATGGATCTCTATTGCACGAGCGACCGGTTGCCGGGAGACGGAGCGATCTGCCAGGGTCTTGGCCAAATGTTTGCGCAGGTCGGCATCACCACCAATGTGAACGCCATTTCCAAGACGATCTACTTCACCGCACAGGCTAATGGCGACTACTCCATCTATATGAACGGCTGGGGCACATTGACTGGTGAGGCATCTTATACGCTTGGCGGCCTTGCACATTCGAACAATCCGGAAGTCAAGCTTGGGGCGTTCAACCGTACGGGCTATTCCAACCCGGATGTTGACCGGCTTCTGCAGGCTGGCGCCACCATGCTGGACGCAGACGCGCGCCGTGCCGCCTACGAAGAGGCAATGGAACTTGTCGTGGCAGACAAGGTATTGAATCCGATTGTCCAACTTCAAACTGTTTGGGGCGCTCAGGCTGGCAAATACGAGTTCACGCCGCGCGCCGATGAAGACACGCTTGCTTTCTTCATCAAGCCGAAAAAATAAACGCCTTTTCAGCCGGGGCAGCGGAGATCCCTTGCCCCGGCACCTCTTTGAAATCGAGAAAATATGCTTGGCTTCCTAATCCAGCGCACGCTACAGGCCTCAATGGTCATGGCGGTGATGTCTGTTCTTGTGTTCTGTGGGGTCTATGCGATCGGCAACCCAGTGGACATCATGATTCCCCCGGATGCTACGCAGCAGCTTCGCGACGAAACCATCGCCAAGCTGGGTCTCGATAAACCTCTTTACATCCAATACTTCACCTTTGTCGGAAACCTTCTGCAGGGCGATTTCGGTCGCAGTTTCGTTTACAATATCCCGGTCTTGGAGCTCATCGGTGGGCGCCTGCCGGCAACGCTTGAACTGGTTCTGATTTCGGTCATCACCGCCACCGTTCTCGGCGTCTCACTTGGAATTTATGCCGGCTACAAGCCTGACAGCTGGATATCAAAGGCGATCATGATCGTGTCGGTGCTTGGATTTTCCGTGCCTTCCTTCTGGGTCGGCCTGATCCTTATCCTGACATTCGCGGTGAATTTGAACCTCCTGCCTGCAGGTGGACGCGGGCAAACGGTCGAGGTTTTTGGCATTCCATGGAGCTTCCTGACGATTGACGGCTTGCGCCATATCGCCTTGCCGGCGATCAACCTAGCGCTTTTCAAACTCTCAATGATGATCCGCCTTGCGAGGGCTGGAACACGGGAGATCATGCTGAGCGACACCATCAAGTTCGCACGAGCTGCCGGCATCAGTGAGCGTGTGATCTTGAGCCGTCACCTTCTGAAACTCATTTCGATCCCCATCGTCACGGTGTTCGGACTCGAGCTCGGCTCAACACTCGCCTTTGCTGTTGTGACGGAAACCATTTTTTCCTGGCCCGGTGTCGGCAAACTGATCATCGACAGCATCGGACTTTTGGATCGACCGGTGATGGTGGCCTACCTGATCCTTGTGGCCCTGCTGTTCGTGACAATCAACTTCACAATCGATTTCGTCTTCGCGCTTATCGATCCCCGTCTGCGGCATGGAGGCAAGGCATGAGCAGGTCTGCAAGAGCAGAATTCTGGAACGAATTCCGCCAAAACCGTATCGCGCTCCTCTCGCTTGGTGTGGTGGGCATTCTCGCTTTGGCGACACTGTTCGCACCGCTGATCGCGCCGCAAAACCCCTACGATCTCGCGAACCTGTCGCTTATGGATGCACGTCGACCGCCTGGGTTTGTTGGCTCAGGCGGTTATGTCCACATTCTTGGAACGGACCCACAAGGCCGGGATCTGGCATCCGCGATCCTGTACGGGCTGCGCGTTTCAATCCAGATTGGGCTAGCAGCCGGCGGCGTCGCGCTCGTGATCGGAAGCTTCCTGGGAATCCTTGCAGCCTACTCCAGCGGCCGTATAGAAATGTCGATCATGCGCATGGTCGACCTGCAGCTTTCCTTTCCTGCCATCCTCCTTGCACTGGTGCTTGTAGCCATCCTTGGCCAGGGCAAGCCTCAGCTGATCGGTGCACTGGTCGCGGCGCAATATGCCTATTTCGCCCGAACGGCCTATGGAGCGGCCAAGACCGAACGCGCCAAGGACTATGTCGAGGCAGCTCTCGCAACACCGCTGTCGGCAGGACGCGTGATCTGGCGGCATATCCTGCCCAACTGTCTGCCGCCGCTGATCGTTGTCGCCACAGTGCAGATCGCAAACGCGATTTCGCTTGAGGCCACACTGTCTTTCCTGGGGCTCGGGCTCCCCGTCACTGAACCATCGCTCGGCATGCTGATATCCAACGGATTTCGCTACATGATGAGCGGTCGCTACTGGATTTCGGTCTATCCAGGCATCGCACTGATCACTCTGATCGTGTCGATCACCGTTGTCGGTGACCAGATCCGAGATCAGTTGAATCCGAGGCTGCGCAAATGACCGCACCCGTTCTGGAAGTCCAGGGCCTGACAACCCACTTCTTCACGCGCCAGGGCGAGATTCCCGCCGTGCGCAATGTCAGCTTCTCGCTTCAAGCAGGCGAAGTTCTCGGCCTTGTCGGTGAGAGCGGTTCCGGCAAATCGGTTACAGGGTTTTCCATTCTGGGCTTGGTGGATGCACCAGGCCGGATCGTCTCAGGGTCCGTGAAATTAAATGGCAAGGAGCTTGTTGGCCTGCCCGAGCCCGAGTTGCGCAAACGCCGTGGCCGCGAGATTGCCATGATCTTTCAGGATCCTATTGCCACATTGAACCCTATGCTCAGCATCGGCGATCAAATGCGCATGGCACTCTTCGCCCATGAAAAACGCTCCCTTAAGGCCGCGAACGCAAGATGCATTGAACTTCTGGGGCGGGTCGGGATCACCGACCCGGTGGCGGGCCTCAAGGCCTACCCACATGAATATTCTGGAGGCATGCGCCAACGCGTCGCCATTGCGATTGCCCTGCTGCACAATCCATCCGTCATTATCGCCGACGAACCGACGACCGCTCTCGACGTTTCAATACAGGCCCAGATTCTCTCTGAAATGCAGGATCTCGTAAGAGAGAGCGGAACGGCACTGATCTGGATCACACACGATCTCGCCGTCGTTGCTTCACTCGCCAAGCGCCTTGCCGTCATGTATCGAGGTGAAATTATCGAAACAGGGCCGACATTTGACGTCCTGCGAAACCCCGAACATGAATACACAGCCAACTTGCTTGCGGCACTGCCGTCTAATGCCGAACCGGGGCAATTGCTCGCCCAAGGCGGGACTGTTCCCTCCCCGCCGAGTGCTCAAAAAACGGCGCAGCCTCCGGAGAAAGAAGACTTTCTCAAAGTCAGTAACGCAAACCGAGTGTTTTCGCCAAAGATCTCGCTTGGCGAGAAAATCGCCGGGTTTGTTGGGACGGGCAATCGTCGGAGCAGCACCCATGCGGTCAAGGATGTGACACTTCGCGTCGCGCGCGGCGAAACGTTGGGATTGGTGGGTGAGAGCGGCAGCGGCAAGTCGACCCTTGGGCGGCTAATGGCCGGTATTTTGCCACCAACCAGCGGACAGATCCTGCTGGACGACGCACCAGTCATGCAAGCGGGCAAGAAAGCCACCCTGCGCGTTCAGACCGTTTTTCAAGACCCATTTGCCAGCCTGAACCCGCGCATGAAGGTTGGGCACGCGGTCTCCGAAGGCGCGCTCGCACATGGTCTGATCAAGCCGCCCGAAGCAACTGACTACGTGAAGAACTGGTTCGATCGGGTCGGCCTGGAGCCTGAATGGGCAGACAGGTTCCCCCATCAATTCTCAGGCGGCCAGCGTCAGCGGGTCGCGATTGCCCGAGCGCTCGCGATGCAGCCGGATGTTCTCATCTGCGACGAACCCGTCGCCTCGTTGGACGTTTCGATACAGGCCCAGATCATCAACCTTTTCTTGGAGCTTCAAAAGGGACTTGGACTGACAATGGTCTTCATCAGCCATGACTTGTCAGTTGTCCGCCACCTGAGTGATCGGGTTGCGGTGATGTATCTTGGAGAGATTGTCGAAATTGGTCCCGCCGAAGAGATCTATAATTTACCCGTTCACGACTATACGAAGCGGCTGCTCGACGCGGTTCCGGTGATCGACCTGGACTGACGACGACTTCTAAAAATTTACCCTCTGCGGCTTGGTTAAGGAGCACCCTTTAACACGCTCGGTTAAACTGGCATCAATGACCGGACACCGCGTAAGCATTCAGTGTTTGGCAAGCGTTCGGGCGTCCCGAGCCTTTGTGAGCCGGTTGTTGCGGACTCCAATTCGATCCAATTCGGTTTTGACCGTTAGATTTGAAGTGTCAAAAAGAACCATGCCGCTTTTTACTTAGCTAAAGACTAGTGCTCCATCACGAGATGGCCGACATCGACAGTCATGTAACTGCGCTTTGGCGGGGTCCATTGTTGGCTCCGAATTGGACTTTTTAGTTCTTCAGTATTGAGCCCACGTCGGTCCTTCTTGATCGCTGGATCAGGGATGGGAACCGCTTCTATCAGCTTTTTTGTATATGGATGCTGTGGGTTGCTCAGAATTCTGTCGCGGGGCCCAATCTCCACGATCTCGCCAAGCAGCATCACGGCGATCCGATGGCTGACTCGCTCCACGACCGCAATGTCATGGCTGATAAATAAATAGGCGAGACCCAGTTCTTTCTGCAGATCGAGCATCAAATTGACAACTTGGGCTTTGACGGAGGCGTCGAGTGCGGACACCGATTCATCGGCAACGATCAAGCTAGGCTCCAGGGCAAGACAGCGAGCAATACAGATCCTTTGACGCTGTCCGCCAGAGAATTCATGTGGGAACCGCAACGCATGTTCTGGCTTCAGGCCGACGAGCTCCAGAAGCTCGCCAACGCGAAGATTGGCCTCGGAGGCACTTTTTAACCCATGTACGCGCATGGGCTCGGCAATAGCTGCCCCGACTGTCTTACGCGGATTGAGTGAGCCATATGGGTCCTGAAAAATCATCTGCATACGCCGTCGAGCCGCGCGCATCTCAGGAGCGCTGGCCGCCATCAGGTTCTTGCCTTCAAAAACGACTGATCCGGTGACAGGCTGTAGAAGCCTAAGGATTGAGCGGCCGGTGGTCGATTTACCACAACCTGACTCGCCTACCAGGGCCAGAGTTTCGCCAGCAGCCAACGACAGCGACACGTTTTCAACTGCGTGCACATTGCCTACCGGCCGATTTAAGACGCCTCCACGTACAACAAAGCGGGTGGTCAGATTTTTCACCTCCAAAATTGTGTTAGTGCGGCGGTCCGGTTCGTTTTGGGGCTCATCTCCGACCCCGTTCTCGTCTAGCTTGGGGAACCTACGAGGGGTCTTGGTCAGCTCAAGGCCTCCGAGCCTAGGCACCGCGCCGAGTAGCATTTTAGTATAGTTGTGGCTCGGGGCGTCAAAGAGAGCAGCGGCGGCTGCTTCTTCCACCTTTTCGCCGCGCAGCATGACCACCACCTTGTCAGAAATTTCCGCGACCACCCCCATGTCATGGGTGATGAACATCACGGCCATTCCGATTTCCTGCTGCAACTCGCGGACCAGCTCCAAAATTTGCGCCTGAATTGTCACGTCGAGAGCGGTTGTCGGCTCGTCAGCAATGAGCAGTTTGGGCCGGCAGGCAAGCGCCATGGCGATCATTGCTCGCTGGCGCATGCCTCCAGAAAAACTGTGCGGATATTCGCTCATTCGACGCTTGGCGTCGGGAATACGGACCAGATCGAACAGCCGCAGGGTTTCTATCTCCGCGTCGGACACGCTCATGCCCCGATGGCGGCGCAAGACTTCGGCCACCTGATAGCCAATCTTGATGACGGGGTTGAGGCTTGTCATTGGTTCTTGAAAGATCATGCCGATATCGCCGCCGCGCACATCACGCATGGAGCTTTCATCAAGAGCCAGAATGTCCTCGCCGTCCAGCCTGATCGTTCCATCGATCTTGCCTTGGTTTTCCGGCAGCAAACGCATGATTGAGAGGGCAGTTACCGACTTGCCGGATCCAGATTCGCCGACGATGGCTACCGTCTCACCTTTGCCAATGGAGAAACTGACGTTTCGGACGACAGGCACCCATTCGCCGTCGGCGCGGAAGGAGGTCGTTAGGTTTTCAACGCTGAGGATGGGGCTGGTCATTGTTCACCTTTCAGCCGGGGATCGATCGCATCGCGCAGGCCGTCTCCGAGCAGATTGAGCGAGAACACCACAATTAGAATTGCCAACGAGGGGAAGAGCGCCAACCAAAAACTATCGAGGATGTTCTCGAACCCCTCACGGATCATGCCGCCCCAGGTCGGAATTGGCGGGTTGACACCAAGCCCGATGAAGGCGAGCGACGCCTCGACCCGGATAGCGGTGGCGAGCCAAAGCGACCCCATGACTAGGACCTCAGGCGCTATGTTAGGCAGGATATGGCCGAACATCAGTCGGACATGGGAATAGCCTAGGGCGTGACCTGCTTCTATGAACTCCCGGCTCTTAACGGCGATGGTAGGGGCCCGAGCGATGCGAGCGAAGGGCGGAATGGCGGTTAGAGAGATCGCAATCACCAGATTGGATACAGACGGTCCGAGCATAGCAACTACAATCAGGCCGAGGATGAGTGAGGGGAATGCCAGCAACACATCCATGATCTGCATGATGATTATATCGGTCCGACCGCCGAAATAGCCGGCAATTAGGCCAATGAATGTGCCGATCAGCATGGCGGAGCCAATAGCAAACAGGCCGATAGTCAGAGATATCCGGGCGCCCCAGAGGATGCGCGAAAGGGTATCACGACCGTAGTAGTCCGTTCCAAACCAGTGGGCGGATGACGGTGGTTTCAGTCGGTACAGAATGCTCTGATCCAGAGGATCGTATGGAGCAATCACCGGCGCAAAAATCGCAAGAAGGCAGACGAGTGCAAACACCCCAACACCAACCCAAGATGTCTTGTTGGTGTTAAAGGCCTTGAATAGGCCCGTTATCATCGAACCAAACGCAATCTTGATGTAGCTGGTTCGTGAAAAGCGGACGGGAGGGAGATCGGACGTGGTCATGAGTATTTGATCCTCGGATCGATCAGGCCGTAGGTCAGGTCGGTGATCAGGTTCACCAACACGACGATCAAGGTGTAGATCACCATCATGCCCTGCAGCATCGTGTAGTCGCGCTGGTTAAGTGCGCCGACAATGAGTTTGCCAAGACCCGGCCGATTGAACACGATTTCGGTCAGAACGGAGTTGCCGATCAGGATACCCAGATAGAGCCCGACCACAGTAACGACGGGGATCATTGCGTTTCTTAGGCAATGCCGCCAGATGATGATGGAAAAGGCTAGGCCCTTTGCGCGGGCTGTTCGGACATAGTCCTGGTTAAGTACCTCCAGCATCGCCGAGCGAGCAACCCGAGTGATATAGGCTGCCATGATCAGACCCAGATTGATGGCCGGCAGGGCAATGTCACGTAGACGGTCTGACAAGCTGCTGCCGTGCCCTGAGCTGATCACAGGGAACCAGCGCAGTTGAATCGAGAAAAACAGAAGCAATAAAACAGCCGATACAAATGCGGGAAAGGACAACCCCAGCAAGGAGCCAATACGTGCTATATAGTCCGGTAGCTTATTGCGTCTGACGGCAGACCAGACACCGATCGGAATGCCCACTACGGCACCCAGGACCAAAGAGGCCAGGGTCAGTTCAATTGTAGAGGGCAAGACCTTCAGAATTTCCATGATGACGGGTCGCCCGGACACCATTGAGGTACCCCAATCGCCGACGACCACACCGCCCATGAAGTCAACGTATTGCTGGTATAGCGGCACATCCAATCCAAGACGCATCCTGAGAGCCGCAAGCGATGCTTCGGTAGCCTGATCGCCAAGAATAGCGACTGCAGGATCGCCGGGGAGGATCCGTACGATGAAGAATACGATGGTCAGCACAGCGAAAAGCGTGATCACTGAAAAACCAAGTCTCTTAAGAATAAATGCTGTCATGTGAGCTCCGAGGCATCCTTGTCGATCACCGCAGGCTTTGCCGAGGAAGTGGCTCCGGTAAAGCGATCTGAATGAGCACCTTCACATAGGACCGTGAGCCCCACGTAAGGAGGCCAGACCAGGCAGGATTTGAGCTTGAAACCCGCCTGGTCTCGTCCCGCGTCAGAGACTTACTCGGTGAAATTCGACATCTCGGTCACCGGCGGACTTAGGTTCAGGGAACCGTGAACTTCAGTTCCAAGATCCAACGTATCCTTCCAGGCCCACAGCTGCATGCTTTGAATAAGCGGAACAGCGCAGACCTCTTCCATGATCTTCTGCTGGGCATCGGCCCAGAGAGCGAGCTGCTTTTCGCTATCGCCCTCTACACGAGCCTCCTCGATTTCCTTATCTGCGGCCGCGCAATGCGAGAAGTTGGCCACAGCACTTTCGGTTCCGACCGTGGCGTCGGAGTGGAAAAACTGAGAAAGGTAAACATCAGCGACGGGGAACCGGGCGGCCGCATAGTGGACGACTTGGCTCATGTCCTTGCGGATCTGTTCATGGAAGGTCGCATGTTCAACAGTCTGGATTTCCAGATTAATGCCCGCCTCACGCAACTCAGCTTGAACCGCTTCCATAGTGGAAAGCATGCCTGGCAAGGTCGTGTGGATCGCCTTGATGGTCACACCATCAGGATAGCCTGCTTCGGTCAGAAGTTCTTTGGCTTTTTCAATCGAGTGCGGATATTGCGGCACGTCGCCAGTATAACCTAGATGGCCCTCTGGAACCGGTGAGATCGCTGCAAGCGTTACATCTGGGCCCTTGAACTGGACCATTAGGTCGCGATCAAGCGTATAGGCGATGGCCTTGCGAACCCGGATGTCGTCTAGCGGCGGCATCGTCATATTGAGATGAATGACAGACATCTCTCCTGGTGTCATGACGACGACCTTGGTTCCCGGCACCTTCTTGATACGCTCGACCCAGGTCTGCTCCTGCTTGCCATAGATCATGTCGATCTCACCTGCCTGAAAGGCAAGATCGCGAGAGGAGTCGGATGGAATATAGCGGTAGAAGATCTCCTTGAGTTTCGGCTCACCACGAAAGTAATCAGGATTGGCAACCAGCTTTACATATTGCTGCGGCTCATACTCAGCGAACATGAAAGGCCCGGTGCCAATTGGCAGTCGTTGATAGTCCTCGCCAAGTGCCTCAACTGCGTCCTTACAGACAATATTGCCTCCGTGATAAGGAACCAGAAGACCGAGAAGGCTCGGGACCTTGTTCTTGAGCTGGATAGTCACTTCTAGCGGACCGGTCGCCTCAACGCTTTCAAAGGCGGCGTAGTCTTTGGCGAACGCGGAAATATCTGGGTTTGCCGAGCGATTCAGCGAATATACGACGTCCTCAGCGTCGATCTTGCCATAGTCGCCGTGGCACTCGACATCGTCGCGCAGCTCGAACGTCCAAGTCAGTCCGTCCTCGGAGGATGACCAAGCCTTGGCAATATCTGGCTCTATGAACGCTGGGCTTGCTTCGCCGGGTTTGATGCGAACCAGACCATTAAACATCCAGTGCAACAGTCCCTTGTCGAGCGTACTTGTGGCTACATGCGGATCCAGCTTGCCCGCGTCAGCACCTGCCATGCCGACATTCAACGTCGTTCCGGCTGCAAGTGCATTGCCGGCAAAAAGCACACTTGCGAGTACAATTCCTGTCCTTGTCTTCATGTCTTTATCCTCTGGTCGGTTCAAGGTTTGACGCCCTTGAGGTTCACGTCGTTCCCTAGAACGTGTCCTCGAGCCGGCAGTTCACCAGCATTTCCGCCATGGCCGCCGTATTCGGCAGGGCAATAGCCATAGCAGTTATTTCTGCGAGATCTTGCGGATCGATCATCTCTTCCCGGCTCACCTTGGTGACATCGCCAGTAAGATCCGTTGCAACGAAGCTGGGGCAGACCGCGGTCGCGCGCACTCCATGGTCCCAGCCAATGCGGCGCGTTCCATGCGTCAGCGCCATCAGCGCGTGTTTAGTCATGTTGTAGGCAATGTTCTCGTTGCGCACCCGCTTGCCGGACAGAGATGAGACGTTCACGATCCGCCCCGAGCCTGTCTCTCTCAAATGAGGCAGGCAAATGCGCGTTAGAAACAGCGGACCTTTTATGTTGATTGACCAAAGGGCATCGAGATCCGCTTCCTCACCGTCCTCGATGGTAAACGTGTTCGAGGTCCCCGCGTTGTTGACCAACCCGTCCAAACGGCCGAACCTTTCCAGCGTCGCGCTCAGCCAAACCTCATGGGTTGAGCGATCGGCAGCATCGTAAGTTGCGGCGAGAAAGCGCTCTGTCGGAGCATCCTGAAAGGCGACCTCAAGCGCTGTCGCAGAACGAGCGCCAGCGCTGACGTTGTAACCCTTTTCGAGCAGTACTTTTGCGATTGCCAAGCCAATGCCACGACTTGCGCCTGAAATCATCACCGTTCTACCAAGAGGATCCAGCACTGCGCGTTTCCTTTATCCGTGTAGGGTAAGCGGCACATCCGCCAGATCAGTTTGATTGAAGCGATCGAAGGAGAATGCGGCAAGGCAATGCTCCGGCTCTCTTCCAGCAAGGAGCTGAGCGGCGAGCGGGCCTGTGACTGGGCCTATGCCGAAGCCATGGCCAGAAAAACCTGCGGCCACCACCAAATTGGACAGTCCAGGCACCTTGTCGATGACAGGCAAGGCGTCCGGGGTTAGGTCCAAGGCTCCTGCCCAGATTTGCTCAATCTCAACTTCCGAGAAGGCAGGAAGCACATTTGCAACTTTTTCGATGGTCGCACGGACCGATCGGGCGCGAGGGTGAATGACTGGCATGTCGTTGCGATGTTCGACTTGACCATCCCAGTCTTCTGCGCCGCTTGTCACCCGAAGACGACCTGAGACCTCCTGCCGCACAGCCAGATCTGCATTTGCGACACCAAGGACTGGCTTAAGGATCGGCGCAATTGGTGCGCTGCGCAAAACTGTGACCATAGGGCGGCGCAATGGAATAGAAATTCCGAACGGATCGAGAAGGGTATTGACCAGAATACCGGGCGCGGCGAGGACCGCTCCGCAGGACACTTTCCGCTTGTTCGTTTTAACAGCTACGAGCTGTCCTCCGAACGCTTCTAGTGACTTTACACCTTCGCCAAACGAAAATCGCACGCCCAGGGATTCGCAGCTCTTTGTATAACCTTCGGCGGTGGCGATCGGGTTCGCATGGCCATCGCTCGGACAAAACGTTGCGGCCATGACAGAATTCGACAGAGGAGGTGCAATTTTACGGATATCTACCAGATCGGTCAGGTAGGAAATTGGCAGCCCTGCGTCTTCCTGTGTCCGACACATCTGCTTCAGGCTATCGGCTTCAGCCTCAGTCCGCGCAAGCCGAAGATTACCCTCCTGCCGGTATTCGGTGTCCTTGCCAAGTTTCGTGCTCAAGCCCGACCACTGTTTCACGGCCGACAAGGCTAGCGGTAGCTCCGCCAGGTCACGGCCCGATTGGCGCACCCCGGCAAGCGTCCAGCCCGAAGCCATGGCGGCTGGCCTGTAGGTCTCGATGACTTCGACAGAAACTCCAAATTCCGCAAGCTCAAGCGCCGCGGCAAGACCGGTTATACCGGCCCCGATTACGACCACATCTGGAATCTGTTGCGAAATTGCGACCATGTAACTGCCTTTTCTCAGAAGCGTCCCATTGCGAAGGTTTTCGTATCCACGATGGGGGCCTGGCCCCTGATGTACTGGACGACGAGCTTTGCGACGCCAGGGCCGATGCCGAAACCATGGCCTGACAATCCTGTCGCAATAATCAGACCGGGCCAGTTCACCGGTTCGTCGATTATCGGCACTTCATCTGGCATGACGTCGATCAGTCCACCCCAGGTTTCGACTATCTGAAGGCCTTGAAGACGCGGATGGAGCTCGATGGCTGAAGCCAGTGCCGAGTTCAACAGTTTCGGATCCGGCTTGGGGTCCATCACCCGTACCATTTCGAAAGGGGTGATCTGGTCCGGCTTCCACCGCTGGTGTCCCATCGGACCGAAAAACTCCTTGCCGACGCGTATCTTCATCATGCGCCAGCTGTCCCAAAGGGTCGGCAAGAAGGTAGAAAAATGGCGGAAGGCTGCTGGAATTACCTGAAACTCGGCGTGGTTGCTGCGGGCGATGGTATATCCTCCGTCCTGCCGCCTGCGGAGAGACGCGTCTGTTGCACCGACCGCTCCGGCGACGACTTCAGGGGCGGCTGCGGTCCGCAAGACCGAGGATTTGACGGCGAGCTGAGGAATGAAGATACCGATGTTTTCCAAGAATGTGCGCGACCAGGCCCCGCCAGCCAGAACGACCTTCTTGCACGCAATTTCGCCTTTTTCCGTGATAACAGAGCTGATCTGGCCCGCAGTGCGTTCAACAGAGCGAACAGCGCATTTTTCCAGTATCGTCGCGCCAACATCGACTGCATGGCGAGCCATGGCTGGCACCGCCTTTGAAGGTTCCGCAGAGGCATCAGATGCGGTGTGAAGGGCCCCTAGAAATTGCCTGTCATTGCGCTGGAGCAGGCGGTCGGTTTCCTGGGCTGACAACAGCACTGAGCCATGGTCGAAGTTTTCAACATCCCGCAACCAGCTTTCGTGTTTCTGCAACTCTTGTTCAGTTCGCGCGACATAGGTGATGCCACGGATGCCGTAACCAATGTCTTCGTCGAGCTTTGTGTCAATCTCGCGCCAGAGTTTGGCGCTCTCGATCATTAGCTGAAGTTCGCGGGCGTCGCGTCCTGCCTTACGGATCCAGCCCCAGTTTCTGGACGACTGTTCACCGGCGATCCGACCCTTCTCGCACAGAACCACAGGAACCCCCTGCTCTGCGAGAAACAATGCTGTGCAGACGCCAACAATACCACCACCTATGACGACGATTTCAGTCTGGCTGGGAAATTTCGGCTCTTGCGATACGGCGCTCAAGATGGTGCCCCCGATATATCTACTCTTGCCAGAATGAGCGTTGGTTTCGTATAAAACAAATAATGTTTATGTCGTTGAGTATGCAAAAAACTTATGGTTATTCATGCTTTCTCAGAGATCTCTTGAAGCCTTTCGGGCAGTTATGCGCACAGGCACCATGTCCGGTGCCGGGGATGAGCTTAGTGTTTCGCAACCTGCGGTTAGCCGCCTAATTCGTGAGCTTGAACTTCAACTGGATTTTCCGCTTTTTACGCGCCATGGCGGGCGTATCATTGCGACACTGGAAGCGCATGAACTATGGGCGGAGGTTGAACGCAGTTTCACCGGGCTGTCCCAGATTGAACGCGCCGCAGGTCAGATCAAGCGCGGGTACCGCGCGACACTGACTATCGCTGCGGCTCCCGCGTTCGCACAATCTGCCTTGCCAGCAGTTATTTCTGAGTTACTGCAACTAAGGCCGGAATTCCAAGCCGAATTCCTGTCCATGACGCCATTGCCGGTCGTGAGGCAAGTTGCGCTACGGCAGTGCCAAATTGGCTTTGGCATTCCCACACAGCACAAATTGGAGATCGATGTGGTTCGCACTGGCGGTATCCCCTACCGCTTCATCGCGCCAAAGGATCATCCGCTGGGTGCCCTGGATGTTGTCCGCATTCAGGATCTGTCAGATGTTGATTTTGTTGGCTTTGTCGATTCAACCACTACAGGCAGAGCCTTCGACCGGCACTTCGCCAAGATGAAGCGGCCTCCGGTGATAAAAATGAAAAGCTATCTATCCAATATTATTTCGGCGCTCGTGCTGCGCGGCATCGGTGTTGGCATCGTCGACGCGTTTACAGCCGAAGATCATTTGAGAATGGGAGGTATTTCAAGGCCGTTAAACACAGACGACCGCTTTGAATATGCTATTATCAAGCCCAAAGGTGACAAGCTGAGCACTGAGGGGGTAGCCCTTGTTGATCTCTTTGCAGTCCATGCGGAGCGGGTGAGCGATACTTGAATTGCCCCCGCCTATTCGGGCCCTTGTCTAGGGACTAGCCAGCTTTTTGGGAAAGATACAAAGATGGCAAAGTGACGGGCCCATGGGAAACCCACAACAAACTCAATAAAGCGGAAAGCTGTGAAAGGCTTTGCCGATCAATCAGGCCTTATCCATTTCCGTTTTCGCGGCATCAGATGCTGATTGCTTGCTCGAAACCGGGACCGGAGGACCCGAGTGCTCCAGCGCAGACGCATCATTCGAGTTTGGAACCAGTCTGTCTGAAAGGCGACCAAGAGGACCGCGGTGCAGCCAAAACCAATTTGGGAAAAGTAGGTCGATAGACCCGACAGCGTGCTTCTCAAATAAGCCGGAATTCCACTACCAAGTTCCAGATGCTCGCGTTCAATGATGCTGACAGAAATCTATTCCAGTACCCGCCTATCTTACAATCGCAGGCGCAAACTAAAAAATGAGCTGAAGTAGAATCCTTCAGTAACAACCGCCACGCGCTTCTGTGTTTTTTATTAAAGACGTCCGGGTAACAGCAGAACGATCGCCGGAAAGGCAATTAGAATAGCGAGGCGGACAATATCCGCAAAGATGAACGGGACGACCCCGACCATGATCTTGCGAAGCGGCAGCTCGATGGCAACTGACTTCACCATAAAGAGGTTCATCCCGACAGGCGGCGAAATCAGACCGAGCTCCACGGTCACCACGGCGATAATGCCGAACCACACTGGGTCAAAGCCACTTTCCATGATGACAGGAAAGAAGATCGGAACGGTCAGCAAGATCATTGCCAAGCTTTCCATGAAGCAGCCCAACACCACATAGAACACCATTATTGCGATCAGTACTTGCCAAGGCCCAAGCCCCATGTCTCGCATCAAATCGACCATGGCAAATGACACTTGTGATGTAGAAATCAGGAAGCCCAATACCTCCGCACCAATGAGGATAAAGAAAATGGTCGCAGTGGTTTCGACGGTCGCACGCAACGCCTGAAGGAAACCTGTCCACCGCATCCCCTTCCACAACGCATAGATCAAGGCAAAGGCAGCACCAGCACCGCCCGCCTCGGTCGGTGTAAAGAGACCACCATAGAGCCCACCCATAACAAGTCCGAAGAGGCAAAAGGCGGGCGCGAACAGCCGAGCACATTCAAACCATCCAGCCAGACCAGAAGAGGTTTCCAGGTCTTCCTGCTGCGTGCTCGTCCAGAACCGCGCCATAATAAAAACGGTGATCACATAAAGCACATATCCAAGCACTCCCGGAAGAATGCCGGCGAGGAACATCTCGCCGACCGATTGCTCGGTGATCAACGCATAAAGCAATAGTGCTATTGAAGGCGGGATCATAATGCCGAGCGTCCCGCCTGCCGCAAGAGATCCAGCAGCAAGGCGCGTATCGTAACCGCGCTTCAGCATCTCCGGATAGGCGACCTTTGTCATAGTGGAAGCAGTGGCAAGGGACGAGCCGGACACGGTGGAAAAGACCGCACTTGCAGTTACACCTGCCACCCCAAGACCGCCAGGTTGCCCGCGAGTGAGGCGTTCGGCACCACGGAAGAGATTGGATGCCATACCGGATTGGGAAATAAGGTTTCCCATGAGCATGAACAACGGCACGAGGGTAAAGGAGTAGCTGGATGCTGTCTCGAAGGCAGCCGTCTGCAGCACTGAAAGAGCCGCCTCGAAGCCGACGATCATGCCGAAACCACCAACACCCACCAGAGCCATGGCAAGCCCGACTGGCGCGCCGATCAGAACAGTCAGGAACAACAGGCAGATGGAGATCAGACCGATAGTCAAAGGCTCCATTACACCGACTCCGGCTTGATAACGGCCGGATTGACGGCGATGGCGCAAGACACCACGGCAAATGCAACGCATTCCATCGTAATGATCAAATAGGGTATCCAAAGCGGGACTGCCCAGTCCTGCGTCACTTCTCCACGTTCAAAAGTCTCCGCGACCTGACCAGTGAAAAGCCAGGCAAGGGCGGCGGCAAACAGGAAGAGAACGAGATACCAGAAGCGGTCAAGTGCTTCGCTCAGACCTTTCGGCATCATCCCGGTCAGAACATCGACCCGGATCAGCCCTTTTTCGAGCGCAGCAGGCAAGGAAGCAAAAACGGCTATCAGCAAGGCATAGCTGGCCAATTCTATTGCACCCGGAATCATGAGATTTATTTGCGTTCCCGAGACATCAAAAACTGCCCGCATGAGAATGTTGACCGCGACCACAATAAAGAGACTTAGAATGGCAGTGATAGCAATGACTTCGCACCCGCGTGAGGTGACATTCGCCACCTGTGATGTCAGGCTGGATTGGTGTGCCGAATTGCTCATCTGCCGCCCCGTGTATTCCAAGTTAAAATTTACGGGAGCCCGACGCTGATCGCCGGACTCCCGCCTCTCGTTCAAATTACAGAGATCAGTTCAGCTCTGTCTGGCAATCGCTGACGTAACCCTTGATCGCTTGATAGGTTTCGGTGCCTGGCAGGCCCTTTCCGTCAAGTTCGCTCAGATAGATTGCCTTGGCACGGTCAGCAGCAGCCTGCCACTCGGACATTTCCGCTTCCGGAATCTCGAAGATTTCAGAGCTGGCTTCAAGAGATTTGATCGCCGCCGCATCCGCTTCGTCGTAGCCCTTGCCGGCGATCAGAGACCACTTCATGCCAGAATTGGCATCAATGGCTGCCTTTTCCTTTTCCGACAGGGCTTCGTACTTGCGTTTGTTCATTGTAGTGACAAAAGCAAGCGAATAAAAACCAAAGTCGGTGTGGTATTTGGTCAGTTCCGCAAGGCGGAATGCTTCTACCGACTCCCAGGTGAGCATGTAACCATCAATTACACCGCGCTCGAGGTTCTCATAAATTGCCGGGGCAGGAAGTCCCACAGGCTCAGCGCCCAGTTCTCCAAGAAGAGTGCCGATTACCGCGGTGGGGCGGCGTAGCTTCATCCCCTTCAAATCTGAGAGTGCTTTGACCGGTTTGTCGCCCATGTGGAGCTGGCCGGGGCCATGGGTGTGAACAAAGAGCACATGAGTATCCTTGTACTCTTCGTCGAGAGCACCGGAATCATAGAGCTTCTGGAAAGCGCAAGACCCAACTTCAGCGCGTTTGAACAGGCCCGGCAGTTCCATGATCTGGCTCAGTGGGAAGCGGCCGGCGGTGTAACCTTGGACAGTCCAGGCGATGTCCGCAACGCCGTTCTTGGCGTTGTCATAACCGGCAGGTGCTTTGCCGAGCGTCTGAGCTGGAAAGATCTTCACGTCCAGCTCGCCGTCAGACGCCTCATCGACCGCATCGGCCCAGGCTTCAAACATGGTGCTCTGCTGCCAGCTCTGCGCCGGCATGAAGTGAGCATAGCGAATGGTTTCGGCCTGGGACGTTGTAGTGGTCAGACCGAGGGCTAGGAGAGTTGCAGACAGGAGTTTGGATTTCATGGAAGGATCCCCGCTTGGCGATAGCTAGCTGCATCAAATTGTGCGATTATCGCACTAAATATTTTTTATACATCAATTGTTACTGCAGAGACCTACACTGTCAAACAAAACCTTTATGCAAATGCCGCAGTTATGGGCAGGGTGCATTTTAGGGCACTTGCACAGCAATTGATCAAAGAAGTTCCGCGACCACCTTCGCGCATTCCCGCAGCGTTTCGATGATATTCTGTCGAACTTTAGGATCCTCAAACCGGGAAGCATCTCCGGAGACCCCAATCGCACTGGGTTCGGCGTTGTCTGGACGAACGGGAACTGCAACCGCGGCGACACCCGCCTCGAATTCGCCGACCACATATGCGTATCCCCGCTGCGCAGTCGCAGTTATATCCGCCGCAATTGCATCCCGGTCCATGTTTGTAGCGTTTGTGAATGGTGCGAGCGGCGCTGTCGCGATAAGCTTTTCGGCCTCACCGGCGGGATAACCCGCGACCAAGGCTCTGCCAATCGCACTGCTCAACAAGGACAATTTTGAGCCGACGGTAAAGCCAATGCTTACGGAATTAGCCCTCGCCCCCGCATGAGCCACATAGACCGCCTGATCACCATCCACCATAGCCATGGAGATCGGCTCAGAGATCTGGTTGGAGAAACTGCGGATTACGGGCTCGATAGTCTTGCCAAACTGACGTCCCTGCAGGAAGCCACCCGCCAGAACCAGAATACGAGGCGTCAATGAGAATACCCGGTCTTCCTGCTTCACATAGCCCAGATGCACCAGGGTCAGCACGAGCCGCCTTGTCGTGGCTCGGTCCAGCCCGGTCGTCCTTGCGATTTGTGGCAAAGTCAAATGGGTCGAGGATGTATCAAAGGCCTTTAGTACACTCATACCCTTGGCAAAGGTCAGCGATATGTCACGATCCTGAATCTTGCGCTCCATGTCGTTGGCCGTCATTTTAGCTCCCCCGCGCGGAGGGCCGATGAAGCATTCAACCACCGCTCTGCCTGTTTCTGCGTTTTCAATTTTACGTATCTCTGAATAATCACGATTTGCGCGACTATAAATCGAACGGTCTATAAAAACGCAAGAAAACGGCATGGCTAGTCGACCGACGGGTTGAACGTGGCTACAGCCGCAACGCCACCTCCAGAGATTGACGCCGAACCTGATCCGGACTTGCATTCACAAGGAGCCAATCCGCTGGCCGCAAGTGTTCGGGCATCGGAAGTGGCCAATCGTCCCACGAGGTTTCTGTCCCTCTATGGTCAGACCCAAAAGGCAGCGTCTGGACATCTCTGCCAACTTGCCGCCGAATGCCAAGGTTGGCCGCCTTCAGTGCGAAGCATTTTCCTGCTTGCCATCCAAGGTACTGGACCGCAGATAGCCGGACCTCATCGCCTGATGGCAAAGGCGCTCCAAGCGTCAGAAATGCCAGGGGAGCAAAGTCATTGACTTCATCAAACGCATCGCAGTCATTGATCAGCCCAACGCCACGCACGAAGGCTGGCTCGCCGAGACGAATGCCGTCTGGAAATAAGTCGTTCTCTTCCCGGCTATCGACGAAGATCCAGTCACCCGTTCCGGCAAGCCCCATACCGTCAGGCGTACTAAAGGCCAGCAAAAGCATATGATCGATCATTCCAGAATAGATTTTACGCAAATGGAGGGGAACTGGCGCATCTTCCGCGAGCCCTTCAATCTTCATGAAAGGCGCATGCAGGAGTGTAATCCACATAGCACTGAAGCCCTGACGTTGCAGAAGCTGCCTAATGCTTTCGCGCAAGGGAAAATACCCATCAAGGATGTCCTCGAAGGGACGCCCCTCCATTCGGCGGATCCCCAAGTCGCTAACGATAGTCATTGATCCGCCTAAATCGTTCCGTTTCGGGCGGTGAAATGACCCAACCCTGTTCAATTCACACCCAATGCCTCAGATTAAAGCTCAGACGGTGGCGTCCCAGGGGCATTCAGCCCGACGCTGCTTGTCCGCCTCCCAGCTTGCCTCTTTCCAGTCCCCTGTAGAGGTAATGGCATCATTTGACAGTGGCCCTACGATAGTCGCTGCGGCCTCGTCACGCATGAGAAGAGCGTCTTCCCGATTGCCCTCGACAGCCTTGATCGCCTTGCGAAGCATCAGCCGATAACGAACGATTGCCGCATCCCCTCGCCCGAGATGCTCGCGCGTCCGGTCCTGGATCTGCCCCATGCTCTCCACTGCCCATTGGTCATGAACGTTGATATCGAGCCCCATGCCCGTGTAGGTCAGGGTCTTTTGCTCCTCTGGATCGAAGCGATAATCGTTCGAACGGTTCTTCAACGGAGCGTAGTCTGGCAACCGGTGTTCCTTCAGTCGCTGTTCGCGCATAAGCTGCTTATCAACCGGCTTGGCGAAGCTCGTGAAGAGCGTATACCAATAGCAATTCTCGTCATCGATTGGCACATGCCACTGGGTAATGGTCATCTCCCGCGACATCGGAATACAAATCGCTTCCGGGAAAATCTGATTGGTCACTCGGACATGGGTAAAATCGTTTTCCAGATGCCGCAGCGCAGTAATTTTGAGGCCAAAATTCGTTTCCTCCACCTCAATGTCCGGGCGCGGGTATTCCCTCAGAACCTGAGTCATCGGCATGTTCGTATGGGCAGCCTTGTCGCGAAACTGCTTACCGTAACTGTCTTCAGGATCTTCGTCCTGCAGAAAGCGGTGCAAGAAGGAAGCGTGTGATGGATCGATTCCGACTTCGAGAGCTTGCAGCCAGTTGCACTCCCAAATTCCCTTGAAGGCAAAGACATGGCTGTCGGGCGCTCGAAAACAATCGAATTTCGGGAAAGCTGGCGCCGAACCTGGGCCCATATAAGCGAAATACATGCCCTTCATCTCAACGACCGGATAGCGCGGGCCATTCTGTGCCACTTCAATAGCATCCGGCTCCGGATAGTAGGCCGGCGGCTCGTCCGGGCATGCTTCGCGGGTCAGGAGAACGAATTCACCATTTGACTGACGAACCAGAACCAGCCTTTCCCCCAAAAGGTTTACCGGCACCATCGGCCTCGCCTCAGTCAATTCATCCGTCAAAGCGGCTGGCTGCCAATAGCGGCGCAAGACTTCTCCAGCAGAGGTTCCAGGTCCGATGCGTGTAATCTGATCGTTCAGCTTCTGAGAAATCATCTGGATGTCCTTTCAACTGGAAATCGCGCCATGGTGAGATCGGACGCACTGATATCTACGCCTCAGGAAAGCGGTGGTTCTGCAAAAACTGTATCGGCGGTCGGCACTCCCTCGCCCATATAGGCAAAAATGACGCCGTCTTTTTCGGTTAGCGGATAGCTGGGGAGCTTTATCGTCTTGTACATTGTTGAATCTTCCGGCTCGGCGGGCTGCTCCTGACATTGACCTGTGCGATCGAAATGCCACCCATGGAATGGACATCGCAGGCCATTGTCTTCACGACGACCGAAACACAAATCCGCGCCGCGATGCGGGCAGTGCCGACCGATCAGGCCAAGTTCGCCTTCGTCGTCGCGAAATAGAACGAGCGACTGACCATAGAGGGTTACCGGCACTACCGGACGTGTCCCGTCGAGTTCGCTCAAAAGCGCAGCCTTTACCCAGGCATCTGGTGCAGTCGAAGTGCTTTCACTCATCATTCCAGTCCCGTCGACCCCCCATTCATTTACTCGCTCCCTCAAAGCCAGGCCTTGATCTGCTCTTCTTGGCCCGCTTTACGATTAACATTTTGTGCGTTATATGAACATATGAACTACTATCGAACATACTTCATTTCCAAATGAAGTCAAATGGGCCTGATGGAACAGACTGAGAGAGGGGGTCTGCCGGTTGCTGAATAGAGGACGTGACCCAAAAACTGGAACCATTCACCAAAGGCGACTAAGCGAAGGGCCTATAGAATAATGTCGGGACAGATAGCGATCGTAGGCGCCGGACCTTCTGGCTGCTATTTAGCGCAGGCTCTTTTAAAGCTCGCGCCAGATCTGAAAGTAGATCTGATAGATGCCCTCCCCGTTCCCTTTGGCTTAACGCGATATGGTGTAGCTGCAGATCACCAGGGTACAAAGGCTGTCACGAGGCAGTTTGCACGCACTTTCGAACGGCAGGGCGCTCGTTTTTTCGGCAATGTTAGGGTCGGCCGCGATCTATCGCTCGCTCAAATCAGCTCGGCTTACGATGCGACCGTACTGGCTGCAGGCCTTAGTTCTGATCGTCCTCTTGACATTCCAGGTGGTGACCTACCGCAAGTCTATGGCTCCGCCCGGCTCACACGCGCGCTTAACGAGCATCCCGATGCTGTCACCTTGCCTGACCTCGGCGCGCATCCGGTGATACTGGGAAATGGAAATGTCGCCGTCGATTTGCTGCGCATTCTTTGTAAAAACCCTGCCGAATTTGACGGGTCCGATCTTGGTCCCGGCCCCACCGCATGGCTCGCGGCGAATAACATCGAGACCATCACCATCGTCGGGCGCTCACCCGCTGCAAAAGCCAAGTTTGACCCTGTGATGGTGCGAGAACTGCGGAAACTGGAAAACATTCACGTTACGATGGACGAACCAGAGTCTTCTTCTGCACCGGAAGAGCAAAAGAAACTCCAGGCGCTACACGACCTGAACGGTCATGGGACAGGTTCAGTCCGCGTCAACTTCCGCTTTGGAATACAGCCTTTGGCCGTCGAAGGTGACAGTCGCGTCACAGGCCTGCGCGTTGCGGCCGTAGAAAGTGAAGAAATTATTGGCGCGACGTCTCTCATCACTGCCATTGGCTTCATGTCTGATGGCGACCTCAACCGGGACACGTTGATCACCAAAGCAGCGCCGCAGCAGGGCGGGAAGCTTGATGAAAGGCTCTATTCTGCAGGCTGGTTCCGCCATGGACCCCGCGGAACGATCCCACAGAGCCGAGCCGATGCCCAAGACACGGCCGCGTTGATCCTGAGCGAGCTCACCATAGATCCTGCTCGTATGGGAGCAACCATCTTTGCCGAGTTACCCGATTGCACCGACTATCTGGGCTGGCAGCAGATCGATAGAGTGGAGCAAGGTCAGAGCCTCCCCGGTCGCTGCAGACAGAAAATCACCTCGACAAAAAAGCTCATAAACGTGGCAAAACAGCGGGGCCAAAACCTATGAAAGTTTCTGTCCTTTACGGCACCGAAACCGGGAACGCGGAAATGCTGGCTGACGACATACGGTCGGCGCTGTGCGGCAAGCATGACATCAACTGCATCAATTTGGCCGACCTCGATCCTGGCGCCCTCAGCAGCGAAACGTTCCACGTATTCGTGTGCTCGACCTATGGTGACGGCGAACTGCCGGCCTCGGCCAAGCCATTTGCCGAAGAGTTGGCCAGAACCGGAGATGGCCTATCTGGCATTCAGTTTGCAGTCTTCGGGCTAGGAGACGCTGAATATGCCGAGACATTCACCCATGGATCCCTGAAGCTCGCAGAGCTGCTCAAGTCATGCGGCGCCACGCAAGTCGGAGAACGCATGACACACGACGCTTCTGGCGACTGCCTGCCAGAAGACGTTGCTGTGCCGTGGATCTCCGAGATCCTCAACCAGTTTCCCGTACACTCGAAGGAAATGTAGATCGTGGATGAGCCTTCCAAAATCACCCCAGCGGATCTGAGATCTGACAAGTCCTGGTACAGCGACGAAGAACTGCAGATGGCAGCTGACATTCTTGATGAAGTCAGTGCCAATGGCGTGGAGACCATTCGCCTCGCCTTTGCTGACCAGCATGGTGTTCTGCGCGGGAAAACCATTGTTGCAGCGGGTCTCGCCTCTGCCTTCCGAAATGGTATGGCGATGACCTCAACATTGCTGCTTAAAGACACATCCCACCGCACCGTCTTTCCCGTCTGGGAAGACGATATCGGCTTTGGCGCCAACAATCTTACCGGCGCCGGTGACATCCTCATCCTTCCAGATCCATCAACCTTCAAGACCCTGCCCTGGTCCTCGCACAGCGGCTGGATGTTATGCGACGTGCGTTACAAGGACGGTAGCAAGATGCCCTTCTGCGTCCGTACGGCGTTGAAGGAGGCAGAGGCCAATCTCGCCAAAGACGGCTATGCCATGATGTGCGGCCTGGAATTCGAGTTCTATGTCTTCCGTATGGAAAATGCCCACCTTGGCCATGGCGATGCCGGGATGCCTTCGACACCGCCTGAAACCAGCCTTGTTTCTCATGGCTACCAGTATCTGACCGAAGCCCGGTACGATGCACTGGAAGACATCATGGACGACCTGCGCCGCGCCTGCCAGGCGTTGGCCCTACCAGTGCGCTCCATGGAGGCTGAATTTGGACCAAGTCAATGCGAGTTCACCTTCGAGCCCGCCACTCCCCTTGCAAATGCGGACCACACGGTCCTGTTCCGCTCAGCAGTCAAACAGATCTGTGCTCGTAAAGGCCTGCACGCGACTTTCATGTGCCGGCCAAAACTGGAAGGCATTGTTCCCAGCGGCTTGCATATGCACCAGTCAATTATTGACCTGAAGACCCGAGCCAACTTGATGATCCCTGACAGTGCGTCCAGCCTGTCACCGATCGCCAGCAACTGGATCGCGGGTCTGCTGGAACACGCCGCAGAAAGCTGCCTCCTTACCACACCGACGGTCAACGGATACAAGCGGTATCAACCCTACCAGCTGGCGCCCGACCGTATTCAGTGGGGGCGCGACAATAAGGGAGCAATGGTGCGCGGGTTGATGGCGCCTGGAGACCAGGCCTCGCGGATCGAGAACCGAATTGGCGAACCCACGGCCAACCCGTATCTCTTTATCGCCTCTCAAATACTCTCCGGCCATGACGGGATAAAGCGAAACCTGCAGGCTCCAGACCCGGTGGAGAACCCCTACACAAGCGATGCTGTCAACTTGCCGAAAAGCCTGATCGCGGCCCTGGAACGCTTCGACGCCAGTACTTTCTATCCCGAGGCGATGGGATCTGATCTCTGTGCCTATCTGTCACGTATCAAACACGCAGAGTGGGATCGATACCTGATGACCGTTTCAGAATGGGAGCAGCGTGAATACTTTTCGCTGTTTTAAATCATGCCCCATTTTGTCATTGAGTATTCAGCCCCCTCGGAAACCTCCCCTGCAATAGACTTCGCCGCGCTTATGGAACAGCTCGGCCAGGCAGCCGCAGACACCGGAGTGATGAAGCTTGAGGACATCAAGCTTCGTTCAATTCCTTTCGAAACCTTCAGGCTTAACGATGGTTCGCAAAGCTTCCTTCATCTGACTGTGTCTCTTCTGGAAGGCCGCACACCGCAGCAAAAGGCTGCACTGGCCCTCACGTGCCGTGCGACCTTGGTCAGTCTTTGCCCCGATATCAATGCCATCAGCGTCGACATCCGCGATATGGACGGTCATGCCTATAAAAAGCGGGTTTCAGGAGATCGTCCATTGTTGACATAGGCTGCTTGGCCGACGATGTACTTTGTCAGAGGATGGAGCGTTCTCGACATTTTATCCTGACTTTACCGGCATGAGGCGTCTCTAAAAAAGTCTCGCTTCGCAACCAACTGACCACAATCTTGAAATGCGGCTTGTTGTTTTCCTCCGCGACCGCAAGCATTTCGAAAATGCCATCGCATCGATCCTTCGTACATCTGTGTTGAAGCCGAACAATCGCCTCCAACCCCACCCATGACTAGAACCTTTCGCCCGAAGGCTTGAGTGGACAGCGCGACCCGACCGTTTCATGGGCAATTTCATTTCAAGATTGTTTTTTCTATATAATCTGCAGCCTGCTCACCCTTGATGGCACGATTCCAAAGCTGATTTGTCACAGTCTGATAAAGAGATGTCGCCTCAGGCGCAGAACTTATAGTCGCAACGCCCAAGCGGATGTTGGCAAATGCACCAAGCCGATAAGGGCTGACCGCAACGGATCGACGATTGGCCTCTCGGAAGATCTGCAGACTGGATCCGGGCATGGAATCCACAACGACCCCCAACTGAACGCCGATGGGCTGGTTCCTCAGCAGCTGGACAATATTTTCGATCTCAATGCGCGCGATCTCCTGGCGCTTCTTCAAGTCAACGCCCTGAAGGTTAGGCCCGCCGACAAAGCCCAGTTTGAGAAATTGGGTCAGCTCGGCCCCGGACGTCAGGCTGATGACATTTGGAGTACGCGCTCGATAAGCCTGTTTTCTCTTTCTCAATATCTCAACAAGAGTAGAGACTTCACTGATCGCCTGATCATAGTCATCAACGTGCTTTGGAATGCTCTCGGCCAGTATTTCCGGCAGGAATTCATCATACTGGTCAGTTGTTAGCAGATAGGACACAGGCCCAAACAGAACAATGATCTGCTCAACGTTCTCTTCCAGCTGACGCATGCGTTCAAAGAAACTAATGGCCGAGACAATGTACTCGACGCCCGCCCCCATTAGAGTTGCGAGCGAAACGCCAAGCAAACTTGCGATTCTAACAAGTATGTCAATCTTCGCAGGCTGACCGGATTCGTATCGATAAATAGCAGCTCTCGAAACCCCTGCCTTCTTCGCCAACTCTTCGGGTGTCAGCATCGCTCCCAAACGAAACGCTTTCATGCGTTGGCCAATTTCTTCAACGGATATGCCGTAATCCACGCGCCAGTTTCCTCGCTAGTGACCTGCCCTTATTTTCTGGCATTAACACACATACGCCTCGCACAATTTTCGCAAAAAATCAAAAAAAACTGCATTAGTCTCAAAAATGAGATTTTTCTTGACTTGGATTTATGTGCCTCATAACCTCGACCGCTTCTGGTTTCGCGCAGTACGGAGAATGCAATGAACACTTTGAACAGGTTTGCAAAATTTACCCGTGGGGTCTTGCTTGCCGGCGTAACGGTCACGCTTGCTGCTTCGGCAGTCGAAGCTGCTGACTATACGGCCAAGATCGGTCATTTGGAATCCGATCAACAGTCACGTCATATTCACCTGCAAAAGGTGGGCGAACTTGTCAAAGAACGTACGAAGGGGGCGGTCGAGTTCCAGATTTTCCCATCCGGGCAGCTGGGAAATCAGCGTGAAATGACCGAGGCAGTGCAGCTGGGTGTTCTCGAAGCGACAATGTCTCCAGCGGCTTTCATTGGCGGCTTCAACCCTGCGGTCTCAATCCTTGATATTCCATTCCTTCTCCCGGCAGATCCGGACAAAGCTCAGCTGCTCCGCGAAGGCGATTTCGGCAATGCGCTGCTGGCAAGCTTTTCCTCCAAGGGAGTCGTTGGCGTCGCGCTTTGGCCCAATGGCATGAAGAACTTCACATCGAACAAGCCGTTGGACAGTCTTGATGACTTCACCGGACAGAAGTTCAGGGTCATGGATTCCAAGATCCTAATTGAGCAATTCGATGCCCTCGGCGCCTCAGCGATCGCCCTGCCATTCGGCGAACTATACACCTCTCTGCAGACCGGCGTCGTTGATGGTCAGGAAAATCCGCTCGACACCATTCAGCGCATGAAGTTCAACGAGGTCCAAAAGTACCTTGTGGTTTCCGAGCATGGCGCAATGGAAGACGTAGCTTTGTTCAACCCGACCTGGTGGAACAGCCTGCCTGAAGAGTATCAGGTCATCGTCACAGAAGCCTTCGCAGAAGTCGTTCCTGAGCTTCGTGCCCATAAGGCGAAGGCTGTCGCAGAAGCACTTGCTGCCATCAAGGAAAGCGACATCAATGTCCGCGTCGCATCAGATGAGGAAAAGGCTGCCCTGCGTGAAAAAATGTACGACCAAGCAAAGGTGGCTTACATTGAACGTGCCGGCGACACTGGCAAGGAGCTGATTGCTGTTTATGAAGAGGCCTATTCAGAGGCTCAATAACTTATAGTCAATTTGAGGGAGGTGGTTCCTTTGTTCCACCTCCTTTTTTTGTTTTTACCCTTCGGCACAATCAGTCTCAAAGTGGTTGGAAAAATGCGATACCTAAGGCGTCTGGAGCGGATTTTTCTCGTTTCAATTTTTCTCTCGATGGTCGGCCTATTCACGTTGAATGTACTGGCACGTGAAATCGGTGGAACGTTCGCAAGTCAGTTTGCCTGGATTGAAGAAGCCGTTCGATTGATGAATCTGTTCCTCGTCTTCGGAGCTCTTGGTCTTGCGCTTGAAAGAGGCCGCCACGTTGGCATCGACACCTTGAGAGAATGGCTGCCGGAGCGCAGTCGAACCATTGCCAGAAAGGTCATCGACACCGTTGGCTTCTTTTTCTCCGCCTATCTGAGCTACCTTGCCTACCAACTCGTGATCTTCGTGCTGGGAACTGGCCAAAGAAGCCCCACTTTGGACTTACCGATGGGCTGGGTTTATGTCGCCCCAGTCATGGGCTTCGCCCTTCTTGCACTCCGTTACCTATTGAGTTTTCTGTCTGTAATCGATCGTTTCAGCCCTCATGAAGAAAACGGCGAAGCGTCGCCAGTCGAGGGAGCTCAACATTGATCTTCCTTGTCGCACTTCTTGCAGTGTCCCTGCTGATTGCTGGCTTTGAAATGTTTTTGGTTCTGGGCATTCCAGCGCTTGCGACCAAAACCATATTCTACAGCGCATTGCCCGACCTTGCCTTCATTCAAAAGACGCTTGGCGGCATCAACCATACGACCCTTTTGGCGATTCCCTTCTTTATTTTTGCAGCCCAACTCATGGGATCTGGCCAAATCGCGAATAGGCTGACCGGGCTGGTAAAGTCGCTTTTGGGCCATAAGAGCGGAGGAATGGGATACACGGTGATTGGCGGATCGATGGCATTTGGCTCTGTATCCGGTTCCGCACCAGCGACAGTCGCAGCCATGGGACGAATGGTTTATCCGCAAATGCGCGCGGCCGGATTTTCGGAGAAATTCAGCCTTGGCCTGCTGGTGGCCAGCGCCGAAACAGCGCTGCTTATCCCACCCTCGATCACGTTCATCGTCTACGGCTGGATGACGGGTTCCTCGATCTCCAAATTGTTTGCGGGAGGTCTGGCTGTCGGCCTGGTCCTGGGCCTGGCTTTCGCTTTTCTGGTAAAGCTTGAGGCCTCACGAACCGGTGTGAAATCGTTCCAGAAGACAACAGGGCGAGAAAAGCTTCAGGCAGTGCGCGATGCAGGATGGTCTCTCGGCATGCCTGCCATCATCTTGGGCGGCATTTACGGAGGTTTCTTTACGCCAACGGAAGCTGCGGCTGTCAGCGTGGTTTATGCCATCGTGGTCGAGGCATTCGTCTACAAAAACCTTGGTTTTGCAAAACTCGTTGAGCTAACAGAACGGGCAGCTATTTCAACGGCGACGATCTTCATCCTGCTTGCAATGGGGGGCGTGTTGTCCTTCTTCGTCACCCTTGCACAAGTTCCCACTCACATCAGCGACTTTATGACAGCGATGGATGTTGGCCCGATCGAGTTCCTACTCGCTGTCAATGTCTGCTTTTTGATCGCAGGAATGTTCATCGATCCCAACTCCGCCTTGCTGATCCTCGTGCCGCCGCTCTTTCCTGTGGCAACCGCGCTGGGAATCGATCCGATTCATTTCGGCATGATCGTGACCCTCAACATCGGCATGGGAATGATAACGCCACCGTTCGGACTGGATATATTCGTAGCGTCTTCAACGTTGAACAAACCAGTGATGAGCATCATCAAAGGTGTTTGGCCGTTCGTTGTCGCGAACATCATCGTGTTGATGATCATCACTTATGTTCCGTCCATCTCCCTCTTCATTCCGAACCTTATTTTCGGCCGATAGGAGGTCTGAGCGTGAACATTTCAGCTTTGCAGACGCACCCCAAATTCGGACAGCCGCACTCAATTCACGAAGTCGAATGCGCGATAAAGAGCAATCAGCCGGTCAACGATGAGTATCGTTTGCTGATCCTTGACGCTCCTTCGGAACTGCTTGACTGCGAACCCGGTCAATTCTTCCATCTCCTCTGCCCGCTGACCCGTAACCAGCAGCCATATCTCCGCCGACCAATGAGCATCTATGGCTATTATCCAGACAAGGGCGAACTGCACTTTCTCTATAAAGTCGCAGGCGAAGGCACAGCAGCGATTGGCACGCTTGGCACAGGAGACAAGCTCAATGTGCTAGGACCGCTGGGACGCGGTTTTGACATATTGCCCGACTGGCGAAACCTTCTGCTTGTCGCACGTGGAGTCGGGTTGGCAACGCTTGCCCCGCTGGCGCTGGAAGCACGCCGCCTTGATCGAAAACTGACCGCGATTTGCAGCGCGCGCTCGGAGCATTTTTTACTTTCTCTGGATTACTTCAGAAACCTCGGTGTCAACGTCATCCCCTTGACTGATGAAACAGCAACGTCAGACATCAACAACATGCGGGCAATCATAGAAAAGCTTCTCGCTGAAGACGGCATTGACGCCATGTACACCTGCGGTTCGAACCGCATCTTGAAGCTGCTTCAGTCCATCGGAAAAGCCCATGACATTCCCGGTCAAATTGCTCTTGAACAACAGATGGCCTGCGGCATTGGAATGTGTCAGTGCTGCGTTCGCGCCTTCCGCCGAGATGGTGACGTCGTCAACGAACGTGTCTGCAAAGAGGGCCCAGTATTCGATCTCCAGGAGGCCATCGGATGCTAGATCTTACAACACAAATTGGCTCGTTGACGCTCAAAAACCCGATCATGCCGGCGTCTGGAACCTTTTCCGAAGATCTTGCTCAGGTCTTTGATTTAGGCGCTCTGGGCGCACACGTCACAAAAACGGTGACACGCGAGAAACGCAGTGGAAATCCAACGCCGCGTGTGTGCGAAGTCCGTGGTTCGATGCTCAATTCCATCGGAATTCCGAGCAAGGGCATTGAAGCCTTCAAAGCTGCGGTCATCCCTTTTTATGCAAGGTATGATGCTCCCTTGGTGGTGAGCATTTCTGCAGGCAGTACCGATGAATTTGCAACGCTATGCGAGGAAGTCAGCGTGCCAGGTGTGGCAGCTGTCGAAGTAAACATTTCTTGCCCGAACATCGAGGAGGACGGCAAGGCTTTCGCCATGCGTCCTTCGACAACTGAAGCGGTGATGCGAAAGCTGCGTGATGCGACAGACCTTCCACTTTGGGCAAAGCTAACACCCAATACAGGCGAAACAACTGAAGTGGCGAAAGCTGCCGCTGAGACGGGAGCAGATGCCCTGGTCGTCTCCAACACCCTTCTTGCGATGGCAATCGACATCAAAACCCGGCGGCCAAAGTTAGGGAATTTGATGGGCGGGCTTTCAGGTCCTGCTTTCAAGCCGATTGCGCTGCGCATGGCCTATCAATGCGCCAAGTCGGTTGAGATTCCCGTAATTGGGTGCGGTGGGATCTCGAGCGTTGAAGACGTGATCGAATATCTTATCGCCGGATGTGCAGCTGTTCAGGTCGGAACCGCAACGTTCATTGAGCCCGCAATCATGGTGAGAATGATTGATGAGCTGAACACGTACTTGCAGAGTCAAGGTCTTTCGAGCGTCGCCGAGCTTGTAGGGTCCATCGAAGACGAACAGGCATCTGATGGTCTGATCTTTATGGAAGCGGCTCCATGAGCATTTCATACGCTACCTTTGACGCGGCCAAGACAGCGGCGCGCCTATTCGATGACGTTGCGGCGTTTTCTGCCGACACTGCGGGCGTCAGCCGTCCGGCATTTTCACCGACAGAAACACAGACACTTCAGTATCTGGAGAACTATGCGCGCGGACAGGGGCTTTGCGTAAACTACGACGCCGGGAAAAATGCGGTTTTCTCCCTGCCAGAAGATGCAGATGCCAACAAATTCATTCTTGTCGGATCGCATGTGGACAGCGTTCCAAATGGTGGAAATTACGACGGCCTGGCGGGTGTTGTTGCCGGCTTGCTGTGTCTTGCACGGGCAAAAAACGAGGGCATTGGATTTGCCAAGCCCGTCAAAGTCATTGCGCTGCGGGCAGAGGAAAGCGCCTGGTTCGGTCCTTGCTACATCGCCTCCAAGGCGCTCCTCGGCCAGCTTGCTGATAGCGAACTCAGCGCTGTTCACCAAGGCGACGGCCGCAACCTTGGCGCTCATATGTCAGAGATTGGCATCAACATGAACCGCGTCCGTCAGCACAAACCGTTGATGGATCCCGACAACATAGAGCGCTATATTGAACTCCACATTGAGCAAGGCCCTCTTCTGATCGAGAAAAACCTGCCTGCAGCCGTTGTTTCAGGTATTCGGGGCAACATACGCTACAAAAAAATCCGCTGCGTTGGGGAAGCTGGACATTCCGGCGCGGTTCCTCGCGCCTATCGCAAAGACCCCGTTCTGGCGATGGCAGACCTTCTCACACGATTGGATGAAAGCTGGCTGGCGATTTTGCAGAAGGGCGAAGACCTTGTGCTCACCAGTGGAATGGTCAGCACTGATCCTGCGAAGCATGCCTTGACGCGGATCCCAGACCAGGTCGATTTCAGTCTGGATTTTCGCAGTCAAAGTGCTGATGCCCTAGAGGCGATGCGCGACCTGCTGAGAGACGAAATCAGATCCGTTGAGCGGGAACGTGGCGTAAAATTTGAACTGGACCCCGAGCTATACACCGCTCCAGCACTTTGCGACGAAAAGATGGTTGATGCGCTTTCCAACTCGATGGCGAAGGTCAATCTCAAGCCTTTCAGCATGCCATCGGGTGGCGGTCATGACGCGGCTGTTTTTGCCAATGCGGGTATTCCCTCAGCAATGGTGTTTGTCCGGAATCGAAATGGTTCACACAACCCCGACGAAGTGATGGAAATTCCAGATCTAATAGCCGGAACCAACATAATATTCGAATATTTGATCGAGGCAGCCCTATGAGTGTTTCCCAGTTCACTATCCGTCAGCCGGATGATTGGCACCTGCATTTGCGAGATCATGACATGCTTCGGGCGGTGATCGGACATTCGAGTGCGAATTTTGCGCGCGCGATCATCATGCCCAACCTTGTACCACCAGTCGTCAATATCGATCAGGCAGAAGCCTACCGGCGGCGCATCCTGGATAGTCTTCCTAGAGGTCACCAGTTCGAACCGCTGATGACGCTGTATCTTACTGAAGAAACTAAGATCGAAGATGTCGATACAGGTGCCAGAACAGGTCTGATCAAAGCGCTCAAGCTTTATCCGGCAGGCGCAACGACCAATTCGGACAGCGGCGTTAGGAACTTCGACAAGGTGATGCCTGTTCTCGAGCAAATGGCCGACATCGGCCTGCCTCTGCTTGTTCATGGTGAAGTCACAAGTCACGAGGTCGATATATTTGATCGGGAAGTCGTGTTTATTGAACGCGTACTAGACCCTATTCGAAAGAAAATACCCAGCCTGCGTGTGGTGATGGAACATGTGACGACTTCGAACGCTGTCGACTACGTTTCCTCCGAGGGCGGCAACATCGCCGCAACGATCACGACCCACCACTTGATCATCAATCGAAACGCCTATCTTGTAGGCGGGATCAAGCCACACTTCTATTGCCTGCCCGTGGCGAAACGAGAAGAGCACCGCCTGGCTCTAAGGACGGCTGCAACATCCGGAAATCCGAAGTTTTTCCTTGGAACGGATTCTGCGCCTCATCCTGACAGCGCCAAAATTTCCGAGTGCGGATGTGCTGGGATATATACATCCATCAATACATTGAACTGTCTTGCCCATGTCTTCGAAGAGGACGATGCCCTAGACCAGCTTGAGGCCTTTGCTTCGCTGAACGGCCCGGCATTTTATGGGCTGCCCGTGAACCAAAATTGGGTGACCTTCAAGAAATCCCAAGAACCGATCGCATTCCCCAAACAGTTTTCCGTTCAAAACGAACATGTGACGGTCTTCGATCCCGGGTTTCCCTTGTACTGGCAACACGAGCCAGCCAACGAGAGCGAGATTTCATCAGACGATGCCGTACCAAGGATGAGGCAATGATTCCCAGTTCTTTCCCAGACCGCGCACATATCTCTGAATTGACAGCTAAAATGCTGCTTGAGATCGATGCGGTTCACTTTCGCACAGACAAGCCCTACATGTTCACATCTGGACTGGCGAGCCCTGTCTACATCGATTGCCGCAAGCTCATTTCTTACCCGCGCATTCGCAACACTCTGATGGACTTCGCAGCCGGCGTCGTCATGCAGGATATTGGGTTTGAGCAGATTGACAGCGTTACAGGCGGCGAGACGGCCGGCATTCCTTTTGCCGCTTGGCTTGCGGATAAATTGAACCTTCCGATGCATTATGTTCGCAAAAAACCAAAGGGGTTCGGGCGAGATGCGCAAATTGAAGGCAACTCGATCGACGGTAAGCGGGTTCTTCTTGTAGAGGATTTGACTACCGACGGTGGCAGCAAGATCAAGTTCTGCGAAGCGATCCGCAAAGCCGGAGCAGAGATCACAGATACCATTGTCGTTTTCTACTATGACATCTTTCCAGATGCCCTGGAGAACCTCGAGGAAATCGGCCTTAACCTTCACTATTTGGCCACTTGGCGGGATGTTCTTGCCGTCTGCAAGAAGCAAAATTACTTCGATCCGGAAACGTTAGAACAGGTTGAGAGTTTTCTAAATGATCCTCTTGCTTGGTCTGGAGCCAATGGCGGCGTGACTGAAATATCGGGCCTCAAGAAAAAGGACTAAGCCGATGAGCATGACTGAACTGGTAAAAATCATTGAAGATAACGGTAAAGGTGTACGTGCATATAGTGAATGCAACAGAGCTTGCCGCGATCAACTAGTAGTTCAATCGGAAACAGCAGCAGCCTATTTCCTGCTGAGCATGGTATCTGAGAAGTTCGTAGATACCTATGATGATCAGCCTCTGAGCAGTTCAATCGCAGAGGCCGAGTTCAAACGCTTTAAAGGCTATGTCGGCCAATTTGAGGCCTCTGAGCGCGCCGCAGATCCGGCCGAGAAGTTAAACACTCTCAATCGCATTGCTGACGAAATCGCAAATCACAAACTCCGTCTCGAGGACGCCAAATTTCAATAAACTGAAAATGTGAGCCTCGTTTCAGATCGCGATGAGACACAACACCGTGTGCCTGATCGAGGCCTCTCCGCTCCCCTTTTAACCTGAGCTAGTCCTCATCCGTTGGACAGGTTTTGGCATAATTCAAACTACTCTGTGCGCCTGCTGATCGGGTTGGTGTTTTTCAATGCGCTGCCAATAGACCACGGCAGGCAATTTGTCGCCAAGGGCGTAATGCGGGCGCTCCGGTTATAAAAGTCTATCCACTTTCGGATGCTGGTCCTGGTCTGTGAACCGGCTTCCCGGGCGTACAGATCAACCCACTCGCATTCGAGTGTGCGCCACAGCAGCTCGACGAAAATGTTGTCGAGGAGCCGTCCATCGAGATACGCACGCCCATCCGCTGAAGTCGGTCCGTCCATGCAAACGAGGTGAACTGCGCGCCCCTGGTCCGTATACATGATTCCTGGAGGGCCAAATTTGTGGATCGCTTCATTCAATGCCTCAACGCAGAAGCCGGCCTTCAGCGTATTGGAGATCCGCCAGGACAGCACCCTGCAGGTGAACCAGTCCATGATTGTCACGAAATACAAGAACCCACGGCGCATCGGCAAATACGTGATGTTGGACGCCCAGACCTGGTTCGGCCGTTCCACCCGCAATCCCTTGCGCAGATATGGCCAGATCTTGTGCCCCGGCCGACCTACTTGTATTGGAGCTTATGGTAGATCGGTATCAGAGCAATGAGCTGCATTAGCCGCCAGATCCCCTTCTCGTTCACCGGGTGACCTTCGTTTTTCAGGTGCCAGGTCATCGGCCGGACGCCGAAGAACGGCCTCTCCAGGAACGCTTCGTAGATCTGGCGCATCAGCGTGAGGTTCATCCCGCTCTCGCCCTTCGGTCTGTAGTAGAAAGACGAGCGCGAGATCTACAGTGACTGCATGCCGAAGGGCCAGTCTGGATGCCCTGGCTCGATTATGGCGCGCCTCATTTCACGCCCCTACGCTTGAGCTTTCTGGACATCGAAGCATGGACCGTGGCCCCGGTGGGGCCGCGTAAGCCCAATGCGGAGCATCGTTGGCTACCGCCAGTTCCCCGATCTTGGCACGGAGTTCTTTCACCCGGTCCTCGTCAACCTCCTGCTTTCGCTTACATCCACGTTCAAATACGTCGGTGCCCCCCTCAAGAAGAGCCTATTCCCGCTGATGGATCATGGTCGGATGAACACCGAACTGGCTCACCAGTACCCATACCGGTTCCTCGCCCTTTCAACGTGGCCAGGGTGACTTTCGCCTTGAAATCCAGCGAATGCTGCTGGCATTTCGACACCTCTAGTCGCCTTGACATGGAAGACCAGCAGACAACAAATCATTGCTTACCTCTTTGTCCCTATTTCGGGTGGGAGCTCAGTCGAGATACGAACTGACAAGAAGGAACGCAAGTCGCAGGCTTGAGGATCAGCGCGCGTCAGGGCTTGGCTATTGCCGTCACCGCCCGACGTGGCCCCGATTTCGGCGCAGGCGTCTGGGCTCATAAGCAGGCGTTCGACATTGATGTCAGTTGGGCAAGTCATGCTATCGTTCCCCGCTCATAGGCGGCAGAGTGAAAGTCGATCTCAAGCCGCATCACCGTGGCGAAGACAGCACTCAGATGAGCCCGTTCGCCCTCGTCCAGCGTTGCGCCTTCCTCATCCAGCCGATCCTTGAGCCAGGTGGCCTGGCTGGTAAAGGTTTCATCGGTATGAAGACCAACCCATTCGGCGAGCAGCGGATCGGAAATCGTGTTTTGCTCCGCCTGCCTCGACCAGGTCAAGTACATCCACTCGGCGGCGAACATCGCGGCAACCGTATGGATGAAACTGCCATCGCGGGCGATCGCCAGCATGCCGTCGCGAAAGCGGGCAACAGCAGGAAGGTCGACGTCGAAGTCATTCTTATTGATGTCGAGCGCTGCAAATGTCCTTTCGAAGTAAACGATCTGGTGGTTGGCGAGCGCGTCGAGCACACCGATCAGCCAGCGCCGGTCGGACATAGTCTCGGCCTTGGCTGTTGCATAGGCAAAGATCGAGATCGCCGTTTCGACAAAGGCGCCTTCGAAAACGAGATAACGGTCGAAAACGGGTTTCGGCAGCCTATCCGCCTTGACGTCCTCGACAAATCGGTGCGCGACCATTTCCTCGAAAACGGATCTGTTCTCACGCAGAATGAACTCGGACAGTTTTTCCATCCCGGTATTTCCTCAATCGCGACCGAGCGCCGGACGCGCTGCTTCCATGAATGCCTTGACCCGTGCCGGATCAACCGGGTTCCACCAGGCCCCTCCCACCTTCAGCGAGGAAGCAACGATGACGCCATTGGTGCAGGAAAGGACCTCACCAATGTTTTCACGGGTGACGCCAGAGCCGACCATCAGCGGCAGGTCGGTCGCCGAACGGATCTCCTCGATTTCCTCGATCGTTGCCGCATTGCCGGTCCGCTGACCAGTTGCGATCACCACATCGGCATCAAAGAAGGCGAGATCCCGGGTCTGTTCGGGAATGGTACGGTCGGCTGTTATTGCATGTGCGCCATGCTTGACGTGGCTGTCGGCGAAGACCTTGATGTGTTCTGCGCGCAGAAGCGAGCGATAACGTAGTGCCTCCCCGGCTCGACCTTCCAAGAAGCCCTCATTGGCGACGTAGGCGTTTGCCCACTGGTTGACGCGGATGAAGCTCGCTCCTGCGGCAAGCGCGATTGCAAGCGCCGGGATCGGGGCATTTGCAAGCACATTGATGCCGAGGGGGACGCCAGTCGCCGCCTTGATCCGGTCGGTGACAACTGACATGAATGCCGCCGTTTCATGACCGATATCCTCAGGCTTGGAGAATGGGATATCGCCATGGTTTTCGATAACAAGCCCGTCGAAACCGCCGCCGACCAGGGCGTCAGCGTCACGCATGCAGGCATCATAGATAGCTTCGATCGAAGCGTCTTTGTAGCGCGGCGAGCCCGGGAAGGATGGGCAATGGATCATTCCGAGCAAAGCCTTGTCAGACGAGAATATTTCCCGTATGGCGCTTGATGTTCCACTTGATATTTTCTGCATAAAGTTCTCCACGGAGCTAAAAAATGCGTGCATTTGTAATTGGCAACACGGCCATTGACGAAACCATTTCGGTCGAGGGGCGTCCTGGACCCGGCGTATCTATGTTGGGCCGTATCGTTAGCCGCGATCTCGGCGGCAAGGGTACGAACCAGGCTGTTGTGATGGCACGCGGAGGCCTTGAAACGACACTCGTTTCGGCTACCGGTGACGACTTCCGCTCTGCCACGATCCGCGAGCAGCTGGCAGAAGAACCAATTGATGCGCGGCTTTTGTTTCTGCCCGGCATCTCCACCGATTTCTCGATGGTGCTGACCACGCCTGACGGCGAGAATTCCATCGTAACGACCACCGAAGCTGCCGAAGCTCTGCCACTTGAAGTGGCTCTCGAGGAGCTCAGTGAAGCACAACCTGGCGACTTGCTTGTCATGCAAGGCAATCTCGGTGCCGAGACCACCGAAACGTTGCTTAAGGCCTGTCGCGAACGAGGAATGGTGACCGCCTTTAATCCTTCGCCGCTCAGGCCGTATTTCGAGTGCCTCTGGCCGTTCATCGACATTGCCTTTCTAAACGAGAGCGAAAGTCTAAGCATCGCCGGCTGCACCGGACAGGAAGCCGCCAAAGCCTTGCATGCCAAAGGTATTCGCCAGGTGGTCCTGACCGCTGGTACCGAGGGTGCGATGCTCAGCACGCGCGACGGAGATTGCGTGCATGTCCCGGCCGTCAAGGCCAAAGCAATCGATACCACCGGCGCGGGCGACACCTTCATGGGTGCGGCACTGGCTTCCGCTGCACTGCGTGGCGGCAAGCTCGACAAGCAGTCCATTTCACACGCAAGTGCCGCGTCGGCGTTGACCGTAGCCCGACGGGGCACACGTCGTGCCTTTCCCAGCCGCGACGAACTTGCAGTTATTTTTGCCGACTAAGGGGAGTAACCTTTTCGTCAGGACTGCGAGTTCGCCCTGTCACGTCAGTCCTTTGCGGCCAGCCAGCCGAGAATATTCTTCCAAAGCTTGCCATAGCCCTCCCATTCACAGAAGGCCGGCGACAACCAGTGCGGGCCAATATCCGATGTCCAGACTGCACTGCGACCCTTGCCGACCTTGCCTGTCACAAGAAGAGGATGGGCCCCCTGGTCTTCCGGCAGGCGTGCAACCACATCGATATCGTCACGTTCACGCAATTCGACCTCATTGACGCCGAGCATGACCGGCCATTCACCGGAAATACCAGAAATCGTCGGATGGTCAGCAATCAGAATATCCGGTGTCGTACCCTCCGGAATTTCTACTCGGTCGTCCCACGGCAGGCACATTACCGGTAGCACGTCTTCGACAGCGGTGCGGCGCCAGCGGGCCTTCCCGTCAATCCCCTGGAACGAGAAATAGCCGCCGCACATCAGAAGACCACCGCCCTTCTCTACCCACGCCTTGATCAGCTTTAGCCGGTTTGGAACCGTCTTCGACTTCTGCCAGACGGCCGGCGGCAGGAGCAGGGTGTTGGCACCGATGTCGGACAGGATAATGACGTCATAGATATCGAGCCCTTCCATGTCGAAGGGGAAGCCATCGGCAGCCTCGTGCGCCGTCATATAGGTCAGCTCAAATTCGCTGCCTTTCAGCGCGTCAACGAGCGGTGTTGCACCGAGATGAAAGTGGACGCTGCCGAACTGGTCGAAGCCCTTGTAGTGAGTCTCGGAGGTGACCCAGCTCTCGCCGACCAGGAGTACTTTCTTTGTCATTGTAGTCCCGTTTCTGTTCGAATTTTATTGCGCGGCGCTGTCAAAGACGGCGCGCGGATTGTCTGTCATGAAGCATTGAAGCGTCTTCTCATCGAGCCCCTGGCGGGCAAGGCGCGGCAAAAAATGGCGCAGCACAAAGGCATAGCCGTTGCCGCCGTAATGCGTCAGCATCATCTTCAGGAACACGTCATGGGAAAGCAGAACACGTCCGCCGTGACCGGCCTCGACCAGCCTTACGATGGCGCGTGCGCATTCCTCGTCGCTCGGACACTGCACCTGCTGATCGGCATAGAAGAAATTCATGCCGATCATGTCGTACTCGATGAAGGCGCCGCGGGACGCGAGTTCACTTTGATAGGTGAAATCGTCATGCGACGGGTTCATGTGGCAAAGCACGGTATGTTTCAGGTCCGCGCCCTCTGCCGCAACCGTGTCGAGCACCTCATGGCCCAAACGGAACCAGCCAGGTAAATGCACCATCAGTGGCAGGCCGGTGCGGGCCTGAGCCTGCGCGGCTCCACGCAGAGACTTGCGCTCGGCTGCGGTAAAATCGCTAGAAACGCCGATTTCACCGATCAAACCGATTTTTATACCCGTACCGTCGATCCCTTTTGTGGCCTCGGCGACGATCTCATCGGCAATGTCCTTCTCCGACATCGAGGCAAGTTTTTCCGGATGGGAATCCTGGAGATAATAGCCCGCACCAATGACGATGTTGAGCCCGGTAGCAGTCGATATCCGCTGCATGGCTTCTGGATTGCGCCCGATACCCTGGCAGGTAGGTTCGACCAGCGTACGCCCACCGGCATCGACAAATGTCTTCAGTTCGGCGATCGCCAGTGTTTCGTCGTCAAGCGTGATGTTGTGCTTGTTGACGAAAGGGTCCTGATGCAGCTCGCTCAAGACTGCCATGCAGACGAAGCTGTCGGCGAGATACTGCCGTTCAGGTGTTTTCGGTGGGTTCCACCAACATGTGCAGTCATTGAGCACATGCTCGTGCATGAGGGTAACGCCCATGACCGACGCATCCACAAGACCGTTGACGGTCATGACCTTGCCAGAACCCGTGTTGGCCTCGGAACGCTCGTTTAAAGACATCATTTGCCCTTCTTGCCCTGGCCGAAGCTGAAGTTGGCGCCGAATATCCTGGTGTTGAGCCAGATGGCCAACAGGATGATCACGCCGGTGACGATCTGTGTGAAGAAGGGCGATATGTGCAACAGGATCAGGCCGTTGCCGATGATAGCGATCGTCATGGTGCCGAGCACCGTGCCCAGAATAGTTCCGCGCCCGCCCATCAGAGACGTCCCACCAAGAACGACGGCAGCAATCGCCTGCAATTCGAAGCCAACGGCTGCATTGGAAGAGCCTGAGCCGAGGCGAGCCGCCATCAGCAAGCCGGCAAGACCGCAAGCAAGACCGGACAGCGCGTAGACTGACATCAGCACAAATCTGGATGGCATGCCCACACGACGGGCGGCTTCCAGATTGGAACCAATGGCAACCACTTGGCGGCCATAGCGCGTTTTCGAGATGACTATATAGCCGATGATTGCAACGATGACCGCGATAATAGCAGGGAGCGGCACACCGAGAACCTCGCCGCGTCCCAGAAAAAGAAAACCCGGCACATCCCGAATCGGGATTGAGTAACCTTTGGTGAGATAAAGCGCGAGACCGCGGAAGATCGAAAGTCCGGCGAGAGTGACAATGAAGGCAGGGATGCCCTGATAAGACACGAACCAGCCCTGAAACAAGCCGATGAGGGCACCGAGCGCCAGCATGGCTACGACTGCAAGCGGCCAGGGCAAACCGGCAACGATTGTCATCGCGACCACTGCGTTCACAACAGCAATGACCGAGCCGACCGAAAGGTCGATGCCGCCCGTGATGATTACGAAGGTCATCGCGACGGCGACGATCAGGATGGGGGCTGCCTGCCGGACAACATTAAGCAAGTTGCCAGCAGTCAGAAATGTGTCGGTACTGACGGAAAATAGGACAAAGCAAACCGCGAAGAAGAATGCGATGGAGAGCACCTGGGCGTTTTCACCGAGAAAGTCGACGATCGGCGATCCCTTGGCGCGTTCAGTATAGGCGCTCAATGTTTTTCTCCTCCGACGATCAGCTGGACGAGGTCTTCGAGATTGGTGTCTCCGATCATTCGTTCAGCCACCTTGGTACCCTCATACATGACGGCAATGCGATCGCAGACGCGGAACAGATCCTGCAGACGATGGGTGATCAGGACAACTGAAACGCCCTTTGCCTTGACCCGGTTGATGAGGTGCAACACTGCTTCCACCTCCGCCACGGCGAGCGCCGAGGTCGGTTCGTCCATGATCAGGACTTTCGGCTGAAAGGAGGCTGCACGGGCGATTGCGATGGCCTGACGCTGACCTCCGGAGAGTTTCTCCACCTTAGCGGAGAGGCGAGGAATGCGGATTTCGAGCGCCTCCAGCATGAGCTCAGCCTCGGCTGCCATTTTCTTACGGTCAAGAAACAGCCCTTTGGAGATTTCGCGCCCGAGAAACAGATTGCCGACAACATCGATGTGGTCGCACAAACTCAGATCCTGGAATACCATCTCGATACTGCGGCTACGGGCATCTGCGGGACCGGTCAGCTCGACGGTTTCGCCGGCGATTCTGATAGTGCCACCGTCGGGAATATGGGTGCCCGAAATGATCTTGGTGAGGGTGGATTTTCCAGCCGCATTGTCTCCGACCAGACCGAGGCATTCACCTGGATGCAGGTCGAGATCGACTCCACGCAACGCCTGGTGCGAGCCGAAGTTTTTTGTGATGCCACGAAGGGAAATCGCCGGTTCTTTAGAGGGCTTGTCCGGCGAGCGGAGGGGGGCACCCCCTCCGCTGCCAGCAGCACCTGTTTGCTGCAGGTCAGTCATCATTTGAAGACTGCACGGTAAGGTTCGACATTGGTTTTATCGACAATCGTGACTGGCACGGAGATCGAAGCCTTGATGCTTTCACCGTTGGTGATTGCGCTAAGCGCCTCGACAGCCGCCGCTCCCATCAGCGATGGATCCTGCTGGATGACTGCAATCAGGAAGCCGTCATCGATTGCATTGATTGCCTGGGCGGTCAGATCCCAACCAAAAATCTTGATGTCGTTCTGCTTGCCCTGGCTTTCGACAGCGGCAATTGCACCCATCAGGGCCGGTTCGCCGGTGGCATAGATCGCGGTCAGATCGGGGTTGGCGGTGATCAAGTTTTCTGCGGCCGACAGAGCGTTGTCTTGAACATTCTGGCCGTCAACGACGCCCAAAACCTCAATGCCGTCAACACCATTGATTGCATCCTCAAAGCCTTGCTGGCGGACGTTCTGAATATAGGAGTTCAGTGCGCCAACAATACCGACCTTGGCCTTGTCGCCCATATTGGCCTTCACGTAGTCGAGGAAGTAGGCACCGATATCGCTGCCCGCCTTGGCGTTGTCGACACCGATCTGAGCCTTTTGCGGTCCTTCGGGAAGGATGGCGTCTATGGCAACGACCGGGATACCGGCGGCTTCAGCCTGTTCGACGGCAGGCATGATGCCATTGACGTCGATGGCGACGACCGCGAGGCCGTCAACGCCTTCCTGAATGTAGGTTTCGACAGCATTGTTCTGCATCGCGGGGTCGTTGTTCGCGTTGTAGATCTGAAGCTCAATGCCGAGTTCAGCTGCTTTTTTCTCTGCACCGCGATTGATGTCGTTGAAGAAGAGAGCCTGCTGGTTGATCTGGACCAGCGCAAAGGTCTTGTCAGCGGCTTCTGCGGCGTTGGAAAGGGCGCCGACCATTACACCGGCAGCGAGGGCCGTGGAAAGAAGTGTCCTGCGCGAGATTCTGGAAATCATGAGATCATCCTCTGGATTGTTTACGAATGTCGCTTTTTTTCGCTCGCCGGCGGCGCGACTGAACTCCGCGCGACGATTTCAACCGGCACCAGCTCCTCTCTTTCGAGAGTTCCGAACTGTTGCCAATCAGTTTGAAGAAGTAGGGAAAGCGAACGCGCACCTATGGCTCGGACCGGCTGGCGCACGGCGGTCAACGGGGGGGTGAACAGATGAAGCGGGCCAACGTCATCGAAGCCCACGACAGACACACGGTCGGGAATGCTGACGCCTTCGGAATAAAGAACTTCGATCAGGCCAATCGCGATTTCATCCGAACTTGCAAAAATGGCAGTGGCGGACAGTTTCTCGTCGATAAAGCGGCGCGCGGCGCGACGTCCTGCCGAAATCGTGTAGTCGCCTTGATAGCGCTGGATTTCAGCTTCCTCGCCGAAGCGCTCGCGAAGCCCCTGCTCCAGTCCCGCATAACGTCGAGATGTCGAAATCATCCCGTCTGGACCGCCGACGAAGACCACCTTCTTGTGGCCGAATTCGGCCAGATGCTTCCCGACGAGATATCCACCCTGGTGGTTATCGCAGAACAGCTTGGGAACCATTGCTCCCGGCACATCCTCATCGACGATAACAACCTTGCCGGTACGGTTGATCAGGCCCGCAAGCTCGCCGTCATCCGGATGGTTGGTAACAAAGATCAGCCCGTCGACATGTTGTTGCTCAATCAGGGCGAGATATTTCATTTCGCGCCCCGGCCTGTTCAGGGTGGCGTTCAGAGAGACGGCAAGACCCAGCTTGTCGGCCTCTTCCTCGATCGCCGCGACCAGCATGGCAAAGAACGGGTTTGCGATGTCGGGAATGACCAGCCCGATCATGTCGGACCGCCCGCGGCTCAGCCGCCGTGCATGAGGGTTGGGCACATAGCCGAGATCCCTGATGGCCGTCTCTATGCGGCCACGCGTTTCGTCTGGCAGCACCAGCGAGCCGTTCAAGAGACGCGAAATCGTCGCCACGGAAACACCCGCGGCCTTCGCTACATCTTTCAGACTTGGTGCCTTTGCCATTTCGTTCGCTCACAGGTGGCTTTCGTATGATCTCAGATCATAGGTAAAGCGATTTACTAAACCGCTTTACAAAAAATTCGAAACTCGCCCTTTTGTCAATTCAATATTTTCCGCAGCTGCCGTTCAACACATTCGCGCGACCTAAGGCGGAATTTTGATTTCCAGCCAAAACCGGGCCAAAGAGCAAGACCAAGGCCAGCGACGCGAAGGGCTCAGAAGTTTCCCGTTACTGCCTCGGACAGGATGAGCTTGTCCAGCGTGAGATCCAATACCGCACGCTCTGCAGCGTCCTCGAACCAATGGCGCCGCTCTGCCTCGATCTTTCAGCAGCAATAGCGCTGCTCGGTCACACCGGTCGGTCAGATCACATCAAGCCGGCCATGCCTTCGCCCCAACAGAACTTCAACCTGCCGCAAGTTAATTACAATCCCTTCCGGCTTAGGTCGTTTGATCCCCATCTGTGCTCCTCGACCTTCAAAACTATAGGGATGGACCAATTCAAACGGCGAGGATCACTTTCACTGCCAGCGTGGCAAACGCACGAGTTAACAGGAATCTGTTACAAAGATCATGATATCGTTGGCTGAAACAGCCTAGCATTGCCAAGTTTCTTATTTCGTCAGGCGAACAAAAACCGGTCGCAAATCGACGACGATATCGCACTTCGTTTTCAAGCCATGTAAACGACAGTCTATACGTTTGCCGTTTCCAAGATGCAGGCGACCTTATGCTGATCGGAGACTTCCAAGACAGGCGGCAAGGCGCTGCGGCAGCGGCTGGTTGCATGGGCGCAGCGATCAGCAAACGAACACGCCTCTGGTACCGTCTCGAGGGCTGGTGGAGAACCAGGAATTGCATCGAGACGCTGGCCCTTGACGGCCCCATGTAGATTGGCTGCAAGAAGCCCTTTGGTGTAGGGGTGGCGCGGGTTTTTGATCACCTCAGCGGCGGTGCCAGACTCCACCAAATTGCCAGCATACATAACCGCGATCCGGTCCGAGACCTCAACAGCAACCCCAATGTCGTGGGTGACGAAAATAACGCCCATGCCAAACTCTTTCTGCAATTCCCGAAGCAGAAGCAAAATCTGGATCTGGACCGTGGCATCCAGAGCCGTCGTTGGCTCATCGGCCAGGAGAAGCTTTGGGCGGCAGGATAGAGCCAGCGCGATCATTGCCCTCTGACGCATTCCGCCAGACATCTCGTGCGGATAAGTCTTGAGGCGCCGTTCCGGCGAAGGAATGCGCACACGCGTGAGCATGTCGAGCGCTACGTCCATGGCAGCAACACGGCTGATGCCCTTGTGCCGCATGACGGTTTCCGCAATCTGCTCCCCGACTGTATAGACTGGGTCGAGAGCCAGCGCGGGTTCCTGGAAGATCATGGACACCTCACCACCACGATGGCGAGCCAGTGCCTTGCCAGACAAGCTCATGACGTCGGTTCCGTTGACACGGACCGAACCTTCCAACTCGCTGCGTTTGGGTGGCAGCAGACGCAGCAGGGTTTTCAGCGTCACGCTCTTGCCAGAGCCGGATTCGCCCAGGAGGCCCAGCATCTCACCCGGTTGCAGGGAGAGGTTGAGACCATTGATCGCGTGGACAGTGCGTTCGCCCTTAAACCTCACCTTGAGGTCTTCGAATTCGACCAGTGGAACCACACTCATTCTGCGGCCTCCTTCAATGACTGGCTGTGTCCCGAGGTTGCATCCTGTAGATGGCACGCCGCAAGATGCCGATCGGAGCCGCCAATGACACTGAGTTTTGGCTTGGTCTTTGAGCAGATGTCTTCAGCAAAGCGGCAACGCGTGTGAAAGCGGCAGCCGGTCGGCGGGTCAATCGGGTTTGGGGGATCGCCTGCAAGTGGCGGTTCCTCGGTGCGGTTGTCCGGATCCATCGAGGGCATGGCTGCGAACAGGGAGGCGGTGTAGGGATGCGCCTGTTTCGCGTAAATGGCATCGGCAGGACCGACTTCCACGACTTCACCCAGGTACATTACCAGAACCCGGTCGGAGATATACCGCACCACGTTCAAATCATGGGAGATGAACACATAGGTGAGGCCAAGTTCTTCCTTGAGGTCGTTCAGCAGGTTGAGTACCTGGGCCTCAACGGATTTGTCGAGCGCCGATACAGCTTCATCAAGAATGACCAGACGGGGAGAGAGGGCAAGGGCCCTGGCAATATTCACCCTCTGACGCTGACCGCCGGACAATTCGTGGGGATAGCGCTCGGCGAAACGTTCAGGATCCAAGCCGACGCGGCCCATCAGCCCCCGTGCGACCCCTGAAGGGTCCGCATGTCCATGAATTTTGGGGCCGAAAGCGATGGAGTCCACGATGGTCAGGCGTGGATTGAGGGAGGCATAACTGTCCTGAAACACCATTTGGACGCCGCGGCGCAATTCCTTCAACTTGATGTCTGTTCCCAGCGCATCACCATCATAGATGATTGAGCCATCATCCAGTTCGATCAGTCCGATGAGCAGGCGGGCGGTTGTGGACTTACCACAGCCACTTTCTCCAACGATGCCAAGGGTCTCTCCCTTCTGGACCTCGAAAGAAATTCCATCGACAGCATGGACGGTTGCTGTCTTGCGGTTGAGCAAGCCAGAGCGGATCGGAAAATGCTTCTTCAGATCCTTGGCGATGATCAGCGGTTGATGCGGTCCCCCGCGATCAGTTTGGCCGAGGCTGGCTTCAGTCTTTGACATTCATTGCACTCCGAAGACCATCGCTGAGAAGATTGAGGCAAAGGGATGTGATGAAGATCATCACGCCTGGCAGTGCCGCGATCCATGGATTGATGTAGATCGCCGTACGTAGGGTGTTGAGCATGAGGCCCCATTCGGGCTCAGGCGGGCGGACGCCAATGCCAAGGAAGGACAGACCGGCCGCCAGGATCATGCAGACGCTGGTCAGGCTGGTGGCATAGACGAAGATCGGGCCGAGCACATTGCCTATGACGTGAACCCGAATGATGGTCAGGGCGCTTCCGCCCGTGGCTCGCGCCGCATCGATATAGTCGAGCGCCCTGACGCTAGCGGTCGCGCTTTCGGCAACCCGGGCAATTGGTGGAATGAATACAATTGTCAGGGACACCAGGCTGTTGACGATACCCGCCCCCAGTGCACTGGAAATCGCGATGGCCAGCAGCACGGATGGAAACGCGAAGAAGACATCGACCGTGCGCATGATGATTGTATTGATCCATCCGCCGACATAGCCCGCCACAAGACCTAATGTCGAGCCGATGAAAAAAGCCAGAACAACGGGAACCAGACCGACGAAAAGAGTCAGCCGGCCGCCATAGATGAGCCGAGCAAGCATGTCTCTGCCCTGTTCGTCGGTGCCAAGTGGAAAGCCTGGAAAGCCGATTGGTTTCAACCGCTTGATCATGCTGGCTTTATAAGGGTCGTTGAGTCCTAGATATGGAGCGAAGATCGCTGCCAAGATCAGCAACAGCACGACAACGGTGCACGTCACGGCCACGGGATCGTTTAAGAAACGTCTAAACACACCAGCCCAGTAGCCAGGTGCCTTGCGGACGGGTTCTGCAACCTCTGCGGTCTCAGCAAGGGCGGTCATGTTCAGGACCTCTTGATGCGCGGGTCGATGGCGGCCTGAGCCACGTCGACGATCAGATTCATGGAGACGAAAAACAGTGCGAGCACCAGGATAGTGCCTTGCAGCAAGGGCAAGTCTCGTTGGAAAATCGCATTGGAGAGCAGAAAACCGGATCCGGGCCAGTTGAAGACCGTCTCGATCAAGATCGAACCGCCAAGAAGGTAGCCGAGCTGCAATCCCATGACCGACAACGCGGTCGGGGCGGCGTTACGGATTACATGGCGTAAAACATCGCCATGGCGCATGCCTTTTGCGTAAAGCGCCTGAACGAAATCCATGGAGAAGATATCACCAACCAATGCGCGGACGGTCCGCGCTACGATGCCGATTGGAACAACGGCAAGGGTGATGGAAGGCAGGATCAAGTGCTTTATATGAGCATAGTCCCAAGCCCACTGGCCGGACCCGCCAGGACCTGCGCCCATCGATGGTAGCCAGCCCAACTGCACGGAAAAGACGATGACGAGCACGATGCCAAGCCAGTAATTGGGCACTGAGACACCGGTGATAGCGAAGGCTGTGACCAGTCGATCGATGAATGTGTCGCGGAAATAACCTGCGATGAAACCGAGAAGAAGGCCGATCGGGAAGGCAATTATACTGGCTGTGAACGCGAGCAAAAGCGAGTTCTTGACGGCAGAGAACACTTCACCTGCGACCGGGCGACCAGTTGCGATGGACTTGCCGAGGTCACCGGTGACTGCCTTGCCGATCCAGATCGCGTATTGGACGGGCAGCGGCTTGTCGAGTCCATAGGCAGAACGCATTGCATCCTGCTCTTCCTGTGTGGCATCGACCGGCATGATCGCGGTCAGCGGATCACCAGGAGCTATATGGACCAGCAGGAAGCAAATGATGCTGACGCCAACGGCAACAGGCAGAACGTAGACCAGTCGGCGTATGAGATATGCAAACATTGAAGGCGGCCGTGTGTTTTTGGCTTCGGGCTATTGGCTAGCAAAAGGGGCTGGCCTACGCGGACCGCTGGGCGCGGCAAATCGTCAAAAGAAGTTCGCGGGGAGGCCCCGCGAACTTCTGCTTGCTTATTCTTCGATCGTGATGCCGGAGAAGTTCTGGTACCAGTTCTGGGCCTGAATGAAGCCCTTGACCTTCGGGCTCATGGCGCGTGGCGCCACGTCGTGGGTCACCATGAGGAAAAGCGCGTCATTGACGTATTTCTCATGTGTCTTGCGCAGAACCGCGTTCTGGGCTTCGGGATCGAAAGTGGTCTTGATCTCATCGAACAGAGCTTGCATTTCCGGGTCGCAATAGTGACCCCAGTTGGTGCCGTTCGGTGCAATCAAGTCACAGGAAAGGTGCCGGATCAGGCCGGTGAACGGATCCTGGATGAAGTAGGTGAAGTTGAGCGACTGGGAACCGTCAACGCTCGGATCGGCAGCGCCTGCACGCCACAGATTGATCATCTGGTTCCATTCTACGACCATGAATTCAACTTCGATACCGACTTCGGCCAGGCTCTGCTGAACGTATTCGTTCATTGGAAGCGGCAGCATTTGACCCGATCCGGACGGCGAGATCAGGGCTTTGACCTTGATCGGGTTTTCCGGGCTGAAACCGGCTTCAGCCAAAAGGGCCTTGGCAGCATCTGGGTCATACTTCACTTCGAAGGTTGGTTCACCGAACCACTGGCTGGCTGGCGGGAGGAAACCTTTCGCCGGAATGGCCAGACCACCGAGCAGGGCTTTCAAGCCGTCCCGATCGATAGCCAGATTGGCAGCCTTGCGGACACGAATGTCGTTCCAGGGGGATCCCTCCAGACGCGACAAGTGCCAGGTCCAGTTGTGGGGGTAGGCGTTGGAGACGATCTCCATGCCATTGCCAGTCAGGGCGGGAATGGTGTCTGGAGCCGGCGCCTCGATCCAGTCAACCTGCCCTGAGAGAAGAGCAGCGGTCCGGGCATTCGGTTCTGGCAGCGGCATCAGGACTATTTTGTCCAGCTGCGGTACGCGGCTTTCGTCCCAATAGGCTTCATTGGGGACCAGCTCTGCACGTTCACGCGGAACGAAGCCGGTCAGCTTCCAGGGGCCTGTGCCGGAAGGCGCCTTGGCCACTTCTTCCCAATTCTTGTCGAGTGCTTCCCAGTTTGCCTTGGACGACATCAGGATCCAGGCGAGCTGGTAAGGCAGGGTCGCATCCGGGGTCTTGGTTATGATTTCAAGAGTGAAGTCGTCGAGTGCTTTATAGGAAGCCACGGCAGGAATGCGGGATTTTCCCTGCGCAGACTGGCGCGGATCATACTGTTCGCTCTCCGGCACCAGAAGCTTGTCGAAATTCCAGACAACATCGTGTGCCGTGAACGGGCTGCCGTCATGGAAGGTCACGCCTTCGCGGATCTTGAAAGTCCATTTTGTATTGTCGTCCGGATCAACGCTCCACTCGGTCGCGAGGCCCGGGATCAACACGGAGGCCTTGTCCGCACTGGTCAGATCCCACTCGATGAGGGAGTCATAGACCGTGTAGCCCATGAAGCGCATGCCTTCGCCGCCCTGGTCGGTCTGACCGGTGGTGAGAGGGATGTCCGACGCGGTCATGCCGACACGGAGTGTGCCAGCTGCCCAGGCGTCGAATGACACTGTTGCGAGGGCGGCAATTGACAGGGCTGCCAATGCGGCTCCCCTTAGGTTTCGTAGTGCCATTGCTGATGTCCTTCTTTGAAAGTCAGCTGATTGCAGTCGGAAGGCCGACAGCAGATTGAATGGTCTTCTCGAAACGTTTCCCCGCGAAAGCCAGTTTTGGCCGCTTAGTCCGATCCTTCCGCGCTCGTTGCGCTGGAGGCCGGTTATTGGCCCGGTTCGGCAGCGCACCTTAGGTTTCAGCGCAGCCTGTCAGGCGGTGTATGACATTTCTTTCATAATCTTTAGCGCCCGCTCATCTCAAGCAGAACGCCAGAAAGATCAATTAATTCAATATCTTTTACTCGACTCACCTCTTGCCGAGCAGTCATTTATCAGGTACCCGTTTTCTGGTCTGACCAGTTCACCGTAAAACAGACCAGTAAACGTGCAAGGGTAAAATTTGAGCATTTGATGTCCAGATTAACAGCATTGACTGAAGGCGACGCAGGTCAGGCAGAGGGCCCTGATCGGGAATCCACTGTGCCGGCCAGAGTCGCCATGGCGCTTCAGCAAATGATTTGCGACCAGGGGTTAAAACCAGGCGACGCGTTGCCGTCGCAGCGGGAGCTTGTCACCCTGCTGCAGGCCTCCCGCCCCTCCGTTCGGGAAGGCGTATCAATGTTGGAAATGCTCGGAATTATCCGGGTGGAGGGACGCAAGGGTCTGTTCGTCGCCGATGGCGATGGCCGGCGACCGATCGATTTTTGGCCGTTCCACAAGGGCTATGATCTTCGCGAGGTTTATCAGTTTCGTATCGGCTTCGAACCGGAGGCGCTTGCACTGGCTTTTTCAAGGTTGACCAGCGACGCGCTCCGACGCCTGCGCCATCATGCGGAGGCGCTGATGATCGCCGCCCGCCAGGGCAATGCCGTGGTCGCCGCAGAACAGGACACCGCCTTCCACGACGTCATTTTCGAGTATTGCGGCAATCGAATTTTTCTGGATATCCGCGGCCACCTTTCGAAGGCGATGAAGGACAGCCAATGGGTGCCGATGGTTATCATTGAGAGGGTTGGCGACACCGCTCGTGAGCACCTGGCCATCGTCGACGCGCTGGAGGCTGGAAATTGTGCAGACGCTTGTGCGGCATTGCGAGACCATATCCACGCGGCAGCGCTTCGTTGCGACCTTCACTTGACCTGATATCGCCCAAACATCGGAGTTGACTTGAATGACAAAGGACACCGTTGCCGCATTTTCCGAGCTCCTGCCCGAACCGATTACAGGTGCATCTGGACCGCTGGACGGATTGTCTTTTGCCGCCAAGGAAAATTACGAGTTCGCAGGTCGCGTAGCCTCCAACGGAAATCCTACATGGAAAGCAACTCATACGCCTGCAGAGAGGTCCGCTGCTTGTGTTGATACGTGCCTCGAGGCCGGCGCATCACTTGTCGGCTTTACGCACATGGATGAGCTCGCCTACAGCATTATCGGCGCCAATGCCCATTTTGGCACGCCCGTGAACAGCGCTGCGCCAAGCCGTGTTCCAGGTGGGTCATCTTCAGGATCGGCCGCCGCCGTTGCCGCCAATCTGGTGGACTTCGCCCTTGGCAGCGATACCGGTGGCTCCGTACGCATTCCTGCCGCCTTCTGCGGTCTCTTTGGGCTTCGAACAAGCCACCGCCGCATATCGTCAAGCGGACTGGTGCCTTTGGCGCCCTCCTTTGATGTGCCAGGATGGTTTACGCGTGATCTTGACACGATGATCCGTGTCAGCGCCGCGTTTGGGATTGATGCGGCGCAGGGCAAGCAGCCCTCGCGGCTCTGGTTGCCATCTTCGGTTTGGACTGGAATGAATGCAGACCTGCTGGATGCCTTGCAGCCAATGGTCAGCCGGCTGGAAGCATTGCTCGACCCTGCGGACACCACCCCGCTGCCCGCCCCTTCCCTTGAACATTGGTTCGAAACCTTTCGCGTTCATCAGGCTTATGAGATCTGGCAAACAGTTGGCTCTTGGGTGTCCTCGACAGCTGCGCATTTCGGACCAGGCGTGACTGAACGCCTTGATATGGCCAGCAAGATCAGCGGCACAGAGTTTGCCAAGGCTGCCGCTGATCGCGCGTCAATCTGCGCGGCCATGGATGCCCTCATGGATGACAGTACGATCCTGGTTCTGCCGACCGCCCCTGGACCAGCACCAGAACTCGCCGCCAGCCAAGACGACCTGGACGTCGCGCGGAAGGCGATCATGTGTTTGACCAGCATCTCCGGTTTGAACCGCTATCCGGAGCTGACGATTCCAGGCGCAGTTGTCGGCAACGCGCCTGTGGGGCTGTCTCTTGTCGGCGCGCGTATGCACGATGAAGATTTGCTGGCTTTGGCCAGTTTGATGTGAGGTACAGCCTCTCCCAGAAGCGCCGATCGCATCGAAACACTGGGATTATTTTCAACTTTGTCTCCTGATCAAGGTCACCCAAAAAGGCTATGATATGTCACGGAATCTGGTAATCGCGGCGGCTCAACTGGGCCCAATTCCTCGCGCCGAGAACCGGCCTTCAGTTGTTAGTCGAATGATACAACTGATGGAAAAAGCGGCATCGCGCGGCGCGGAGCTTGTGGTGTTTCCTGAGTTGGCGCTGACCACCTTTTTCCCGCGCTGGTATCTTCAGGATCAGAAAGAAATCGACACTTTCTTCGAAACACAGATGCCTTCTGAGGAAACTCAGCCACTTTTCGAGGCGGCAGCCCGACTGGGCCTGTCTTTCTCTTTTGGCTATGCGGAAAAGACACAGGATGACAAAGGCGAAACGCAGCGTTTCAATACATCGGTGCTTGTTGGTCCGAACTGCGAGGTATTGCTAAAGTACCGCAAGATCCATTTGCCGGGGCACTCGGACAACGAGCCTTGGCGCCCATTCCAGCATTTGGAAAAACGATATTTTGAAGTTGGAGACCTTGGTTTTCCAGTAGCTGAGGCTTTGGGTGGGCGGATCGGCATGTGTATCTGCAATGATCGACGCTGGCCCGAAACCTTCCGCATTCTCGGACTACAAGGGGCCGAGCTGGTGCTTCTTGGCTATAACACGCCAGTTCACTATCCGCCTGCTCCTGACCATGATCACCTGCAGGATTTTCACAATCATCTGTCCATGCAAGCAGGGGCCTATCAGAACGGCGCATGGGTCGTTGGAGTTGCCAAGGCCGGGCACGAAGAGGGCTGCGATCTGATCGGTGGCTCTTGCATCATTGCGCCAACTGGTGAAATTGCCGCAAAATGCGTGACGCTTGGAGATGAGGTTGTCGTTGTCGAATGCGACCTGGATCGATGTCGGGAGATTCAGGACAACATTTTCAATTTTGCTGCCCACAGGCAGCCGGACCAATACGGCCTTCTGGTAGAAAAAGCTTAGGATCTTGCAGCGATTCTGAGCGATACTTCGAGCTCTTCCCGCCAACGCGCTGTCCAGGTTTCTGGGCAGGAGACCTTCTGAATTCCGCTTAGCGAGCCGGTGATCACCCAATGCCCAGCCTTGAGGCCACCCAGGGTGTCACCGCCGTAGTTGACGTAGGCTCGAATGGACTCCACGGGATCGATATCTTTGGCCTGAAAGGGCTCAGGTGTTTGGTCTCGGAAAAGGCTCAACTCTTTAACGGGCGAAGAAATATCGCCTATGAAAGGACGTTCCAATCCGAGAACAAGGCCTGCATTTGCGAAACAGTCTGCAACGCGTTCGGGGACATCAAGATCGACTGCTGTCAAACGCCAGTCGACCAATTCAAATGCAAGTGCAACACTTTGAATGGCGTTCAAAATTTCCTGACGCGAATAGGGCTGTCTATACCGCACGGGAAGGTCATGTTTGAGCTTGAAGGCAATTTCGGTCTCGAGTGCATTCACATGAGGGAGCGTCACGGGAGCCTGATGAACTGTTCCTGCAAAGATCGGAGCAGCGACACCGCTATTGGAACTGCGGGCTGCGACCTTCCAACCAGCGACAGCCAGCCCGAGGGTACCGGCCACCGCTTTTTGCACGGCATAGCCGTCTGCCTCGCTTCCGAGTCTGCAGCTTTTCGGCAGACGCGCCAGCGTCGTGTGCGCTCTCCGCGCTTCGACAATCAATTGTGCTGCTGCTTCGATGCTCATTCAAGTGAAGGACTTCAGTCGGAGGACGAGGGACTTCCAAGCAATAGGAGGCTTGATTGCGCGACACAAGCTATTGTCCTTGTCGAACAGCTTACGAACCAAAGTGTCTTGAAAACAGCAACAAAAAGTAACCTCCATGCCTCGTTCCTCATCGAACACTCACCTCTGCCGGGTCGCGCTTGTTAATCCCAACACGTCGCAAGCAACGACCCAGGCAATGGTCCACATCGCAGCTCGCGCTGCGCCGGAAATTGAAATCGTCGGTTTTACTGCGGCGTCTGGAGCAGAGTTGATCAGCAATGAGGATCAATTGGCCACTGCGGCTGAAGTTGTTGCTGCAATGGACCCGCTCTTGTTCAACGGGCACTCAGGCGTAATCGTTTCTGCGTTCGGAGATCCCGGACTCCAAGCCTTGCAAAGTGCATTGGACATTCCGGTGGTGGGGATCGCAGAGCAAAGTATGGCGCGCGCTGCTCAGGACAACAGACGCTTTTCAGTTGTCACCACCACTCCGGAGTTGATCTGCTCGATCCAAACCTGTGCTGAGATCTATGGCTTTGGCGCTCAGCTGATGTCGATCAGAATAACCGAAGGCGCACTGCACGAAACAATGGCCGATCCGGACCTGCTTTTGACCAGGCTTCGAAACGGAATTGACCTGGCAATTGAAGAGGACAATGCAGAAGCCATCATCATCGGTGGGGGCCCGCTTGCCCAAGCTGCGAGCACGCTCGCCAAGGACGTAAAAGTCCCGCTAGTAGAGCCTGTGCCGGCAGCCGTTCTGGGTCTCACCGCACTTCTGAGCCGCAAGGACTTGAACTTCCCGCAATGAATCGGCCCTACATCCAGCGTTCGGGGCAGGCTCAAAGCCGAGCATGCACTAACAATCAAAATGAACCAATCAAGTGGGGCCGATCAGATCAAGACCACAACATGCCTTCAGGTTCGCAGAAATCTGGTAGAAAAGGTGGATTGTTGTTCAGGGGCATTTTGTTGCGATCGGCACATTGACTGCGATGGACAGAAACGCTTTTGCCATGTTTCAGGTTAGGTGTTGCTGAACGTAAGAATTCTGAAAGCATGATCACGTTGTTGGGGTTAGCCCAAAACGCGCGGAGATCTCATCAATGCAAACGTCAGTTTCTTGTTCCGACACCAAGTTTCGCATTCCCATTCCCCGTAAGGTGGACAGGAACAGATGAACATCCAGATCGCCTTCTTCTCGGCCATAGTAGCGCGCAATCTTGGTATCGAATGCAGTCATGTGCTCGTCCACTAGGGTTTTGAGCTCAGGTTCAAGCTGGGCTTCCAAAATCAAGCTAAGAAAAAAACGCATGCGCCCCTGGTTCGATGACAACACATTCAAGCCCTGCCTCAGGGCATCGCGAGTTTGTTTTTCGTCAGTGTTCTTGTTGGTCGCGTTTTCAACGTGACCTTGTAGAAGGCCTTTGATCAGGTCAATTTTCTTCGGGAAATAGTAAGTGAGCAGTGATTGGCGGATGCCGGCTGCTTTTGCGACTTGTGGCTGCGTAAATTTTTTGACGCCATACGTTTGCATGATGTCGAGCGCAGCTTGAAGAATGAGTTCCCTTTTTTGTTCGTCAGCCACTAGTCTCTCCCCAACAGCCGAAAGCCTCCACGGACCTTGTTCCAAAAGCGCATTTCAACTGTGTCGATCATATAGACCGGTTTTACCGGCTTAGGAATCCTCTGTAATCAAGTGCCCTGAAAAACTCTATTGATGTCTTAAAGCCGCCTGCTCGTACAGCTGTAGACAATCGGTCTTGTGACGGTGCATCCCAGCCATTGGCAATCCGGACCGACATCTGTTGAACATCTGCTTCTGAGTGCCCAGCTTGCCGCGCCCATTCATTATACTCCGGTGACACGGGCTCGGATCCTGGAACATATTCAAGATGAAGCAGGGGGCTGGCAGGCTTCAGGACTTGAAATAATGCTCTGAAGAAACGCGTTTTTGCGGTATCTCCCTGAATAAAATGTGAGACAAGATTGGCAATCGCCGCGTCTGCTTTTTGTTCGCTGTCAAAAACCTCCATGGGGTGGTTATGAAGGGAGACGCGGTCTTTGAGCGAAAGTTCATCCAGCTTTATGTCCAGCAGTGCAACCATGTCCGGAGACGGCTCGATTGCAATAAAACTCCAGCCAGGTTCCGCCTTTGCAAGCGGTATGATCTCCGCCCCGGTTCCGGCCCCGGCAACGAGGATGGTTGCTTTCTCCCCGAGCTGAGTTCGAAGCATTGGTAGAGTAAGTTCCGGTATGAGGCCATATCCCGGAACAAGCCGGGGCATGCGAAGGTCATAAGAGGCCGCATGCTCGCCGCGGAACAGTTGTGTTGTCATTTTTTCCTCTCCCGATTCGCTGCTCTAATTGTCGTAGGTCTTGCGCCTGAGCCAGAAGACGATCGCTGCAGATAGACACAGTCCAACGCCGGCCGCGGGCACAGCGATTGCAGAGGCTGAGTTTAGAACCGCACCGGTGATCGGACCGATAGCCATGCCAAGTCCCTGAAATATTGCGTTGATGCCGGCAATTTTGGCTTGAACACCGCTACCGCTCACAAGGCTCATAGCTCCCAGGTTGCCAGGAAACAGCAATCCAAGGCTAATGCCCATAAGGGCCATCGAGATCAAGATCGTGGCAAAGTCTTGAGCCAACCCCAAGCACAACATTGCTATACCGCCAAGCAGAGCCGAGCGGATTACAAATTGCTGTGGATCCCAGTTGAGCCGTTTCAGCGCAACTAGCTGGACAAACACCATTGTCAGCGATGTTGCAGTTAAAACACCACCTGCAGCGGTGATCGATTGCGCAGGGTCGTAGCTGTAATAATCCTGAAACCGGAGTGCGGTCGTCTGTTGTAAAATGCTGAATAGTGAGACACCAAGGAACGTCACAAGAAAGTTAGGCGCCACCAGTTTCAGGTCTAAACTGGCACTTTTCTGACTACGGGAAACTGGATTGGACTTTCCTGTTTCGGGAAGCAGAAAGACAACGGCCATGGCTCCGAGAAGAACAGCCATTGCGGCCAGGCAAAATGTGGCGGCTGGCCAATTGCCTCCAACTCTCCAGGCGAGCGAAGACCCGATGACCGCGCCAAGTCCAAAGGCTGCCCCGAGCAGCCCCATGCCCTGAATGCGTCTCGTCCGATCAGTCGTGTCGGCAATGTAAGCCTGTGCAGCCGGAATCGTACCGGCCACAAGACTTGTCTGCGAAACCCGGACCGCAAACAACAAAGCCAGGGCGACGGGCACAACTAGCGTTCCCGCCAAGCGCAGCTGAATTACACCTGCCATCAGCAAGAGGCAGATTGGCAATGCAAGAAGCCCGATGAGGAGAACTGGTTTCCTTCCCAGTCTTTCTGTGAGCACGCCCCAGACCGGAGCTGCAAGCATTGCAGCTAAGGCTGAAATGCTCATTAGAGCTCCGGTTTGAAGGTCAGTGAAGCCCATTTGACGTCCAAGCGGCGGTAAGAGAACCAGGACAACAGCAAGACCCGCAGCCTTCAAGGTGAGGCCCGTAAAGAGGCTTAGCTGAGCGGTCTTCGATGATGGGGGTATTTCAGAGAGAGGAGTCTGCATCTTGCCCGCCTAGAACTTTACGCGTGCGCCGACGCCGAATGCGCGTCCTTTTCCCGGAATTCCAGCAAATACATTTTGCCCGCTGGAATTGGTTCCCGTCAGATAAGCCGACGTGGTGTAGGATTTGTCGAAAAGGTTCTCGACATAGCCATAGATTTCAAGGTCCTCCTTTTGCCAGCCGGCGCGCAGATTTACGAGATCATACGCCTTGAGTTCGCGGTTGTTGGCCGGATCAATTTGTCTGGATCCTGTGTGGGTATATTCGACGCGTCCGAATAAGTCCCCGGTTAAGATACCAGCGTCGATTTGATGCCGGTATTCTGCAAAAAGCGCAGCTGTGAGGTTCGGCGCATAGGGAACATCATTACCCTTGAGTGTGGTGTTCACGCCACCGGTAATCTCCGCACGCAAGAGGCCCACGTTGGCTCCGAACTGGAGGTTTTCAATAGGTTCGGCGACAACGCTCAACTCTACGCCATAGCTTTCTGTATCTGCGTTTTGGACGTCGAACCGGCCGGAAATTGGGTTAAAAGTGAAGAGTTGCTCGTCCGCAGTATCGTTGAAGAAAACCGATCCTGCCAGGTGGAGCCATTCGATCCCGGGCTGCCCGCGCAGGCCGGCTTCATACGTCCAGGTGCTGGAGCTTTCATATTCTGTGAGCGGTATGCCAAGTGAGGCAAACTGATTGAAGAAGAGATAGCCACCGGGCTTTTCACCGCGGGCGATTGTTCCATAGACCGTCAGCTCCGGCATTACGTCGTAACCCACACCGGCACGGCCGGTAACGAAATTGAATGAGCTGTCATGTTCTTCGTTGAAAACGGCCCCGCTTGGGCGCGCTACATAGTTTCCGGAAAAGTCCTGACTTTCATATGTATATCGGGCTCCACCGATCAGCCGCAATTTCTCACCGACGGGGATTGTCACTTCACCAAATGCTGCCAAGTTTGTCTTATTCAAGTCGCCAGTGTAAGCGCCGTTCGCAATAAACTGGCTGGTGATATCCGTCGTGCTTTCAAAGTCGGAGTAAAAACCGCTAACGCCCGCGACCCACTGGCCATCGGTCCCGATATCGCCATTAAGCCTGAATTCCTGACTGAATTGCGTGTTGTCTTCATCCATCTGCCGGACGTTAAGGCCAATCGTCTGGAATGCGGAAGCCGGAAATCCGCTTTGTTCCGAAATGATAAAACCATCCAGAAGATCGGCTTCGAAATCGATCTGGTAGTAGGATAACCCAGTGAGGGATGTCAGAGTTGCGTAATCAAGATCATGCTGTATCTCGAGCGAAGAGCCAATCGTATCGATAGTCGACTTGGGGACCGGGTTGTAGGAATTTCGAGGCAAGTTCGGATCGTCGATCCACACGCCCGTGGTTGGTCGGGTGTCGTTCCTATTGTAGCGAACCGACAGTGTTGCGTCTGTAGTATCGGAAATCTCCGCGCTGACTTTTGCGGACAATGCACCGAAATACTCTTCCCGGACAGAGCGGTCATCGTTGCTTACCAAGTTTGGCGCGCTGAATGAGAAATTGCGGATATCACCGTCATAGCCATGAAGTTCGCCTGAGACGCGTGCTGTTACTCGCTCGCTTATTGCGCCGTTTAGGTAGCCACTGACTTCACGATTGCCATACGATCCGATTTCGGTTGCAAGGCCTGCGGACAAATCGGCGGTTGCTTCTTCTGTCTTGATAACAACGGCCCCTGCTTGGGAATTTAAGCCGAAAAGGGTGCCTTGGGGTCCTTTCAGGACTTCTATTGATTTGACGTCAAAAAAACGTTGGTCGAAAACACGAACCGGAACCGGGACGCCATCGACATAGTAGTTCACCGATGGTGCAATCAACGCGGAGGAAGAGCCGATGCCTCTGAGATTCATCGTGTTGGCGAAAGACAAGCCACTATCAGAGAAATTGAAGTTTGGAATCCAGCGGGAGAGGTCTTCGATCTTCTCAATGCCTGCGTCATCAAGCTGAGCGCTGCTCAGCGCATCTATCGAGAACGGGACATGCTGGATTGGCTCTTCGAATTTTCGAGCTGACACGATGATCGTGTCCAGAACAGCCACATCGGCAATCTGATCGAGCGCGCCATCAGGAGCAGATGCGTCTTGGCCGTACGCTGCGGTTACAATTGAGCAAATCCCGGCCGTCAAGATCAGTCGAATTTTCAAAGATACGTTGGTTCGCATGTTGCCCCACCTGCATAAATCAACTTTAGTTGGTTTACCTACCAATATTAAAATATGAATGTCAACCTCAACTTATTAATGCCCTTCGATTGGGTGAGGAATGGCGTTGCCGATGCGTTTGAACGAATTGACGGAACGCCCTGCCGTATCCCGGCCATCGCCGACTGTTTTATGAGAGAGGCTCTCGCGAGCGCTGCGAGGACGAACTTACGAGCTTATCAGGTCATAGATGCACTGGATCACATTGCGCGCATCCGGGGCAAACCTCGGCGCATTCGCGCCGACAATGGGCCGGAGTTCGCAGGGCGGCGGCTCGACCAGTGGGCATATCCGAATAAGGTTGAACTGGACTTCTCCAGGCCAGGAAGACCAACCGACAATACCTATATCGAAGCATTTAACAGCCGGGTACGTTAGGAATGCCTCAACGCCTCCTAGTTCCTGTCCATGGCAGATGCGCCGGCCCGGATCGCTGAATGGAGGATCGACGACAACGAGAACCGGCCGCATTCATCGCTCGGAAACTTGACGCCGAGCGATGGATGCGACCCAACTAAACCTAACCCGAAAGGTCGCATGAAACCCTGCCAGAAACAGGGTCAAGACCAGTCCTCCGTTTTCCTAAATATACGGGTGGACCAATTCATTGGGAGAGGCTCAAAGCGATCTAGTTGGACTAACCATTACTCGTCAAAACGGCTTTGCGTTCTTCGCCTTTAATATCGCGCAGTGCATAGAGTGTGATTTTGCTGCTGACACCCGTCCGCCGGAGTTCAACGACATAGGGTAGAATTTCCTATTTGTGCCATCTCATGAGATCGCGCAAGCACCAACCAACACCTGTTTGTACCAAGTGTTCGTTGTCATGAATCAACGCGTGGCACAATCGACATGCAATGTCTTTGTACAATCCAGACTTTGCCACTTTGCGCGTGAACAGGACAACGCTTGCCCGACGTAGCCATTTGTCTTCGCTGATATTCCAACGTCCCAACAATTCAATCGTCTCTTGTTCGTGACGACTTAGAATGTTTGGTAAGAACAGTTTTGTAACACTGTCTATCTTACTCCAACCGTGGAGGCTGCTCACTAGTTCCTGCATTAGATTAAAACGTTCCGGGGGGAAGTGTTCCGGGACATTCTCTAAAAGAGCAATGGCAACGCCTTTTTGTTCCCCGTACCCGGAGGCAATAAGACGCGTGGCCAGTTCGATCTTTTGATCTGCATCCAGAGCCGCGAATTGGGGTTTCAAACTCGCTAAAAATCTCTTCATCTCAGGCGCTCTTACGCCGTAACCAAGATATCGCGGATCAGGCTCATTCGCGTCTGCGACGTAAGGTGTTCCTTCTCCCATAGCGCTCAACTCAGAAACGATGGCAGTTTGGAGTGCATCGATGTCGACAGGAGGTGATCGGTTTATGGTCGCTCGAACCTATTGCAGACATTCAGAGCGAGCAAGTGGAAGGGAGCTTTGTCCGCATCTCTGCCCTTGGACCTGTGTGCAGCGCGCCCCTGTTTCACGCCCTTATCTGGCCCAATAGGTGCTGACGGGGAAAAGCCCCAGACAAAATTAAAACTTGAAACATATATTCAAGTTTAATACTCAGGGGCTCGATAGCAAGCCAGCTTGGCACTTAGCATCCGAGCCAGCCCACATTTCCCGAAAAAGCATCGCATCGACCGCCCTTCCCGCTCCCGCCGACCGGGATTAGCTGCATGTGCACAAAATTTGGCAGTCAAGGCCGTTTTGCTGGAATACAGAAACGGAAGATTGAGGAGACCTATGTAGGTGGATCAGGAAGAATTCGGACTTTACGACCCTCAGATTGAAAGAAGCAGCTGTGGTGTCGGTTTCATCACCCGCAAAGACAGCCTCCAGACCCACGACGTTCTCCGGATGTCGCATGAGGCACTGTGTGCCGTGCCTCATCGCGGCGGAATGTCTTCGGAAGGGGTCGGTGACGGGGCCGGCGTGTCGATTGATCTGTCAGAATCCTTTTTCCGCCACCTGACCGGCCGAGAGGAGCTGAGCTCCGGCAACTTCGGTGTCGGCAACTTCTTCTTGCCGAACGATACGAACCAGCACGCAGCAGCCATGCAACTGGTGGAACAGGTTCTGACGCAGCATGGCTTTACCGTCATACTGACACGGGCTGTACCGGCGGACAATTCAGCGCTTCGCCCACGGGCTGTCCCGCACCAATTGCCGATCCGGCAGTGGGTATTCATTTCCGGAAGGGAAAACGGGCAAGCCGAAATCTGCGACAATACTGTTCACAAGGCGCTGCTTGCGATCGAGGCCGAAGCCTACACCCGCCCCGAACTGCAGGGTCTTTATCCGCTTTCGCTCAGTGCGCGGACCCAGGTGCTGAAAGGTAGGCTGAACTCCTACGAACTGGTCCCGTATTTCACCGACCTCCAGGATCCTGAGCACAAGGTCCACACGCTCTATTTCCACACGCGGTTTTCCACCAACACCGATCCTCATCCAAGCATGGCGCAACCGTTCCGCTTCATGGCGCATAACGGCGAATTAAACACCGACAAAAAGAACCGCCTTTCCGAAGCCGCCGTTGCACTGGCGAAGAACGCCAATATCATTCGTCCACGAGGACAGTCGGACAGCTGCCGGCTGGACCAGACCCTGCAAGGGCGCGTGCTCGAAGACGATCTGGACCTGGTCACTGCGGTGGTCTCTATGATGCCTCCAGCCTGGGAAAACGATGCATCGCTTTCAGACGAGGTCCGGGCGATGCTGGAGTATTTTTCGCTGTATGAGGAAAAGAACGACGGCCCAGCAGCACTTATCTTCGGCGATGGCAAGATCATCGGTGCCCGGCTCGACCGGCTCGGTCTACGTCCTCTCAGGACCACGGAGACCGAAGAATATCTGACTGTCATGTCCGAGGCAGGACAGATTACCTTCCCGCCCGAGGACATCATCCGGCGCGGCCGTATCGAAGCCGGCGGCATGCTCTATTACGACCACGGCGAAAAGCGGAGCTGGAGCACCCGTGACACGCTCGAGCGCCTCGCGGCAAAGCGGGACTACGAGAAGTTGCTCGGCCAAGCACGGCTATGCCTCACCGAACACCGAGGGCCGCCAATAAAGGTCCCTGGCCGGCTTGTTCCCTATGAAGGCGATCTCGAACTTCACCAGCGCTATGTCGCCTATTCCCACAATCAGGAAAGCTTCAAGTTCCTGATGGACCCGATGCTCACGACAGGCGCGGAAAAAATATCAGCAATGGGCTACGGAGCGGCGATCAATGCGCTCTCCGACCAGGAAGGCGGTGTCGCCAAGTATTTCTCGCAACGCTTTGCCCAGGTAACCAACCCCCCGCTCGATTCCATTCGCGAAGCCGATGGAATGACCTTGCGTGTCGCACTCGGTGCAAAGCCGAATTTTTCAGGTGCGGAAGACAAGCAAATCGTCCTCGAGACTCCGATCCTTTCCAGAACCGACATGAAGTGGCTGCGCTCGCAGACCGCTACGCCGATCACTGTCGTAGACATGATCTACACCCCGGTTCTGGACGACAAAGCCGCAAATGACCGAGCGCTTGAAGATGCAATCGACGCGATCTGCACAAAGGTCGCGGAGGAGGTTTCTGGGGATGGTGGCATTGTTATCCTGAGCGACCGGCAGATCTCCTCCGACAAAGCAGCCTTGCCGATGACGCTTGCAGTCTCCGCGGTCAACCAGCGTCTGATCGAGGAAGGTTTAAGGTTGAATGCTTCCCTGATTGCGGAAAGTGGCCAGATCTCTTCCGCCCACCACATTGCAACAGCGCTTGGGTTCGGCGCTTCGGCCGTCTACCCGCTTGTGGTCCAGCTCAGGGCTGAAGAAACCTTTCCGGAAGATGCCGATGCCGCGTTCAGACGCTTTTCCAAGGCCGCCGAGAAGTCCCTGCTGAAGACGATGGGCAAGGTCGGCTTGTGCACGCTCGAGAGCTATATCGGCGGCGAATTCTTCGAGCCCAACTTCCTCGACACAAACGATCCGGTGCTGAAGCGCTATTTTCCGAATGCGAAAACACCTGTCGGGGGCGTGGGGTTCAGGACAATAGCGACCGCGGTCAACGACTGGCACCAGCGGGCGCGCACGGTAGCGGGCGAAAAAGACATTCCGCTGCTTGGGCTTTTCAAGGAGCGCGCGGACGGGGCCGGGCATTCCTATGGAACCACCGCCGTGCGAGGCTTTGTCGACATGACCGAGGAAGCCATCCACCTCAACGACGCACCAGATGCAGGAGAGCATGACGAGTATCTTCGCCTCTTGCCCGTGGACCGCCTTGAGGACGCATTCGGCCTCGATGAGAAGGCCTATACCTATACGAATTTCGACAGGCTGACGCCGGCGATGATCGATGCCTTTGCGATCACCCCTGGGTATCGGACGTTTTCGCGGATGATGTCGGAGGAGCGCGGCCGGAGGCCAGCGGCCCTGCGCGATGTTTTGGACTTTCCTGCCGACGTTTCGTTTTCGTCCTCCGCACAGGACTTCGAACGCGAATTTCGCAAGTTCTCCGTCATCGGCAATGCGTCGTTCTATTTCCGAGGCCTGACATGCGAGAGGGTCGACGGAGAAACCTTGAGGCTCGCACTGACCGGTCCCCGCGGAAATCAGCTGGCTCGGCGGTCCGAACTTGCAGAGGCGTTGGTGAGACGCTTTAGCGGCGACATCGAGGGGCACTGGCTTGAAGACAGCTTCGTGAAGGTTCGGGCAAGCGGCGTGGCGGCGGTCTTTCTTTCGCAGATACGGTCCGCTCCCGAAGCACGTGACCTAAACACGGTCCAGCCCGCCAGCGAAATCACACCGTTGCTTGCGAGCGGAGCCATGAGTCATGGTGCCTTGGTCGCAACCGCCCACGAGGCGGTTGCACACGGCACCAACATGGCCGGCGGCATGTCGAATTCCGGCGAAGGTGGCGAACATATTTCCCGCTATGGCACTGTCCGTTCTTCAAAGATCAAGCAATTCGCGTCTGGCCGCTTCGGGGTCTGGGCCGGGTATCTGGCGGATCCAAGCCTGGAAGAGATCGAGATCAAGATCGGTCAAGGTGCCAAGCCTGGCGAAGGCGGCCAATTGCCTGCGCCCAAAGTGACGGTCGAGATTGCGGCTGCCCGCGGTGGTACACCTGGCGTCGAGCTCGTCTCGCCACCTCCGCATCACGACACCTATTCGATCGAAGATCTGGCACAGTTGATCCATGATGCCAAAGCCGCCCGGGTTCGCGTCATCGTGAAGCTGGTGTCTTCGGAGGGGATTGGCACAATCGCGGTTGGTGTTGCCAAGGCTGGAGCCGATGTCATCAACGTAGCCGGCAACACCGGCGGCACAGGCGCCGCAGCCGTGACAAGCCTGAAATACACCGGCCGGTCGGCAGAAATCGGTATTGCCGAGGTACACCAGGCACTTTGCGCTAACGGGATCCGCCAGAAGGTCTTGTTGCGCTGCTCGGGTGCACACCAAACGGCAAGCGACGTCGTCAAGTCAGCGTTGCTTGGCGCAGATTCTTTCGAATTCGGCACGACAGCATTGATGATGTTGAAATGCGTAATGGCGAAGAACTGCAACGTCAAATGCCCGGCGGGCCTAACAACCAATCCGGAGGTCTTTGACGGTGATCCACGTGCACTCGCGCAGTATCTTCTGAACATCGCTCACGAAACCCGGGAAATTCTCGCAGGTCTCGGCCTGCAGTCGCTTCGCGAAGCCAGGGGAAGGTCGGATCTTCTGCACCTGCTGGATCATGCCGCGCAGGTCGGGCAGCTTGACTTGAGATCGATGCTCGCATGCGTCGAGGACGTCCAGGTCGACAATCCGGTCTACCTGGAAAAAGACTTTCAGCATGATGACCGTTTCATCGAAGCCGCCAGGCGCGAACTGTTCGAGGAGGGCTCAGACAAGGTCGTACTCAAGCCGAATGCAACACTGAACAACTGCAACAAGACAGTTGCCGGTCAGCTCGCGGTAGATATCGAGCGGCTACTCAATCACCAGATCGACGACCGGTCGGCCAGCGTCTCGACACCCGTTTTCACGGATCATCGCGGTCGCCGCTATTTTGATGCAGATACGGTCCAGTTGAAAACCTCGGGCTCGGCTGGACAGTCTTTCGGGGCCTTCTGCAATGACGGCATGCACCTCGAACACCGAGGAACCTGCAACGACGGCCTAGGGAAGAGCGCTTGCGGCGGGACGATTGTCGTACGTTCTCCCGGCGGCGGATCGGACGAGACAGGCGGCAACGTATTGATTGGCAACTTCGCGCTCTTCGGGGCGACTGGCGGCCGAACCTTCATCGAAGGACAGGCAGGCGACCGTTTTGCAGTCCGAAATTCCGGTGCGACCGCAGTCGCCGAAGGCGTTGGCGAGTTCTGCTGCGAGTATATGACCAACGGTGCAGTCCTTAACATAGGCAGCTTCGGCAAGGGATTTGCCAACGGGATGAGCGGGGGCTTCGCTTATCAATACGATCCCTATGGTGAACTTGGCCTCAAGGTTAGCCATGATTCCGTGCAGCTTCACGGGCTTGGCGAGGAAACATCGTTAGCGGATATGCATGCCGATGCGGTGCTTCTTCTACTGCGCCTTCATGTTGAAGCAACGGGCTCTGCAAAGGCAGAGTGGCTGCTGGACAATTGGGAGAGCGAGCGGCGCAACTTCGTCTATGCCATGCCGAAATCGCTTCTGCTTTACCAGGACAGCGATGCCATCCTCGCTGCCCGGTCACGCAAGGAGTTGATCGAGGAATTGAGCACGGCTCTTGTTGCCCATCAGCTGCAGAAGTTCAAGACCGCGCTGAAGTCGGGCAAACCGATTCTGGACGGAGCCGTTCCTGGCTATGGTCAGACCGACACCGAAGAAATGTATGCACTGCTAAACAACTACCTCGTCATGTCGACAGCGCAATCGGTTGCTTTGACCCGGATGCGCGACAGCGCTGCTATCACGGATACAGCTGTTGAGAAAGCCGCGCGCAACTTGTTGTTGACCGAAGATTTCTCACTTCAGAAAAAGCTGCAGACATATGCGCGCAATGCAGTGTTCGAATATGGCGACACAGAACTGGCGGTTCTTATCGCAGACAAGCGATTGAGGGATTACAAGACCGCCCTTGCCCGCCGGAACGTTCTTTCGATGGACAGCCCAGGCACCTATGGCTGGATCCTGCACCAGAATGCCAAGAACCGAGACAAGGTCGGTAGGTTGCCGAGCTTCGAGGAACTGTTCGCAAGACACAGCATCAGCGATCTGATGGCCTTCACCGCCGCTCATTCGAACTGACTTCATCTCTGGATAGTCCGACATGCAAATTCCGTTCATTCCCAAAGATGCCCCTTTCAACGAAGACCAGCGGTCCTGGCTTTCCGGATTTCTGGCGGGGCTTCATTCGCGACTTTCGCTGCAGGACGTACCCGCAACGGCAGCACAAACAACAACGGCACCTTTGAGCGAAGCTCCAGCGCTGAATATCCTGTTCGGCACGCAGACCGGGAACGCAGAAGCTGTAGCCATGGACGCCGCCTCGGTCGCAAAATCCATGGGCCTTACGCCGTTAGTGCAGGCGCTCGACGATGTTGATCTCAATGCGCTTCAGGCGATGTCACACGTCGTCATCGTCATCTCGACCTATGGTGAAGGCGAGATGCCTGACAATGCGCAGCTGTTTTGGGACGCTCTTTCAGCTGAGACTGCCCCGACGATGGAGCAGCTGAACTTTAGCGTACTGGCGCTCGGCGACACCGGCTACGACGATTTCTGCCAGGCGGGCAAACTCATTGACATGCGCCTGGAGCAACTGGGCGCGCGGCGTCTAATTGCGCGCATCGACTGCGACATTGATTTCGAGGACCCCGCGGCCGGCTGGATTGAAGATGTTCTGCCCAAAGTTGCCCAGGAGTGCAGTGCTGCGCCAGCAGCGCAAACCGGAGGCGAACAGGCTTTGCAGCAGCCAACCAAGCCAAAATGGTCCCGCAGGTCTCCTTACGTTTCCCGGGTTGCTGTCAACAGACGGCTTTCAGGCGAGGACTCCGACAAGGAAATCAGGCATTTTGAATTTGCGCTTGGCGACAGCGGTATCTCCTACAGTGCAGGCGATGCTCTTGGCGTTCTTCCAGTTAACGATGACGCACTGGTAGACGCCGTCTTGCAATGGCTCGGAACTGATAGGAATGCCACTGTAGACGGCATAGAAGAGGCCATCGGCGAAGCACTGACGCACCGGTTCGAGATCTCGACACCTTCGAAGGATCTCATTGCCGAAATTGAAAGGCGTGCCGGAGACGAAGAGCTGAGCCATATCGTCAAGAACGGCGACAAGGAAGCGCTGGATAGCTGGCTCTGGGGCCGTGATTGTCTTGACCTGCTGAGTATGTTGCCGCCGCAAGGCATAGCACTTTCTGAATTCACGGGCCTGCTGAAACCGCTTCAACATCGCGCCTATTCCATCTCCTCCAGCCCCTTGGAAGCACCGGATCATATCCATCTAACCGTCGCCAGTGTCCGATATCGAACATTCGGACGTGAGCACGGCGGTGTCTGTTCGACCTTTCTTGCAGACAGGATCGAGGATGGCGGCAGCGCGGGCATTTTCTTGTCGCCCAACAATTCCTTCCGTCTTCCGGAAGATACTGACCGTCCGGTCATCATGGTTGGACCTGGAACCGGTATTGCACCCTTCCGCGCGTTTCTTCAGGAGCGCCGAGCCTCGGGTGCAAAGGGACAAAACTGGCTGTTCTTCGGTGATCAGCATAAGGCCCATGATTTCATCTACGAGGATGAACTGAGCGTCATGAGCGAACAGGGTGTCCTGAACCGTCTCGATCTCGCCTTCTCCCGGGACCAGGACCAGAAGATCTATGTCCAGCACCGGATGAGGGAGAACGGCAAGGATCTTTATTCATGGCTGGAGGACGGCGCCTTTTTCTATGTCTGCGGCGACGCTATCCGAATGGCCCGAGATGTCGACCGCGCATTGCATGAGGTTGTTGCAGAGTTCGGTGCACATTCGCCAGAAGAGGCAGCGGCCTATGTCGCCAATATGAAACGCGACAAACGTTATTTGCGTGACGTTTACTGAAGACCATTTCAATCTTCGTGAGGCCCGGGAGCCAGTATTTGTGAACAAGATCTTTAAAGGAACTGACGTCGGAACAAGGCTGGTGGTCGACAACACCTCCGCTTCAAGAAAGCAATCCGCCGGCAGCACGCATTGCGAAATCGCAGACCTTTACCTGTCAGCCGGGAATAGGGCGCGTGGCTTGAGTGGCGGTGTCGACCTTTTGCGAAACTGGTTGCCGAGCTTTGAGCGCGTAATTGCCTCCACAGCAAACGCATGTGCCGTTATGGCCGACATCGGCATTTACCAGGTTCCAATGTGCGTAGGTGAAGATCTCACATTCGACAATACGGGTATAGCAACCAGGTTGCTGACTACCAGCATTGAAACACTGGTCGCTGTTGAAGCGGATGTCTCCTCCAAGGAGCCACCGTCGCTGCAGGCTTTCGATGCCGCAGGCCGAGCAGTCCACAAGTGTCATATTGCCTCTCTCTCGGATCAACTGGCCTTTGACGTCCTGATGTATGGTGCACGCGAGAAGGATCTCGCAATGAGCCTGCCGGGTCCCTTTTTCGGCTTCGTCTCAGAAGCGTTGAAACCAGCGGGGAAACTACCGGCGCAGTCTTTCTGTGAGCAGGATGTAAAGGACACTCTGGATAACTGCTTGCGTTACGAGGGAAAAAGTCGCCACGACCGCTTGAAAAAGATGGATCGGAGCGAAGCCTGGACGATCGACCGACAAGTCATCCCCCATGTGTTGCGCTACTTCTGTGAACTGCGCATGCCGATGATGATCGGTGTTCCAAGCTCGGCTTGCATGCAATTGAAATCCGGGCGCCTGGACGACTTCCGCCAGCACGGGGATCTCCTCGAACTGGATGCCGAAGCATGCAGGGTTTACCTCGATCCCGCTGCGATCTCTGAATATTGGGTCGTGCGCAACCGGAACGGCCTGTCCCTCGAGTGCTATTCGAAATCAGGGGCATGCGTTCTGGTTTTCGCTCATAACCGCCTACCTGAGAGCCGTTTCAATCAAACCTGGACAGAAGTCATGCAATCGCTGCCCCGCTGTGGTGCCGCACAGCAGGCCCATCATGGCGAACGATAGTGACAGCGGAACGGTAGAACCAAGGTTCAAGAACAAGAGGGCGGAAAATGCCATGCTTGCGGAGACGCTCGAAGAAACCATACGCCGGGCGGCGAAGACGCCTTATCTTGCAGAGCAATTGTTTGTGTTCGGAATGCGCTGCGTGCAGAATGGTTACGACAACCAATATCTCGACCATTGGTGCAAAGTCTGGGTGCGATATTCCGCTGATTTCGGTGAGAACAACTGCCGTTCACTTCTTGATGCCCTTTGGGAATTCGTGCGGGTTTACCGGTGGCATGCAAGTGATCCAACGGGCCATCATTGCCTTGAGTGCCCTTGTATGGCCCGGGACGAATATCTTTCAATGGCCCTGATATCCGCCCTGCAGCATCAGGATGTCGCCTGCTCGGGAAAATGCTTGCGCGAGATTGCGCCAGTCGCGGGTCTAGCAGAACTCGAACGCCGGGCATGGCAACTCGCCGCCGAGTATCTGAGCCTCGGTCAGCGGTTCCTTCCGGTTTCGCTCACAGATGTTGAGACCACGTTGCTGATCACAGACGCATTACGTGACGCCAGTACAGCAACGCTGCACTGAAGCTGAGAAAACGCATGTCTACCGATGCCCCCTCACCCGAAGTTGTTTCAAAGACACAGGCGGAAGCCAATCATGAATACGAATGTCACCGACACGAATTATCCCGCTGTCGCTGTCCCGGTACTGTTTTCGGCGGATCTTCGGCGGACCTCAATGTTCTATAGTGACGCGTTGGGCTTTGCAGTTTATCGGGAGAGCGATGGATTGAGGGTTCGGCGCTCCCAACTCGATCTCAAGATCACACTGATGACCAATGCAGACCTGATGGCCAATCTAAGTGTCGTCTTCCGCGTGGACGAGATTGGTAAACTTCATGAGGAATACCGTGGCCGTTCCCTGCCGAACTTGGGTCAGGTCAAACACGGAATTTGCGGCAAGCCGCAATTTTCCCTGACCGACCCCGATGGAAACAGTCTCTATTTCGTTGAAACTGCCTGAAAAAGCCTGTCAATTCTCTAGGAGGAACCATGTCCAAACCAACCCGTACGGAATCCGATTCCTTCGGCGCTCTCGAAATACCGGTCGACAGATATTTCGGAGCCCAGACTGCTCGTTCTGTGATGAATTTCCCGATCGGCGGCGAGACAATGCCGGTGCCCCTTGTGCACGCACTCGGTGTGATCAAACAGGCGGCCGCCCGCGTGAACCGGAAGCAGGAAAAACTGGCTGAGGAAATCTCCGAAGCCATCGAACAGGCTGCCGGAGAAGTCGCGGACGGCCGGTTTGACGGCCACTTTCCACTTGTCGTCTGGCAAACCGGCTCCGGAACACAGTCTAATATGAACGCCAACGAGGTCATCGCAAACCGGGCGATCGAGATAATGGGCGGCGAAATCGGTTCAAAGAAGCCCGTTCATCCGAACGACCATTGCAACATGAGCCAGTCGTCGAACGATACATTTCCAACCGCAATGCATATTGCGGCTGCGCGGGAGATCAAGCTGACCCTGTTGCCTGCGCTGTCGCACCTGAAATTGGCGCTGACAGCAAAGTCGACCGAGTGGTCCGGGATCGTCAAGATCGGCCGGACTCACACCCAGGATGCCACACCGCTGACGCTCGGGCAGGAGTTCGGCGGTTACGCGGCGCAGCTTGAGCTCGGCATCCGTCGCGTTTCCGAGGCGCTTGACGGACTTTACGACCTGGCACAGGGCGGCACAGCCGTGGGCACGGGGCTCAACACACAGAAAGGCTTTGCCGATCAATTCGCGGCCGAGGTCGCGTATATAACCGGGCTTCCCTTCCGCACGGCACCGAACAAGTTCGAGGCTCTGGCGGCTCATGATGCCTACGTCTATGCCCATGGCGCCTTGAATACCGTCGCCGTTTCTCTGTTCAAGATTGCAAACGACATTCGTTTTCTCGGCTCCGGTCCACGTTCCGGTCTGGGAGAACTCACCCTGCCGGAAAACGAGCCCGGCTCGTCAATCATGCCGGGCAAGGTCAACCCGACGCAATGCGAGGCGCTCACCATGGTCTGCGCACAGGTACACGGCAATCAGTCAACCATTTCCTTCGCAGGCAGTCAGGGACATTTCGAACTGAACGTGTTCAAACCGGTGATGGCCTACGCCATGCTGCAGTCGATCAAGCTGCTCGCAGATGCGTCTATGAGCTTCGCGGACCGTTGCGTTTCCGGCATCAAGGCCAATGAAGACAATATCAAGGTCCTGATGGAGCGCTCATTGATGCTGGTGACTGCGCTGGCACCGGCAATCGGCTACGACAAGGCGACCGAAATCGCCAAGACGGCCCACAAGAACGGCACGTCCCTGCGCGAGGAGGCTCTCAGCCTCGGCTATGTCACAGCAAAGCAGTTCGACTCGCTTGTACGCCCCGAGCAGATGATCGGTCCCAACGATTGATGGGCGTTTCAGTTTTTAAGCAAAGGTGACCCTCACGCTGAGAACTGGACCATTTGAAGCGGGAATTTTCTCATAATATCCTTGGTTGGGCTATGGAGAGAAGACGATGAAGACGTCCCGTCTTTCGGAGCAGCATATTGCGCTCATCCTGAAGCAGGTTGATGACGGTTTGGGCGTTGAAGATGTCTGCCGCAAGGCTGGCGTTTCACAACAGACCTATTACCGCTGGAGCAAGAAGTATGGCGGTTTGATGCCGTCGGAAGTTAAACGGTTGAAGCAGCTGGAGGAGGAGAACCGTCGTCTGAAGGAGATGGTCGCCGATCTTTCCCTGGACAAGGCCATGTTGCAGGATGTCCTTTCAAAAAAGCTGTAAAGCCTGCGAAGGCGCGTGATTTGGTGGACTATTTGCAGGGTGTGTTCGGTGTGTCGATCCGGCAGGCCTGTAGCACCTTGTGCTTCCAGAAGTCCTCCTATTCTACAAGTCACGGCGCCCTTCTCAGGCAGCCCTCAAACAACGCATCAAAGAGATTGCCGAGACCCGGGTGCGCTACGGCTACAGGCGTATCCACGTTTTACTGCGTCGGGAAGGATGGACTGTGAATGCCAAGCGCGTGTACCGGCTCTACACGGAGTTGGGTTTGCAAATCCGCACAAAACGGCCAAAGAGAAAGGTTGCTGCAAAACTGCGTGAAGATCGGCGCGCGCCAGAAGGTCCGAATGATGTCTGGTCAATGGATTTTCTGTCTGACCAGCTGTTTGACGGTCGCAAGATCCGGATTCTGACAATTGTTGATGCGTTCTCGAAGGTGTCACCGGCGATTGACGTTCGTCCTCGT